>NZ_OZ244880.1:1662500-1995000 GCF_965221325.1 Candidatus Foliamicus sp. | reverse complement strand
CGGCCGATACAGAAGAACGTGCGCGGTGGCTGCGGAGCGAGATTCTCCGACACAACCGGCTGTACCACGAGCAGGATGCTCCGGAAATTCCCGATTCCGCTTACGACGCGCTGTGCCGGGAGCTGCGCGAGCTCGAGCGGACGCATCCCGAGCTCGCCACTGCGGATTCCCCTACGCAGTTGGTCGGCTTCCGTCCCAGCCCCGCGTTCGCCCCTGTGCAGCATGCCGCGCCCATGCTTTCGCTGGAAAACGTTTTCGATTTCGAGGAACTGGAAGCATTCGACCGTCGTCTCGCGGGCCGTCTGGACGACGCGGAGGAAAGGCTCTATTCCGCCGAACCCAAGGTGGATGGCGTGGCCTTGAGCCTGGCTTACGAACGCGGAGTCCTGGTGCGGGCCGCCACCCGCGGCGACGGCCGCACCGGCGAGGATGTCACCCATACTGCGTTGACTATTCATTCGCTGCCGACGCGCCTGTCCGGCCCCCATGTGCCGGATCGCGTGGAGGTGCGCGGCGAAGTGTTCATGCCCTTGGCGGCGTTTCGGCGCTACAACGAGAACGCCCGCAAAGAGGGCGATAAAGCTCTGGTCAATCCGCGCAATGCGGCGGCCGGCGCGCTGCGGCAGAAGGATCCGAAGCTGGCGCAGAAACGTTCGCTGGATTTTTTCGCCCATGGCGTGGGCCGCGCAGAGGATGTACCCGCAGCGTCCGGCCAAGTCGAGTTGCTGCGGCTGATGCAGTCATGGGGCCTCAAGGTGTGCCCGCACGCCGAGCGCGTGAGCGGAACGGCGGGATGCGCCCGGCACTACGAGCGAATTCTGGCTCGGCGCAACGAATTCGATTACGCGACCGACGGCGTGGTGTACAAGCTCGACCGCTTCGACTTGCGCGACCAGGCCGGGGAGTCTTCGCAAGCGCCACGCTGGGCGGTGGCGCAGAAGTTCCCGGCCGAAGAGCGCACCACCACTGTGCGGGCCATCGAATTCCAGGTCGGACGCACCGGGGCGCTCACTCCCGTTGCGCGCCTGGAGCCGGTGTTCGTGGGCGGGGCCACGGTGGGCAACGCGACCCTGCACAACTATGGCGAACTTCTACGCAAGGATGTTCGCGTGGGCGATACGGTCGTAGTGCGGCGCGCCGGCGACGTTATTCCGGAAGTGGTTCGCTCACTGCCCGAACATCGCGCCGGCAATCCACCGGCGCCCGAACTGCCCACGCAGTGCCCGGCATGCGGCGCCGCGGTTGCGCTTCCCGAGGATGAAGCCGTGGCGCGCTGCACCGGCGCGCTCGCCTGTCCCGCTCAGCTCAAGGCCGCAATCCTGCACTTTCTGTCCAGAGAGGCGATGGATATCGAGGGCTTGGGCGCGGAATGGATAGACAAGTTGGTTGAAGAGGGTCGGGTGCGGAGCATCCCCGACATCTTTCGCATGGGCGAGGACGAGTTTGCGGCCTTGGCCATACAAAAGCCCGCCGGAATGCAATTCGCGGAAAGGCTGGTCGAGACGGTCAACTACGCAAAGCACACCAGGTTGCCGCAGTTCCTGAATGCCCTGGGGATTCCTCGTGTCGGGGCAAAAACAGCAGCGCGCCTTGCAGACCATTACAAGAAACTTGATTCCGTGGTCCGTGCTTCTGCGGAAGAGTTGCAGCGGGTACCCGGCGTGAACCAAGCGGCGGCGACGGCGGTTGCCGCATTCTTCGCGCAGGCGCAGAACAGAAAGCTGATCGCGGATTTGCTCGCTGCCGGCGTGACATGGGATGGCATTTCCTCCGAATCCGAGACGCTTGAACGGTTGCTTGATCGGGACCGAGTCACGCAAGAAGGGCAGGGCGCTTTGCTCACCAATGGTCCCGGCACGCGATCCCTCACGTCCAAGCTTGTTCGGCTGGCTAGCCCGCAGGGCCTGAATATGCAGGAGTTGGGCCCGGGGTGGATAAGCCGTCTGGTTGACGAACAGGTGATTCAGAGCGTGGGAGATCTATTCCAACTTGACCGGAAGAAGAAACATATTTCGAACATGGTGATCACGATACAGTTCGGCGCCAAGCGCGCAAACAAACTGGCAACAGCCATCGAAGAGCGGAAGCGGACTACCTTGGCGCGTTTTCTCTACGCATTGGGCATTCGTGACGTGGGCCGGATCACGGCTGAAACGCTGGCCCGGCGCTTCGGCAGTCTGGACGCGCTGCTGGCGGCGGACGAAGAGCAACTGTGCGATGTGCGCGACGTGGGTGAAATAGTGGCCGAACAAATCCGCAAGTTCTTTGATTCGTCGGAAAACGCGCGGCTTATTGAAGAGCTGCGGCAATCCGGGGTGAATTGGCCGGAAAGCGACGCCGCTGTGGACTCATCCACCGGGCCTTTGCACGGAAAGACGCTGGCGCTGACCGGCGCGCTGCAGGACATGACCCGAGGCAAGGCGCGCGAACTGATTCTTGAAGCGGGAGGACACGTCGTCGGCAGCGTGTCGAAGAAGACCGATTACCTGGTTGCAGGAGCCAATCCAGGCAGCAAGCTCGCCAAAGCAAGAACTCTGGGCGTACAGGTGCTGGATGCAGCCCAATTCCTGCAAATCCTGGGCAAGGCGGACAGAAGTGCTGACATTTAACGCAATTGACGTCGAAACGGCCAATGCCGATCGCACAAGCATTTGCCAGATCGGTATCGTGCACGTCAAAGGAGGTGCAATTACCCAGTCGGGTGGCAGCAATGGAGTGACTACAACCGCCCATGCTTTTTCTGCGCCCTTAGGCGGAGTTTCTGCTGCACGGCAAAGGCGGCTTTCGGGACAATCCGGTTAGAATTGGTTCCAGAGGAAAGCAGAGATCACTTTCGGCACGCTGCCGCACAGATCCGGAATCTCAACATCACCTCTGCTGATGCAGCCAATCGGTTAACGAGGTCCGAATGGTTACGCGATGAGCAAAGTACACGTCAACCCGGCAATTCTGCGCTGGGCTCGCGAAACTGCCGGTCTTGAACCTGAAGAGGCAGCGAAAAAGATCGCGTTAGGCCGGACCAAAGCGTCGACCCCGGCGGAGCGATTGCAACAACTTGAGACCGGCGAAACGGCTCCAACGCGAGCCTTGCTTGTCCGCATGGCAAAGCAGTATCGGCGGCCGTTACTCACGTTCTATCTGTCCAATGTCCCCCAAAAGGGTGATCGTGGCAACGATTATCGGACTTTGCCAAGCGGATACGATCCGAGGGATGATGCTTTGCTCGACGCATTGATTCGGAGTGTCGGGGCACGGCAGAGCCTGCTTCGTGCTGCGCTGGAAGACGAAGAAGAAGGGAATGAGCTTGCATTCATTGGCAGCAAGACGACCAACAACGGGGTTCAAGCCGTTGTCGAGTCCATCCGTCAGGCGTTGCCAATAACACTTGAGGAGTTCCGGAAGGCGCAAGGGGGTGCCGGCGAGGCTTTCAGGGAACTGCGCAAGGCTGTTGAGAGCATTGGCGTTTATGTAGTTTTGGCCGGGAACTTGGGCAGCTATCACACAGCAATAGAACTACGAACGTTTCGCGGCTTTGCTCTTTCCGATCCTGTGGCCCCCTTTGTGGTTATCAACGACCAAGACGCTCAAACGGCTTGGTCTTTTACGCTGCTGCATGAACTTGCCCATCTTTGGCTAGGCCAGACAGGTGTCAGCGCCGACGCTGCAGATTCGACCATTGAGCAATTCTGTAACGACGTTGCCGGAGAGTTTCTGCTTCCGGAGAATGAGTTGCGGCAACTTCGGCTCCCGGACATCGACAATGAAGACTCCATATCCGATGCCGTCACCATCTTTGCTAACGAGCGCAATCTCAGCCGCTCCATGGTGACGTACAAGTTGTATCGAGCACAGCGAATTCACCGGAACATCTGGCAACGTCTCAGCACTCGGTTTCGAGATGAGTGGCTTGAGAATCGAGAAGTGCGACGTGAACGCGCACGTGGCCAAGAGGGGGGCGCCAATTTCTACACGGTACGCCATCATCGATTGGGCGGTGGGCTTATCCATGTCGTGCAGCGGATGATGCGCGCGGGTGCATTAACTACTACCAAGGCCGGGATGGTCCTGGGCGTAAAGGCGAAGCAAGTTCAGAACTTGCTGAGTGTTGGCAAAGCTAGTCGCGCTGCTTAGAAAGTCCCGGTGATCTACTTGCTGGACGCCAACGTTTTAATCGATGCCAATCGGGACTATTACTCGATCGACCGTGTACCGGAGTATTGGGAATGGCTTGTTCATCAGGGAGAAGCCGAGTGCGTCAAAATCCCGATAGAGATATACGAGGAGATAAAGGCCGGCGAAGACCAACTCGCACTGTGGGCAAGAGACCAAGGCACAGAAAAGGCTCTTCTCTTGAATGAGGCGGCCGATCCCGAGCTGGTGTCGCGGATAACCGAGCAAGGCTATGCGCCCGACTTGACCGACGACGAAATCGTGAAATTGGGGCGGGACCCATTCTTGATGTCATACGCGCTACTGGACCCGGTTGATCGTACGATCGTAACGACTGAAGTATCGAAACCCTCGCAGCAAAGAGCGAATCGCCGCATTCCAGACGTGTGCAAGACATTTGGCATTCGCTGCCGCAATACGTTCGAATTGGTTCAGGAGCTGGACTTTTCAACGAATTGGAAGCGATAGTTTGCGCATCGCTTTTGGTATTTTCATGAACTGCCAAACTTGCAAGTCTGGACTGCGCAATCGAATTGAGGTGTGAGCCGGTGACGATCCTTCTTGGAGTGAACGTGGATCATGTGGCCACCTTGCGGCAGGCGCGCAAGACCGACTATCCCGACCCCGTGGAAGCCTCGCGGCAGGCCCTGGCGGCAGGCGCGGACTACATCACCGTGCATCTGCGGGAGGATCGCCGGCACATTCAGGACCGTGACGTTCAGCGCCTGATCGACACGCCGGGGATGCGGGTGAACCTGGAAATGGCGGCCACTGGAGAAATGGTGGCGCTGGCGGAACGTTGGCGGCCGAGGGACTGCTGTCTGGTGCCGGAAAGACGCGAGGAGCTCACTACCGAAGGGGGGCTTGACGTGCTCGGGCAGACCGGCGTGCTGAAGAGCGTTTGCAGCCGGCTGGCGCAGGCGGGCGTTCGCGTTTCGCTGTTCATCGATCCTGAAGAGGCGCAATTGCGCGCCGCGCTTGCCGTGGGCGCGCCCGTTGTTGAACTGCATACGGGCGCGTTCGCCGACGCTGCGGATGCGGCGCAGGCAGGCCAAGAACTGGAGCGCATCCGCAACGCTGCCGGGCTGGCCGCGGGCCTGGGTCTGGTGGTCAACGCGGGTCACGGGCTGCACTACGGAAACACCGCCGAGGTGGCCGCCATACCGGAGATCGCCGAACTCAATATCGGTCATGCTATTGTTTCGGAAGCGATATTTTGTGGTTTCTCCACCGCCGTTGGGCGCATGAAGCAGTTGATGAACGAAGCGCGCGAGGAGCAGGCGGGCCGGGGGACTGCATGATTTTCGGGATCGGGACGGACTTGTTGCGGATCGACCGGGTGGAGCGCGTCTACCGGCGCTTCGGCGAGCGCTTTGCGCGCCGAGTGCTGATGGACTCCGAGCAGAAGAAATTCGTGGAAACAAAGAACCCGGTCCGCTTTCTGGCCATGCGTTTCGCGGCCAAGGAGGCGATCGTGAAGGCGTTGGGAACCGGCTTTCGCTACGGAATGTGGGTGCGTGATGCGGGGGTCAAGCATGACAGGCGTGGTCGGCCGGAAATCATTTTTTCGTCACGCGGCAAGACCGTGTGCGCCGCCGCGGGGGTCAGCGGCGGCTACCTGAGTTTGACTGACGAGGCCGGTCTTGTGGTGGCCACGGCCATACTGGTGACTGAAGGCAGGGGGGTAGGGGATGAAAGCCAAGCTGATTCTGGATATTGAGACGGTACCGGACGCGGAAATGGGGCGGGCCCTCTACGGGCTTGATGGCGAGCTGGACGATGCGGAGGTGATGCGTGCCATGCTGCATCACTATCAGCAGCGTACCGGCCTGGATTTTCTGCCCCCGATTCAGCATCGGGTGGTGGCCATAGCGGTAGTGTTGCGCAACGAGGAAGGATTGCGTCCATTGGTGCTGGGCGAAGAGAACGCGCCGGAGCAGGACCTGATCACGCGGTTCTTTCGTGGCCTGGAGCACTATGTGCCCGATCTCGTGACTTGGAACGGTGCGGCTTTTGATCTGCCGGTGCTTAACTTTCGCGCGCTGCGCCACGAAGTGCAGGCCGGCGTGTATTGGGAGACCGGCCTCAAGGAAAGGGCTTTCCGGTTCAATAACTACATGTCGCGCTTCCATTGGCGTCATACCGATCTTATGGATGCACTATCAGGATTCCAGGGACGCGGGCGCCCCAGCCTGCGCGAAGCCAGCGCGCTGCTGGGCCTGCCGGGAAAGAACCTGATGCAGGGCAGCAGCGTCATGGATGCCCACCTCGAAGGACGTATCGGTGATATTCGGCGCTACTGCCTGGAAGACGCCCTGAACACCTACCTGGTGTTTCTGCACTTTGAGTTCCTGAGGGGCAATTTCACCCAAGACAATCTGGACGAAGAGTACGGGCTGCTGATTGATGTGCTCAAGGCCAGCGGTGAGGAGCATCTGAATGAATTTGCCGGCAAACTGGAAGCAGAGCCCGAAGACGGAGAACGCGAGCCGCCCGAGGACAGCGAGAGCGAGTCGCCAGACGACAGCGCAGCGGACGCCCAGGCCAGCGAGCCCTCGGCCGAAGTTTCCGCCGAAGAATCAGCTACCGACGCGGCTGAACAGTCTCAGCAGCGGGAAGCTGCGGGGTAGGGTGCTTTGAATTCGCCTTCTCTTCGTCCCCACCTCGCGGGAGACGCCGTCCCTGGCTTGGTTCCGCCATCCCTGGCTCCAACACTCCCGCGAGGTGGGGACGAAGAGAAGGCTGGGGCTGGCAGCGTATCGCATGCGCAGTACAGCGCATGGCCATGCCACAGGAGCACAAGTGTCGACTGAAATCGTAGTCGAGATTTCGCGGCAAGTCCTCAAGCTCGTGGACAGCGGGGAAACACGCCAGCAATGGCCCGTATCAACCTCACGCTTCGGCCCCGGCGAGCTGCAAGGCAGTCTCGGCACGCCGCGCGGCCGTCACCGGATTCGCGCATGCATAGGCGCCGGACAGCCCGAAGGCGCGGTTTTCGTAGGCCGCCGGCCCACCGGCGAAATCTACTCCGAGGAACTGGCCCGCAAACACCCTTCGCGCGACTGGGTGCTTAGCCGGATTCTGTGGCTGTGCGGCGAGCAGCCCGGTTTGAACAGGCTTGGGCGCTTCGACAGCATGCGCCGCCACATCTATATCCATGGCACGCCCGATTCCGAGCCGATGTCGGTGCCGAGGTCGCATGGCTGCGTGCGGATGCGCAATCGGGACGTCATTGACCTGTTCGATCTTGTGCGCCCTGGGTGCCGAGTCGATATCCGTCCCTGAGGGCGTACGCCGGTGGGCCCGCTGATGATCGATTTGGCTGGCGAGACCGTCACCGATGACGAGCAGGTGATGCTGGCTCATCCCGCGGTGGGTGGCATCATCTTGTTTGCTCGCAACTGCCGTTCGCCCGCGCAGATACGGCGCTTGGTGGCGTCCATTCGCGCCGCAGCAGGACGCCCAATGCTGGTCGCCGTTGATCAGGAGGGCGGGAGGGTGCAGCGCATGCGGGCAGGGTTCTCGTCGCTTCCGCCGGCCCGAGCCCTGGGCGAGGCCTTCGATGATGATTCCGGGAAGGCGCGCGAAATGGCGCGCGCCAGAGGACGCTTGCTGGCTCTGGAACTGGGTGCGATGGACATCGACTTCAGCTTCGCTCCGGTCGTTGATATCGATTACGGACGCAGCGCGGTGATCGGCGACCGCGCACTGCACCACGACCCGGAGGTTGTGGCGGAGTTGAGCCTGGCGTTCCACGCCGGCGCGCGGGCGGGCGGCATGGTCTGCGTGGCCAAGCATTTTCCGGGGCATGGCTGGGTGGAAGCCGATTCGCACGATGAAATGCCCGTGGACAAAAGGGAATATGCATCGTTGCGCGCGGACTTGCTGCCGTTCGAGACGCTGGTCGGCAATGGGCTGGCGGCGCTCATGACCGCCCATGTGCGATATGACGCGGTGGATGCGGCCACGCCGTGCTACTCGTCTCGCTGGCTCAAGCATGAACTGCGTGAGCGTATCGGTTTCGCCGGCGCGATTTTCGCCGACGACTTGTCGATGCACGGCGCCGCCCAGGCTGGCGCGCTGGACGAACGAGTAGCCGCGGCCTTGCGGGCCGGATGCGACATGCTGCCGATATGCAATGACCCTGAAGGCGCGCGCGAACTATTGGCCAACTGGAATCTGGCTCCCAGGCCCGGCGGAGCCGAGCGTCTGGCCGCGCTTCTCCGCGCGCGCTAAGACCAATTTGCAGGCCAGGCGCCCGGCGGTCGGGTGGGTTCCGCCTTCAGCCCTGGTCGTCGGTCTGCGGCGACTCCCGATAGCGGAACAGTCTCGCAACCGCCCCGAAGCGGGGATGATCGAAATAGTGGATCTCTTCCAGCAGCAGACGCCTGCTCTCGGCAAGCTGGAACACTGTGCCTTCGTTTTCGTCGTCAGGTAGGCGAAGATCAAGCGTCAAGTGCACGAACCTGTTCTCGCGCAGCGATGCCACACCGCTGAAGGGCAACGTCACTGCGGATAGCGTCGACAGGCGCAAGGGAATCGGCTGTCCGTCCCAGCCGGCGGGCATGGCCCAGGCGAAATGCGCCAGTGGCCGGTATTCCGCGCTGCGTCGCATCGTAGACCAGATACCTTCCATCGCGTACTGGGCGCGGGTGAGTGCCAGCAAGCCGGTCGGAGCGGGTGGCGTGACTGCGCCCGAATCCGGCAGCGCAAGCGGCGCCGGATAGGTTTGCGGCGCCGGAAGAGCGGGTGGCTGTACGCCCAACTCTTCGGTGCTGGCCTCCGGATCGAGATGCAGAAAAACGAGGACTTCCAGCGCCACGCGGAACTCGTCCTCCTGGGCAAGCGCAGGCGGGCCAGCCAGCGTTGCACAGGCCAGCCCAGCGCATAGCAGCAGGTGCGACGGGGCGGGCTTTCTGGCTCTTGGGCGGCGTACAAGCGGCATCATGTGGCCAAGTTTACGGTTTACGAAGTTGGGCTGGATTGTTCGAGGGTCGTGAGCAGGCGTTCGACATAGCGGAAGCGCCGGTCGGAATCGTCCAGCGCGGCCCGGAACTTCAGCGCGCCATTCGGCCGCAAAGCGAACTCCTGCGGCTGCCGCTGTGCGAGAGCTACCAGTTGCATCGGGTCCACGGGGGTGTCCGGGTGAAATTCGATCTCGCCGCCTCGGGCCGCGGCCTCCAGCATCCGGATGCGCAGCCCGCGCATGCGTTGCTGGATGCGGGACTGGCGGAACAGATTTCGGGCCGCCTCCGGCGCCGGCCCGAAACGGTCCACGAGTTCCACCTGCAATTCGTCGAGTTGTCCCGCGCCGCTCGCCGAGGCGATGCGCTTGTACCAGCTCAGCCTCTGGTTCACATCCGGCATGTAGTCTTCCGGCACCAGCGCGGCAACATGCAGTTCCACGTCGGCGCGCAGATGCGCCGCAGCGACGACATCGCTCTTGCCCGTGTCGCCGCCGCGCAAAACCTCCACGGCCCTGGTCAGCATGTCGTTGTAGAGGCTGAAGCCGACCTGCTGTATCTGCCCGGACTGTTCTTCGCCAAGCAGTTCTCCGGCGCCGCGGATCTCGAGATCGTGGGTGGCCAGCAGGAAACCCGCCCCCAGCTCGCCTGCCGCCTGTATGGCCTCAAGGCGCTTGTGTGCGTCGGCGGTCATTTCCTTCTCGTGCGGCCGAATCAGGTAGGCATAGGCCTGGTGATGCGAGCGGCCGACTCGGCCGCGAAGCTGGTGCAACTGCGCCAGTCCCAGGCGATCGGCTCGGTTGATCAGCATGGTGTTGGCGTGCGGTATGTCCAGGCCGCTCTCGATGATGGTGGTGCATACCAGCACGTCAAAGCGGCGGTGGTAGAAATCGGTCATTACCCTTTGCAGTTCTGCGTCCAGTAACTGACCGTGAGCCACCTCCAGGCGCACGTCGCCGAGCAGAGTCTTGAGTTCGCGGGCGATCCTGTCGATGTCCCGAACGCGGTTGTGGACGAAAAAGATTGCTCCGCCGCGGCGCAGTTCGCGCCGGCAGGCCTCCCGGATCAGACTGTTGCGCCAGGGCGTCACGAAGGTCTTCACCGCCATGCGCGCGGGCGGTGGCGTAGTGATCAGCGAGAGATCGCGCAGCCCGCCCAGCGACATGTTCAGGGTGCGCGGAATCGGTGTGGCCGTTAGCGTGAGCACGTGCAAGTCGGCACGCAGCGCCTTGATGCGCTCCTTCTGACGCACGCCGAAACGGTGCTCCTCGTCCACCACCAGCAGTCCCAGCCGCTTGAAACCAACCCGCTGGCTCAACAGACCATGGGAACCCACCACGATATCCACGCGGCCGTCCTTGAGGTCTTGCCGCAGCGCCTCGTTGGTTCGGCCTTTGCCGAAGCGCGTCAGCATTTCCACGCGCACCGGCCAGTCCGCAAACCGGTCGCTGAACAGACGGTGGTGCTGCTGCGCAAGCAGCGTGGTGGGTGCGAGCACCGCTACCTGGAAACCCTCCACGACGGCTGCAAACGCAGCGCGCAGTGCGACCTCGGTCTTGCCGAACCCCACATCTCCGCAAATCAGCCTATCCATGGGTTTCCCCGCGGCCAGGTCTTCCAGTGCCTGCTCTACGGCGCGCTTCTGGTCGTCGGTGAGGCGGTAGGGGAAGCGCGCCGCAAAGGCACTGGCCTCGGCTGCCGGGGCGCGCATGGCGGGCATGCGCCGCGCGGTCCGCTGCGCCTGCAGCGCCAGCAATTCGGCCGCCGTGTCGCGCAACTGTTGCTCTGCGCGACGTTTGATCCGCGCCCAGGCATCCGAACCTAGCCGGTGCAGAGGCGCTTGCTCCGGGTTTCCGCCGGTGTAGCGGGTGATCAACTGCATGTCCGAAACCGGCACATAGAGGCGGTCGCCGCCGGCATACTCCACGCACATGAACTCAGCGGGTGCGTCGCCCGCATGAATGGTCTGCAAGCCCTCGTAGCGGCCGATTCCGTGATCTTCGTGTACCACCGGCGCTCCGGGAGAAAGGTCGGCCAGACTTTGCAGGATAGCTTCCGGTTCCGGCTGGCTGCCGCGGCGCCGGCGAGTCAAGGGCCGTTGCCGCCCGAACAGCTCGCGCTCGGTAAGCACCACGATCTCGTCGCCTAGCGCCATGCCTTCGTCCAAGGGACTCTCCGCAAGGCACAGCGGAGCTGCCGAGGCGAGAAAAGCCGACCAGGACGGCGTCTCCAGTGGCTTAAGCGCGCGGCTGCGGAGGAGTTCGCGGATCAGTTCGCGCTGGCCGGCTGTTTCCGCCGATAGCAGGATGCGCCTACCGGGTTTCCGAGCAAACGCCTCCAGCGACGCATGCTCGTCGCTCCGCGAAAGGAGCAGACTAGGAGCCGGGCGCACATCCATGCTGCGCGCCACGCCGCCTCGGTCGGAGCCAGGCAACGGGTCGCCGCTGCACTTGACCTGCCTGAATACGTCCATCGCGGACTGTTGCAGTGCGGGCGGCGCGAAAAGCTCGTCGGGCGCCAGACAGGGTTGCTCCGGATCGTCGGCGCGCTGTCGGCAGCGCTCGGCAACATTGTCCCATTCTGTCTGCATCGCGGCTTCGCTGCCGGGCAGGAGCACTACGGCGCTGTCGGCGGGCAGGTAGTCCCAGAGGGTTTCGGTTTGCTCGTAGAACAGCGGCAGATAGTTCTCGGCGCCTTGCGGCGCCACGCCCTCGCCCAGCTTGCGGTACACCTCCGCGCGCGCAGGATTGTCGGGAAAGCGGCGGCGAAATCGGTCGCGGAACGCTTCCACGCTGCCGGAATCCAGCGGCAGTTCGCGCGCCGGCAACAGGCGAAACGCGTTCAAGTTTCGTGTGCTGCGCTGCGAAGCCGGGTTGAAAATGCGGATCGATTCCACTTGCAGATCGAAGAATTCGATGCGCACCGGAGCCGGCGCTCCGCTGGGATACAGGTCGGTCAGCGCGCCCCGAACCGCGTATTCGCCCGCCTCGTTCACCAGCGGCACGCGCACATAGGCGGCTTCTTCCAGGCGTCGGTGCAATTCCCGAGGATCCAGTTCCTGACCGACCCGGCAATCGAATTTCATCCAACTTCGCAGCGCTTTTCTGGGCGGCAACCGGTCCAGCAGTGTCGGCGCGGCCACGAATACCGTCAGAGGCGCATCCGAGGCGTCGGCGTCGAGCAATCGCGAGAGCGTCTCAAGTCGCCGGGAAACGATTTCGGAGTGCGGGCTGAACAGGTCGTAAGGCAGCGTTTCGCGATCGGGCAGCAACGCCATGCGGTCCGAACCTCCGCGCAGCCAGGACACCTGCCGCATCAGGTCTTCGCCGCGTCCCGGATCGGGAGTCACCACCACCAGGCAGGAGCCCGCATGGTCGGCAATGAGTTCCGCGCAAACCAGAGGCACAGCGCCGGCGTTAACGCTGAACAACTGCATTTCGGCGATGCCGGCGCTGGGCCAATTCAGCCGCAGCATCCGGTCCGCTCTGCGGTCAGTTTGCGTCGGTGTTTCCATGGGCAGTGCATTTTCGCCGCTGAGGGTCTGCATGTCTCGCCCGATTGCGCAATTCCGGGCGCCAGCGGCCAACTGCGGTTCGAGAATCGCGATGTGGGAGAATTGCAGCATGCTCCGGCCGTTGCCCCTCGCCATAGCCTGGCGCTATCTCCGTGCGCCCACGCGCAACCGGTTCATTTCCTTTATCGGTTTGGCTTCAGTGGTGGGAATGGTGCTTGGCGTTGCGGCACTGATCGTGGTTATTTCGGTCATGGACGGTTTTCGCTCCGAACTGCGTGATCGGCTGCTGCGATTCGACGCCCAGGTCAAGCTAGTGGCTGAGCTCGGCGAGGACTGGCGTGAAGTAGCTGCGGAAGTAGCGGCGCTGCCCAGCGTCGATAGCGTAACGCCGGTTGTGGAGTTGGAAGGATTGCTTTCCTCGCAACGGCGGTTTGCCGCTGTGCGGCTGGTGGGAATGGCGGCCGGATCGGAAGGGCAAACGGCGCGCCTGTCAGGCAACCTGATCGCAGGGTCTCTGGATGAACTCCATACGGAAGACGGCGGCCTTGCGCTGGGACGGCACCTGGCCTGGACCTTGGGCGTGGACGTGGGTGACCGCGTGCGCGTGTTGGTGCCCAGGCCGGGCGGCCGAAGTCCGCGGCTCAGCGATGAGGTGGTGCGGGCGATATTTCTGGCGGGCGTGGCGGGTCCCGATAGCAGCCTGGCCCTGGCAAGCCTGCGCAAGGTGTCGGAGCTGGCGGGCATGCAAGGCCGCATAAGCGCCCTGGAGGTGCGGGGCAAGGATCCCTATGCCACGCCCGCCGAGGTCGAATCCTGGGCTGCATCGTCCGCGTTGGCGAACAGGCTGGGTCTGGCCGCGCGCTCGTGGATGAGCGAGCACGAAGCCTTGTTCCGCACCGTACAGCTTGAACGCGCCGCGATGGCCGCGCTGCTGGCCGCGATTATCGCGGTCGCGGTGTTCAATATCCTGGCCACGCTGGTGATGTCGGTCAATGAACGCCGTGGGGAGATCGCCATACTCGCCACCCTGGGTGCGCGTCCTCCGGCGATCATGTCGATTTTCTGCCTGCAGGGCCTATTGGCGGGGCTTGTCGGCGTGTCGCTCGGCGGTGCACTGGGCGTGTGGCTGGCCCGCAACGTGGATCCCGCCATGCGCTTTCTCGAAGGACTGCTGGGCTTCGAGTTCCTGCCGGCGGAAGCCTACTACCTGACCGAGGTGCCCTCGGAACTGTCCGCGTCGCTGGTGTTTTCGGTCATTATCCTGGGCTTGCTGCTTTCCGCTCTGGCCAGCTGGTATCCGGCCCGCCGCGCGGCGCAGGTCGATCCGGCCAGTGTCCTGCGCTACGAGTAACAGCGTGCGGTTTTTCGAATTGTGGATGTCTTCGGCGCAACTGCGGGCGCGCCGCCAAGGGGGGTTCGTTTCCCTTGTTTCGCTACTCTCGATGCTGGGCGTGGCGGTTGCGGTTGCGCTTCTGGTCGTGGTCCTGTCGGTCATGAACGGCTTCGACCAGGTGGTGCGCGAGCGGATTCTGAACGTGGTGGCGCACGGGAGCTATCTCGGGCCGACCGGGCAGCTTTCGGATTGGCAGGAACTTCGCGAGTTCGCGCTGGCTGACCCGCGAGTCGAATCAGCGGCGCCCTACATAGAGGGTCAGGGTGTCCTGTCGGTAACGGACGCCGTTGCCGGTGTGCAGTTGCTTGGTTTCGAGCCCGACGAACCTGCATTCCGGGCACTGGGCGGTCTGGCCGTCGGCGATGCCCTTGCGTCGTTGCAGGCCCGCTCTTGGCGGATCGTGCTGGGCAGCGCGCTGGCCGAGCGCCTGGGTGTAGGCGCCGGCGATGACGTTCTGCTGATGCTGGCGCAGGGATGGAGCACACCGGCTGGAGTTGCGCCCCGTATGCGGCGCCTTGAGGTGGCGGGTGTATTCCACGCCGGCATGAACGATTTCGACAGCGCGCTGGCCTGGGTGCATTACGAGGACGCGCGCCGCCTGTTCGGCCTGGGCGCTGAAGCCAGCGGCCTGCGCGTCATGCTCGAAGACCCCTGGCAGGTCGAAAGCGCGCTTCCCGAAATTGCGGGCGAACGGGCCGAACAACTGTTTGCGCGCTATTGGACATGGGAACACGCCAACTTTTTCTATTCCATCGCCATGACCAAGCGTGTCACCATTATTATCCTGTCGCTGCTGGCGGCGATTGCCGCCTTCAACATCGTGTCCAGCCTGGTGATGATTGTGCGCGAGAAAACACCCGATATCGGCATCCTGAGGACCCTCGGTTCAACGCCCCGGTCGGTAATGACCGTATTCGCCGCGCATGGCGGTCTCGCGGGAACAATGGGCGTTGCGCTCGGCCTTGCGGTGGGGCTTCCGCTGGCGTTCTGGGCCGGGCCGCTCGCCTCGGCGGTGGAGCAGTTCCTGCACACTACGCTGGTCAGCCCGGGCTATCGTCTGGATGAATTTCCGAGCCGGATCGTGATTCCCGAGATCGTTGCCGTGAGCGCCATGGCGCTGCTGCTGTCTCTGGGCGCGACCTTGTATCCGGCTCTGCGCGCAGCGCGCACGGATCCCGCCCAAGCCACCCGCATGGATTGAAGGAGAAGCTCGTGAATCGCTCCGGATCGGCTGTTGACGCGCCACCCCTGTCCTGTCACGGGCTGGTTCGGCATTTCCGCGAGCAAGGGAGAGTGCTGGAGGTGTTGCGCGGAGTGGATTTCGCCATTGCGCGGGGTGAACGGGTAGCTGTGGTTGGCGCCTCGGGCTGCGGCAAGACCACCCTGTTGCAATTGTTGGGCGGTCTGGACACGCCCACTCGCGGCTGGGTAGCGCTAAAGGGCCGGAATTTCAGCGCCATGCGGCCGGCGGTACGCGGCATGGAGCGAAATCGCAATATCGGCTTCGTGTATCAGTTTCACCATCTTTTGCCCGAATTCACCGCCATGGAGAACGTGGCGATGCCGCTGCTGATCCGCCGCTCGCCCACCGAGGAGGCGATGAGCGCCGCGCGCGAATTGCTTGGGAAGGTGGGCTTGGAGGAGCGCCTGGAACATCGTCCGGCCAAGCTTTCGGGGGGCGAACGCCAGCGCGTTGCCGTTGCCCGCGCCCTGATTACGCGCCCTTCCATAGTTCTCGCCGACGAGCCTACGGGCAACCTGGATCCGGAATCGGGCGAGCAAGTGTTCGACCTGCTGCTGCAACTCAACCGCAACACTGGGGCGGCCTTGGTTGTGGTGACCCACGATCTCGCCCGCGCTCGGCGCATGGACCGGGTTCTCGCCTTGCGCGACGGTTTGCTCGCTTCCGCCGGTCGCTGAATTCCTGACGGATTAGACGGCGTCAGGTTGCTGAGCGCGGCGCCTAATGCTTCCGCTGGGCATCGCATGGCTCGCAGGGGTATGTCTTGCGTTCCTGGCGCTGCCCCCGCCCCCGGACTTGCCTCTGTTTGCCGGGCTGCTTGCGCTTGGGGCGCTCCTCGCCTGGCGCATGCGGGCTTTACTGCTCGGGGTTGCGCTGCTGTCCGCGGCGGTATCCCTGGTACTCGCCGAAGCGCGACTGCAGCAGCGCATGCCCGATGGTGCGGGCCGCGTGGACCGCATCGTGACGGGGGTAATCGAGGACTTCCCGCGCGTCAGCGCCGGCATCTGTCGCTTCCGATTCCGGCTCACCGACATCGAGGATAGCGGCCCGCCACTCAGGCGGGTGCAATTGAGCTGGTACGACTGCCATGCACCGCCTGCGGCGGGCGAAACCTGGCAGCTAAAGGCACGTTTGCGCGCTCCGCGGGGGCTGCAAAATCCCGGAGGCTTCGATTTCGAGCGCTGGGCGTTTCGCGAGAACATCAGCGCCACCGGTTATGTGCGCGATGAGTTTCCGCCACGCCGATTGGCAGGCTGCGAAAGCGGCCCCAAGCTACTGTGCTTCCGCGTGGCTCTGGTGGACAAGCTGGAATCCTGGCTTGCGGAGAGTCCGGGGCTCAAGTTCGTGATTGCTCTCGCCACCGGGGCGAGGCATCGGTTCGGCAATGACGACTGGGAAACGCTGCGCCGCGCGGGCACCGCACATCTGTTCGCAATTTCCGGGCTGCATGTGGGCGTGGTGGCCGGCTTTGCCTGGCTGTTGGGCGCGGGTGCCGGGCGTGTCGTGCAGCGCTTTTTTCGCCGTTTCAAGCCCGGACACCTCGCTGCCGTGACCGCCTTTCTTGCTGCCTCTTCCTATGCTGCTCTGGCTGGCTTCGCGGTGTCCACGGTGCGCAGTCTGGCGATGATTTCCGCAGTGCTGATCCTTGCGCAGTTGCGTCGCCACGGAGGATTTTCCGCGGCTTTGGGGGCTGCACTTCTGGTGGTGTTGGCCCCCGATCCTTTTGCCGTGCTTTCGGCCGGCTTCTGGTTGAGCTTCGGCGCTGTTGCATTGCTTGCGCTAGGCATCCTCGACGCCCGCGAGACGGCGCGCCGGGCGGGCGAAACAAGAATGGGCGCGGCCTCGGCATGGACGCGCCGCCTGGCCTTGGCTCAGTGGCGAATCAGTCTGGGGCTGGTTCCGCTGCTGCTGGTGTTCTTTGGCGAGGTCTCGTTACTGGGCGCGGCCGCCAATCTGGCCGCCATTCCTCTGTTTTCGCTGCTGATTGTTCCGGGGCTTCTGGGTTCGTTGCTGCTCGCGCTAGTTTGGCCGCCCGTCGGTATTTTCTTGCTGACCCAAGGTGCGAATCTGCTTGATGGCGTGATGTCCATTCTTGGAAAACTTGCCGGTCTTGAACTGGCTGCCTGGACACCGCCGGAGTTCGGCCTGCTTCCGATGCTGCTGGCCGCGGTCGGGATCGCCTGGCTGCTGGCGCCGCGTCCTGCGCCGCTGCGGTGGGCGGCGCCCATGCTCATGCTTCCAGTAGCACTGGGGCTGGAGCGAGGTCCACACCAGCCCGAGCTCGCCGTCACCGTGCTGGATGTCGGGCAGGGCCTTGCCGTGCTCGTGCAGACGCCGGGCTACAACCTTCTCTACGACGCGGGACCCCGCTACGCATCCAGTGACGCGGGCGGCAGCGTGGTGGTGCCGGCGATGGCCCGCCTGGGCGTGCGGCGGCTACATGCGATGGTGATCTCGCACGGCGATACCGATCATTCCGGTGGCGCGGCCAGCGTGCTTGCAGCG
Source organism: Candidatus Foliamicus sp. (assembly GCF_965221325.1). GTDB lineage: Bacteria > Pseudomonadota > Gammaproteobacteria > Steroidobacterales > Foliamicaceae > Foliamicus. Next base: position 1,977,211 of record NZ_OZ244880.1, on the reverse strand, counting down.
CATCCGCAAGCCGAACTGATCGCGCCGGACCGGTATGGTCTATCGGCACAACATTATCGGCGCTGCGAAACGGGCCTGAGCTGGGAGGTGGACCAGGCGCGATTTCGCGTGTTGAGTCCCGACCGCGGCGCAGCAACAAGCGGAAATAATGCGTCCTGCGTTCTCGAAGTGGAAACCGCGCGCGCGCGCATACTGCTTCCCGGCGATTTGGAGTCCGCCGGCGAACGCCGCTTACTGGCATCCTCTTTTTCGGGACCATTCGACCTGCTGCTTTCGCCCCACCATGGCAGCGCCAGTTCGTCATCGGCCGCGTTCGTGGCGGAGACCCGCCCGCGCTTCGTGGTGCACTCCAACGGCTTCTTCAACCGCTGGGGATTTCCGCGCCCGAGCGTGTCGTCTCGCTGGGCGGCTGCGGGTGCGCGGCAATGGAGCACGGGGGATGCAGGCGCCTTGCAGTTTGCGGTGCGGCGCGGCGGCGACCTCGAGTTGGCCACCGAATGGCGCCGCGGCCGTGCGCGGCTGTGGACGTTTCCGCCACCGGAGGCCGAAGCCGACGATTTGTCCACAGGCAGGTAAACTCGAAGTATGCGGCCCGATTCTCCAATGCGACGTCTCGCGGCGCTGACCCGTGGCCATTGGCGCGGCTTCCTGTTTGCGGCTGTTGCCATGGCCGTGTTTGCCGCCACCGAAACCGGGTTTGCTTTTGCCGTGAAGCGCCTCACCGAGTTGCTGGACAGCGAGGCGCCGGCGCAGGAAGGGTGGTTGCCCTTGGCGGTGTTGGGATTGTTCCTGGTGCGTGGGATTTCAGGCTTTGTTTCTGCGTATCAGCTTGGGCGGATCGGTCGCGCGGTGGTGGGACGGATGCGCGAACTGCTGTTCGAACGGTTTCTTCACATGCCGGTGCGCAGCGTCGAGCAGCTTCCGCGAGCGGAACTGCTGTCGCGCATGCTCTACGATGCCGAACAGGTTGCCGACGCCGCTTCCACCGTGATCACGACCATTGTTCGGGACAGCCTTACCGTTGCGGGGCTGGTGGCCTTTATGGTGTATGCGAGCCCTCGCCTTTCTGCGGTGGTGTTCGTGGCCGCGCCGCTGATCGCACTTACTGCGCGTGTTCTTTCGAAGCACTTCAGGCGCTACAGCACCCGCATCCAGGAAAACATGGGCGAGGTGTCGCGGATTACCGACGAGGCCTTGCGCGGTCATCGCATCATCAAGGTTTTCGGGGGTGCGTTGCGGGAAGGCGAACGCTTTGCTGAAGCCAACCGGAGCAACAGGCGCCTGCACTTGAAGCTGATCATGGCGCGAGCCGGCGGCGATGGGTTGACGATGCTGCTGGCCGCCGTGGGAGTAGCCTCGGTAGCCTGGTTCGTGGCCCGGTATTCGGCTGCGGACGGGCTTGAGATCGGAAATTTCACCGGCTTCATGGCCGCGATGCTGTTGCTTATGACGCCGCTCAAGCACCTGACCAACGTGAACGCTGCGCTGCAGCGGGGCCTGGCCGCCGCCACCTCCGTTTTCGGCTTGCTGGATAGCCCTGTGGAATCCGACCTTGCGCGCGCGCCGCGAAGTGATTTGTCCGCTCGCGCCAAAGGACACCTGCAATTCGTCGATGTATCGTTTTCTTACGAATCCGGCGGCCCCGCCGCCTTGCAGCATATCAGCCTTGATATCGAACCCGGCCAGCGCGTAGCGATTGTCGGCCGCTCCGGCAGCGGCAAGTCCACGCTGGTGAGCCTAATCCCAAGGTTTTTCGAGCCGGATTCGGGAGAATTGCTGTTGGACGGCTGCCCGCTCAGGCAATGGCCGTTGCCGGCCCTGCGCGAACAGATTGCGTTGGTTACCCAGGATGTGGTGCTTTTCAACGACACTCTGGCCAACAACATCGCCTACGGCGCCTTGGCGGGCGCGGCGCCGCAAGCGGTCGAGGAGGCCGCCCGGGCCGCCCATGTCATGGAGTTTGTCGCAGAGCGTCCGGAGGGATTGAATGCCCTGGTGGGAGAGGGCGGGCTCAGTCTTTCGGGCGGTGAGCGGCAGCGCGTGGCCATTGCCCGGGCGCTCCTGAAAGACGCTCCCGTGCTGATCCTGGACGAGGCTACCTCGGCCCTGGACAGTCGTTCCGAGAGTCACGTGCAGGATGCCCTCGACCGTCTGATGCGCGGCCGCACCACGCTTGTTATCGCCCATCGCCTGAGCACCATCGAGCATGCAGACCGGATCGTGGTGCTGGAGAGGGGACGCATCGTGGAAAGCGGTCCACATGCCGAGTTGCTGGCGCGTGGTGGGCACTATGCCAGTCTCTACCGGCTGCAATTTCGCGGCAATGCTTCGCATGCGGGCTAGCCCGCCGGCCGCATGGGAAAGCCGCGGCTGGGTCAGCGCCGCACTATGGCCGGCGGCAACCTTGTTCGGCGCCGGGGTAGCGTTGCGCAGAGCCTTCTACCGGAGGGGCTGGATGCATTCCGAGCGGGCCGGCTCGCCAGTGGTCGTGATAGGCAACATCAGCGTGGGGGGAACCGGCAAGACCCCGATTGTCGGGTGGCTTGCCGATCAATTGATGCGCCTTGGCCGTCGGCCGGCCATCGTGAGCCGCGGCTATGCCGGGCGCAGGCAGGCCGCGCCGGTGCCGGTGACAGCAGACTCCGATCCGGCCGAGGTCGGCGATGAGCCCGTGATGCTCGCCATGCAGTGTGGATGCGCGGTTTGGGTATGCATCGACCGTGCCCGCGCCGCGCGCCGGGCGGTGGCGGAAGGCGCCGATGTGGTGCTGTCGGATGATGGTTTGCAGCACTATCGGATGGCGCGCGATCTGGAGTTCTGCGTTATCGACGGCGCGCGGGGCTTGGGTAATGGACGGCTGCTACCCGCCGGCCCCTTGCGCGAACCTGCCCGGCGTATGCGCGAAGTGGACGAGGTGCTGGTTCAAGGTGCGGGCAATTCCTTTGGAGGGCTGCGCTTTGAACTGCAAATCGATCACGCACTGCCGCTCAACGGGCACGGACGGCGTTCCTTGCGGGAATTCGCGGGCCGAAGGGTCCTGGCGCTTGCCGGCATCGGGGCGCCGAAGCGCTTTCATGCGGCGCTGGAAGCAGCTGGCCTTGATATCGAGCCGGTGCCGGCGCCCGATCATGGCCGCGTGGCTCTGGCGCCGCTGCTTGCGCGCGGCATGCCCGTGTTGATGACCGCCAAGGACGCCGTAAAGTACCGCGATGTTTCCGATGGCGATCTATGGTGGACGCCTGCGCGAGTGGTCATTTCCAAACAGTCCGCGGAAAAGATAATGGAGCGCGTGCTCGCGCTGCTGGACTGAGTTCCGCAAATGAGTGCTGACTTTCATATCGTAATTCCCGCGCGCCATGCCTCCAGCCGCTTGCCGGGCAAGCCGCTGCGGCTGCTGGCGGGGCGCCCGCTGATCGAACACGTTTACAGGCGCGCCGAGGCAGCCGGGGCGAGGACGGTAACGGTTGCAACCGACGACGAGAGGATTTCCGATTGTGTGCGCGAATTCGGCGGTAATGCCGTATTGACGGCCGGCGATCACGCTTCGGGTTCCGATCGGGTGGCGGAAGCCGTCGCGGTTCTTGGAGTGCTTCCGGACGAAGTGGTGGTGAACCTGCAGGGTGACGCGCCGCTGGTCGAACCGGCGCACATTCAAGCCGTTGCCGCAAGGGCTCTCGAAAGCGACGTTGCCACACTTGCCTCGCCACTGTCGGATACGCAGCGGATCAAGGACCCCAACGTGGTCAAGGTGGTACTGGACGCCGGTGGGCAGGCGCTCTACTTCAGCCGCGCGCCGATACCGGCCAGGCATCCTGTTGCCGGCCATGCGCCCCGCTATCTGCGTCACACGGGCTTGTATGCCTACCGGCGCTCGGTGCTGGAGCAGCTTGCCGCGGCGCCGCAATGCGAGCTGGAACAGGTCGAGGGGCTGGAGCAGTTGCGGGCCCTGTGGCTAGGCTTGAAAGTCTCGGTGGCCTGCGCCGAGACGCCCCCTGGGCCGGAAGTCGATACGCCCGAAGACCTGCGCCGCGTGGAGAAGCTATTGCGCTCCGTATAATGTTTTCCTACCAGATTCCCACCCAGCGAGGTAATCCATGAGCGTTCAAGCTTTGCGCAAAGACAACGGAGCAGCCCCGGCGGGTCGCCCCGCGGCGGCGGGAGGGCCGCCCCCTGGAGTGGCGGGTGGCCCGCCCCCACATGCCTTCGCGGGCATGCTTACCGGAGTCGAGGGCCGGGAGGACGATCTCGGCAAGTCGGTGGCGGTTGTACTCAAGACCCTCAAGAACGTGGAGCCGTATGCGCACGAGATCAACGATGCGCTGATCAAGGCGCGCCTGCAGGCCATGCAGTTCGCCAAGGACCATGGGCTGATGGAGGAATACGTGGCTCACGATATCAAGACCATGAAGCCTCTGACCGACATGATGAAGCGCTTGGTGGAAAAATCCGGGCAAAGCGAAATCGCCCTCATCGGCATCTTCGACCGCACGGCTTGCCACTATCAGTTGTGCCTGGAAAACGAGTCCAGCCCTGGCTCCCGCCGCTGGCGTTCACCTTTCGGGCGCGTCCTGGAAAAGTGCCGCCAGCTCGGCCAATTCGACCTCACGGAGGAATGGATTCACGAGAATTGGACCCGCCCGCGTCTGCTCGGCTACGCGCAGGCCATGGGCGTTGACATGCGGGTGTCGAACTGGCAACCGGACGGCTGGCTCACCGCCGAGGTCAACTAGACGGGATATAACACCCGTTTCCGGGATAGCACACGAGCCCGCCGCTCAGGACGAAGGCGGGGACGAAGGCGACCCGTCGCCTCCCGGCCGCCGTCTACGGCGCCGCCGCCGCCGTCGCGGAGCTTGCGCTTGTGAGCCGTCCGCATCGCTCGACTTGCCCCGGTTGGCCTGCGGTCCGGCCTGAGCTTTGGTCTTTGCGGTCCTTGCCTGGCCCTGTTGCTTGGGCGGCCCCTTGGGTTTGCGCCGTGACCGCGCCCGTTGCGGCGGCTTGCGTTTGCTTTGAGGCGGCTCGGGTTTCTTCTTCTTTTTCGCCCCCAAACCGAACAGGCGGGCAAAGAAGCCGCGCTTCGGCTTGTTTTGTGCCTCGGCCCGCTTCTTTCCGGACCTGGCCTTGGCCGCCGTGGCTTTTATCTTGCGTTCCGGTGGCGCCGTGTCCGGCAGCGAGCGCTCAACGGCGGGCTTTTCGGGTGGTTTTGCGCTGCTGGGCTGCAGCGCGTCCGGAGGCGGCTGGGTTACCGTCGCCATCTCGTAGCTGGGCACATCTTCTTCGGCCTTGTCCCTAATACGCCGCAGCGCGAATTGCGGCGTTTCCATCGCTGAATTGGCTACCAGGACCGCGCTGATCTTGAACACGTCCTCGATCTCGCTCAAGGCTTGCCGCTTTTCGTTGAGCAGGAAGTTCGCCACTGCCAGCGGCAGCTCCGCCACCACCTGAGCGGTGCGCTCCTTGCCTGCTTCCTCGCTGATCATGCGCAGGATATGCAGACCCAAGGACTCGACGCCCCGAATGCGTCCGGTCCCTCCGCATCGAGGGCAGGGCTCATGGCTGGCATCGACCAGCGACGTTCGCAGGCGCTGCCGCGACATTTCCAGGATGCCGAAGCGCGAAATCTGGCCGATCTGGATCCGCGCCGGCTCGTTTCGGGTGGCTTGCCGCAGCCTGTCTTCTACCTGGCGGTTCGCACTCGCGCCCCGCATGTCGATGAAGTCGATCATTATGAGGCCGGATAAATCGCGAATCCGGCATTGGCGGGCGATGGCGTCGGCCGCCTCGAGATTGGTCTGCAGCGCGGTCTGCTCAATGTCGTCGCCGGAGGTGGCGCGGGCCGAATTGACGTCCACGCAGATCCCCGCCTCGGGCTGATCGATGATGATCTGTCCGCCCGAAGGCAAGTCCACTCGGCGGCGGTAGGCGGCGTCGATCTGGCTTTCGATCTGGTAGCGGTTGAACAGCGGCACCTCGCCTTCATGGCGCCGCAGCCGCTCCAAAAGGTGCGGCATGGTGTGCTTCATGAAGCTGCGTATGTCGTTGTAGGCGTAGTCGTCGTCCACCACGATTTCGCCGATCGAGTCGGACAGGTAGTCGCGCACAGCCCGCAGCATTACGTTCGATTCCTGCACAACCAGAAACGGTGCATCGCGCTCGAACACCGCCAGCTTGATGGCCTCCCAGGTGCGCAGTTGGTTGTCGAGATCCCATTGCAACTCTTCAACGCTGCGTTCGTTGCCCTGGGTGCGGATGATCACGCTCATTCCCTCGGGAATCTTGAGCTTGCCCAGCCGCTGCTGAACGGTCTGGCGATCATCGCCGCGCACCTGACGCGACACTCCGCCGCCGCGCGGATTGTTGGCGTTCAGGACCAGGTAGCGACCGGCCAGGGAAATGAGCGTGCTCAGGGCCGCGCCCTTGTTTTCCCGCTCGTCCTTTTCGACCTGAACCACCAACTGTTGGCCTTCCTCGACCAGCTCGGCGATGTTCAGAGGCTGGCCGGGTTCGGGCGTCTTGAGAAAATACTCGCGCGAGATGTCATCAAGCGGCAGGAAACCGTGGCGCTCCGCGCCAAAATCTACAAAGGCAGCCTCCAGGCTGGGCTCTACGCGCGCGATGCGGCCCTTGTATATGTTGCCCTTCTTTTGTTCCTTTTCTCTGTGCTCAATGGCCAGATCATAAAGTTGTTGCCCATCGACCAGGGCAACGCGCACCTCTTCCTGCTGGGTGGCGTTTACAAGCATTCTTTTCATTGCGACTCGCGTCCTTGGTGGGGCAGTTCCACGCCGCTACCGCGCAGGGCACCGTAATCGGGCCGCGCCAGCCGCGCTGCGCATACGGGTTATTCATTGGTAAATTCTCCCGTAACGGGCGTTGTGGTCATGGGGCACAAGTGCGTTATGACCGGCGTTTCTCCGCCGCATTTTGAAACAGGTTCGGCAGCTTTGCCGTTGGCGCGCTCATCCGCGCCTACGCTGGCTTCCAGCGTGGATGGATACTATAGCACGCCATGCCAGCTTGGGCCTTTTGGACTTCGCAAGCGCGTCATTACGCGGAATGCGCCGCGAGACATTGCGTTTTGCTCCGCGTTCGCCGCCTGACGCTTGTGCATGTCCAGACTTGATGAGAGACAACATTCTGATAGTTTCCGAAGACGATGCGGGGCGTCGTCTCGACAATTTCCTGGCCGCCCGCCTCAAGCGTATGCAGCCGGCGCGCGTGCATCGCATGATTCGGCGGGGGGAAGTGCGGGTAAACCGCGGCCGTGTTTCTTCGGGCCACCGCCTACGCTGCGGCGACGAGGTGCGCCTGCCGCCGCGCCTGGAGCGCCGCCCGCCTCCGCTTATGCCCGCGCGGGCGCGCTGGATCGAACAGTTCGTAGTGCACGAGGACGAATTCCTGCTGGCGCTCGACAAGCCGGCCGGATTGGCGGCGCATGCGGGCGGTTCCGTGCAGTTCGGCGCTGTGGAACTGCTGCGCGCGGCGCGGCCCAGTCAAGGGTTTCTTCAGTTGGCCCACCGTCTCGACCGCGCCACCAGCGGACTGCTGGTGCTGGCCCGCAACGCAGGCGCCCTGCGCGCTTTGCACCGTGCTTTTCGCGAAGGCGAGGTCGAAAAGATCTATACGGCCCTGCTCGCCGGATGCTGGCGTGGGGGCGAGCGCAAGGTGGACCTGCCTCTGGACCGCTCGTATCGTTCCGGGGGCGAGCGCCGGGTTCTGGTCGGCTCGGGACAACCCGCCAGCACCTGTTTCCTGCCGCGCAAGCGTTGGGAGCGCGCCACGCTGGTCAGAGCTATTCCGTTTACCGGCCGCACGCACCAGATCAGGGCGCATGCTGCGGCAATAGGCCATTCCGTGCTGGGCGACGACCGCTATGGGCGCTCGAAAAGCGCGTTGGCCGCGCGCATTGCGTTGAGGCGTCTGTTTCTGCACGCCGCGGAGCTGCGCCTGCGGCATCCAGTGAGCGGTCGAAAGCTGGTTTTGCGTGCGCCATTGCCGGACGAGCTGGAAGCTTCGCTGCACAGGCTGGGTTCGGCCGAATTTGGCCGATCAGGACGAAAAACATAAAATGGCCGTCTTTCGGATTTTTCGGTGGAAATCAGACAATTTATCTGTGTGGCCCGATACGAAGCGGGCAGCGGATTTCGGGTAGCCGCAATACATTTCGATGGCGAGCGCTTGGGTTCGTGGGCCCGTTTGCTGGGCGATGGGGAGGAGGGCGCTCTTTCCTTGAACGCCGTTCGTTATCGCAACAAGTCGCCGGCGCGGCCGCTGGATGTGTTTACGGCGCCGGTCGCAGGCGCCGCGCCGAATCCACCGCAAACGGAGAACCTGCTGGTGGCCCCAAGACCTCGCTGGCGCAAGGTGGGGACTTATCCGCGGGAACTGCTCGGAGACTTATGCACGTCCCCTTTGACGCTTTGGTCGGACAAGACTTCAACCAAGGCGGGCTCGCACGATCGCGTTCTGGCGCCGGAAGCGACGGAACTCGACTCTTCGCTGCTGCTGATCGAACTTGAGAGTTACACGATAGACGTGACCCGCCGACCGGTTTCGGCCGAGAAAGTGGTGCGTGTGCGTTTCAGTCACCTTGAGCGCGAGTACCGGCTATCGCTTTGCGAGGATGTCATGCGCCGCAGGTACTCGCGCTATTCGCCTGGCGAATACGAAATCACGCGGCCCACGGCAGCCTGCATCACCCTGGGGCCACCGGGCAAGCAGGGTCGCATCAAGCGGGTCGCCTCGCTTATTCCTCTCGAACAGTAGGCCCGAGCCCCGCCCGTATAGTGGAGCCCCAGTTTCGCCGCGTATCGGCGCGTGGCAACTGGAGGTATCCGCACCATGAGCGAAGCAAAAGCACAATCCGCAAGTCTGACGATCAAGGAGTTTTTCGAGCGCGTGCCTGAACGCGCGTTGTTCGTAGTCATAGGTTTCCTTCAAGGCGCCATCGCCGCGGGATTGACTGAAAGCGAAACCTGGCTCCAAGCGCGCCCGCCAATCTACTTCTCGCTCTGGCTGCTGGTTTTGGCATGGCCGCTACTCTTTATGCTCAGTTTCAGGCACGGGGATCGTCTGCGAGCAGTTGCCTGGGTAAGCGGATTCTCTGTGCCGCTGGTCCTCCTGGCTCTGTATACCGGTTGGCAAGCAACACCCTATGGCGAGTTTTCCGAGCTTGGCGTAAGGCTTGTCTTTGCACAGACCATGTTGTTTGCGAACTTCGTGGCTCTGCTCCACCTGCAGGCCAACGTGTGGCGCATGGAACCCAATTACGACACTTTCTTTACGCTGTCGTGGCGCAACTTCGTTACGGTCGGCCTCTCCGCGGCCCTGACGCTTTCTCTCCGGCTGGTGCTGTTCGTATGGGGAGCGCTGTTCAAAGCCATAGGCATCAAATTCTTTGACGACTTGTTTGAAAAGGAATGGTTCCTGTGGCCGGTGCTCGCCGCTGTGTTCGCTTTCGGATTGAGCAGCTTTCGCGACGCCACTTCGGTAATCGACAGCGTCTCCTCGCTCCTTGTCCGCCTCACGTGGCTGCTGCTGCCGTTGCTGCTGTTCGTCATCGCTGCGTTTCTGTCAACGCTCCCCTTTGTCGGCTTGCAACCGCTCTGGGACACCGATAACGGCACCTCCATCTTGATGATCGCCAACCTCCTTGGACTGCTGTTCCTGAATGCCGTGTATCAGACCGGCGAACGCATCCCCTATCCAGCGTGGATGCACCGGGCGTTGACGGTGGGTATCGCGTTGCTTCCGATCCTGTCGGTGCTGGCGTCCTACGGCATTGCGCTGCGGGTGGGGCAGTATGGCTGGACCGTACAGCGCTGCTGGGCGCTGCTGATCGTACTGCTCATGGCGTGCTTCTCGTCGGGTTACTTGTACGTCATCATCAGGGCGCGTGCCGCTTGGCACGGCGGGCTGCCTCAAATCAATCAATTCATGTCTTGGGTGGTGCTTGCGTCACTGCTGCTCACCGCGTCTCCGCTCGCCAACTTCCGCGCCATTTCGGCTTGGAGTCAGTTCGGTCCGATTGAGGCAGGCGCGGCGTCAATTGAGCAGCTCGATGTTGACTACGTAAAGACATCACTCGCGCGTCCCGGCTATCTGAGGATGCAGTCACTGCTTGCCGAGCTTGACGAGTCGAATCCCGTCTACGCACAGCGACTTCGAGCCGCACTTGAGGATGAGGCGTCCAGATTGCCCTGGAGCGCGGAGCAGAGGGGGATGACTGTCAGGCGGCCGGATACTCTTGCGGCGCCGGATGGTCTATGGGACTACTTGCAGGAAATTGCGGACCCGCAAATAGCGGCCGCGCCGCCTCGGTTCCTTGTTCTGACTGACCTGGACGCGAATGACCGCCCTGAGTACGTCGCGATCTGGCTCCACGATCACGGTGCAGAGACAAGCATATTCGCCGAGTGTGTGTACGAAAGCTCTGGCGGTGATTGGAGACGTTACGGGTCCGATGTCATCAATTCGGAGCAGTCCATGGATTTTCTGCTCGAAGAACTCGCCGAGGCAGACATTGAAGCGGTGATTCCGTCTCGTATGTTCCTGGACCTGCGCATTGGCGACTGGGTCTTCGATCTACGACCTGAGTGATGGCAACCGGCTATTGGATTGAAGCCAGCCGTACGCCACCGATAACACTAAAAAAAGAAAAATCGCCGCCGGGGTTGCTCGTCTTCGATTTTCTCGCCAGGAAAGTTTGCCGCCAGCATGCGTTCCGAATCGGCCGCCAGGTCGTCCATGCCTACGCGCCGATAGGCTTTGGTCATGATCTTGAGGGATTCGGCGATTTCCGGCGAGCCGCGGTATGTCTCCACGGCGTAGCGCGCGCGGTTGGCGGCCGCGATCCATGCACCGCGCCGCAGGTAGTAGTCGGCGACGTGATTTTCGAAGCGCGCCATGCGATTGCGCAGGAAAACCATGCGCCGGCGGGCGTCGGCGGCATACTCGCTTTCGGGGTAGCGGGCGGCCAACTGAGCGAAGGCGTCGAACGATTCGCCGGCGGTCATGACCGGACGGCGGGAGTAGTCGACGCGAAACAGGCGCCCGAATCGTCCGGGCTGCCGGGCGAAAAGCGCCAGCCCGCGCATGTAGATGGCGTAATCCACATTCGGATGGCGCGGGTTCTCCCGCTCGAACTCGCGCGCCGCTTCGACCGCACTGTCCTGATCCCTGAGCCGGTAATGGCAATAGATGATTTCCAGTTGCGCCTGACGGGTCTGAGGATTGAACGGAAAGCGCGCCTTGAGCGCGCCCAGAAAGCGCAGAGCCTTGCGGAAATCGCCGCCTTGCAACGCCGCATGCCCCTGCTCGTATAGCACGTCCGCGGCCGACAACTCGTCGCGTTCGTCGCCACGCCCGCAGCCGGCCAGCATGGCGCATGCGGCGGCCGCGATTAGAATTCCGGCAAGTTGTCGCGTTGACCTCATTCGAAAACCGGTCTCGACAGTGACTAAGGTGTGCAGTATAGCGAAAGGCCTCCGCGCATGAAGCGTAGCGTCGTCCGCAGCGTGGTTGTGCCGGACCGGCTCGCGGGACGCCGTCTGGACGCGGCGCTGGCCGCGCTGATACCGGAATTCTCCCGCAGCCTGATCAAGGCATGGATACAAGGTGGGCAGGTCTTCAGGGGACAGGCTGCGATTCGGCGGCCCAGGACGCTGGTGGAAGCCCAGCAAACCTACGATATTCGCGCGGAGCTTGCCGCGGAAGGCGCAGTCGAGCCGCAACCGGTTGCCTTTGAAGTGAGGCATGCCGATGAGCACCTGATCGTGGTGGACAAACCGGCAGGCTTGGTAGTCCACCCGGGCGCGGGCAATCCGGACGGTACGCTGCAGAACGGTTTGTTGCACCGTTTTCCGGAGTTGGCCGCGGTGCCGCGGTTCGGACTGGTGCATAGGCTGGACGCCGGCACCAGCGGCCTGTTGATGATTGCCCGCACCGCGGGCGCCCACCAGAAGCTCACCCGCGACCTTGAGGCGCGATGCGTCCGGCGCGAGTACCGGGCCGTGGCCCGCGGCTGCCCGGTGGCAGGGGCAACCATTGACGCGCCGCTGGGGCGCCATCCGCGCGACCGCCTGCGAATTGCAGTGCGGCCGGGCGGACGGCGCGCTGTGAGCCATTTCCGGGTGCTGCAGCGCTTTGACAAGACCTGCTTCCTGGCGGTTCGCCTGGAGACCGGGCGTACGCACCAGATCCGGGCGCACTTGGCCCACATCGGATTCCCGCTGATCGGAGATTCCCTGTATGCGCCCGCCCACCAGGATTTCGGCCGCCCCGCGCTGCATGCCCGGGAACTGCGCTTGGCCCATCCGGCTACCGGGAAGGCGTGCGTGTTTGTCGCGCCGCTGCCTGGCGACATCCGAGCGCTGCTTGATGAACTGGCCGGACAGGAACGCGATTGGGACGGTTTTTCGTGGAGCATGTGATTCAACCGGAATGGCCGGCTCCGGCCGCGGTTTGCGCCTTGAGCACGGAGCGCGGGCTGGAACCGGAACAAGCCTGGCTGCAGTTCGAAGTTCCCGGGGCGCCGCGCTGGATGGCGCAAGTGCATGGCGCTTCTGTGGCATGCGCGGATGAGGAATGGACAAGGGTGCGGGCTGACGGCGTAGTCGCTTTCGGTTCCGGGCGCGCCTGCGCCTTGCGCACGGCGGATTGCCTTCCGGTGTTGCTTTGCGACCAGGCCGGCAGCCGCGTCGGCGCCGCGCATGCGGGCTGGCGGGGCCTGGCCGCTGGCGTCCTGGCCTCCACCATTGGCGCCTTGTGCAGGGGCGGAGACCGCCGTCTGGATGCGGGCCGGATAATGGCTTGGATAGGACCCGGAATCGGCGCGTCCGTTTACGAAGTGGGCGGCGATGTGTTCGGAAGCATTACTCGGGCCAGCCCGCGGGCGGCGCGTTTCTTCTCCCAGCAGGGCGACGACCGCTGGCTGCTGGACCTGGTTGCGCTCGCGCGGGACCAACTGCGCCGCCTCGGCATTTCGAGGATTTATGGCGGCCATTGGTGTACCTACTCCGATCCGCGGCGCTTTCATTCCTATCGCCGTGACGGCGGATCGGCCCGCCAGGCATCGTTCATATGGCTGCGTCCGTAGCACGGATACTGCGCCAGTTTCCAGTTTCGGGTTCAGGTTGAATTCGGCATTCGGGGCGTTATATCCCCGCTATGGAACACTTCACCAATCGCGTACGCGACGCGCTGGCCGAGGCGCGCGCTGCTGCGGTCGATGCCGGCCATCCGTTCCTGGAGCCCTTGCATGCGCTGCAGGCTCTGCTGAACCAGGATTCCGGCGCAGTTCTGCCGTTGTTGCGGGGCGCTGGCGCTGACACCAGCAAACTGCAGGCCGAAGTTGCGGATGCGTTGCAGCGTATGCCGAGCGTCCAGGGACAGGACAGCGAGTTGCACGCCTCTCCGGCGCTTGCAAGGGTGCTGAACCTGGCCGGCAAGCTGGCGCGCCAGCGCGGCGACAGCGTCGTAAGCAGCGAAATCCTGCTGCTGGCCGCAGCCGGCGACAAGGGCGAGCATGCGCGCCTCATGAAAGATGCGGGCCTGGACCCGGCACGCCTAGAAACCGCAATCGATCAACTGCGCGGCGGCGAAACGGTCACTGAGGCCGGAGCCGAGGAACTGCGCGGGGCCCTGGAGAAGTACGCCATCGACCTTACGCGCCGCGCCGAAGAAGGCAAACTCGACCCGATCATCGGCCGCGACGAGGAGATTCGCCGCACCATGCACATCCTGCAGCGCCGCACCAAGAACAACCCGGTGCTGATCGGCGAGCCGGGCGTGGGCAAGACCGCCGTAGTGGAAGGGCTTGCCTTGCGCATTGCCAACCAGGAGGTCCCGGAAGGCCTGAAGAACAAACGCTTGCTTGGCCTGGATCTCGGCGCCATGATCGCCGGCGCCAAGTATCGGGGCGAATTCGAAGAGCGCCTGAAAGCGGTGCTGAAGGAGCTGGCGAAGCAGGATGGCCGCATCATTCTGTTCATTGACGAACTCCACACCCTGGTGGGGGCCGGCAAGGCGGAAGGCGCGATGGACGCTGGCAATATGCTCAAGCCCGCCTTGGCGCGCGGCGAATTGCACTGCGTGGGCGCCACCACCCTGGACGAATATCGCAAGCACCTGGAAAAGGACGGCGCCCTGGAGCGGCGTTTTCAGAAGGTGCTGATCGGCGAACCCAGCGTCGAGGACACGGTCGCCATCCTTCGCGGGCTCAAGGAGCGCTACGAAGTGCATCATGGCGTGACGATTGCGGACGCGGCCATTGTGGCCGCCGCCACGCTTTCGCAACGCTACATTACCGACCGCAAGCTGCCGGACAAGGCGATCGACCTGGTGGATGAGGCGGCCGCCCGGATTCGCCTGCAGATGGATTCCAAGCCGGAAGCCATTGACCGGCTGGAGCGGCGGCTGGTTCAGTTGAAGATCGAACGCGAAGCCTTGCGCAAGGACGAAGACGAAGGCGCGCGCCAGCGACTCGCCGACCTGGATGAGGAGATTGGCCGCCGCGAAAAGGAACACGCGGGTCTAGCGGAGGTCTGGCAGGCGGAGAAGGCGCACACGCAGGAGGCTGCAGGAATAAAGGAAAAGCTGGAGGAGGCCCGCGTGGCGCTGGAGAAGGCCGGCAGAAGTCAGGATCTGCAGCGGATGTCGGAATTGCAGTACGGGGTAGTCCCGGAACTGGAGCGCAAGCTGGCCGAATCCCGCGCGCAGGATGCGAACGCTACGACCGAAACCATGCTTTCCAGCCGGGTCGAGGAGGCGGACATTGCTGCGGTGGTAGCCCGCGTCACGGGTATTCCGGTATCGCGCATGCTCGCCGGCGAGAGGGAAAGGCTGGTCGGCATGGAAGAAGAATTGCACCGACGCCTGATCGGTCAGGACGAAGCGGTGAGGGCGGTTTCGCGGGCAATCCGCCGCGCCCGCGCCGGGTTGTCCGACCCGGACCGGCCGACCGGATCGTTCCTGTTTCTCGGGCCTACCGGAGTGGGCAAGACCGAACTGTGCAAGGCGCTGGCCGAGTTCCTTTTCGACAGCGAGGCGTCCATGGTGCGCGTCGATATGTCGGAGTACATGGAAAAACATGCCGTATCGCGGCTGGTTGGCGCGCCGCCCGGCTATGTGGGCTACGACGAGGGCGGCCAACTCACCGAAGCGGTGCGGCGCCGGCCTTACTCCGTACTGTTGCTTGATGAGATCGAGAAAGCTCACCCGGATGCGCTCAACATCCTGCTGCAACTGCTCGACGAAGGACGCTTGACCGATGGCCAGGGGCGCACCGTGGATTTTCGCAACGCGGTTGTAATCATGACCTCCAACCTGGCCTCCGATCAGATCCAGTCGCTGTCGGGCGCGGAACACGCGGAAATGAAGAGCGCGGTAATGGCGTCACTGCGGTCCCACTTCCGTCCGGAATTCCTGAATCGCATCGACGATATCGTGGTGTTCAAACCGCTGGACCGCGCGGAAATCCGCCAGATCGTGGATCTTCAGCTCGACCGCCTGGCTGCGCGTCTCGCGCAACAGGAATTGGGGCTGGAAGTGAAGGATTCCGTGCGCGTGCGTCTGTCGGATCTCGGCTATGAACCGGCCTACGGGGCCCGGCCGCTAAAGCGGGTCATTCGCGACTACGTGGAAAATCCTCTGGCCGAATGGCTGCTTGCCGCGGGCGCAAGGTCCGGTGAGACGCTGGTGGTGGGGGAACGCAACGGGGAAACCGTGATTGACTCCAAGCCTCTGTCGAAGGCGGCTTGATCCGTGTTCGCGGCTTGGATTTGTGGTGCCGAGCCTGCGGGCCGGAAAGCGGCTTCGGGAGCGGTCGGCGCTTCGGGTATCCTAGTCCCTTTTGGTGGCGGACTTACGTCAAGAGGAATCATGATGAATAAATTACGCAAAGGGCTTGTTTTGTTGATGCTGGCCGTTCCGGCTTCGGCAATTGCGGACGACCCGCTTGGCATCGCCGGCGGCGAACGGGGCTTCGAATATGTCACCAGCGTGGAAGGCATTCACGAGTACGCGCTGCCCAACGGCTTGCAGGTACTGTTGTTTCCCGACGACTCGCAGGCCAGCGTCACCGTAAACGTGACCTATCACGTCGGCTCCATGCACGAGAACTACGGCGAAACCGGCATGGCGCACCTGTTGGAGCACCTGCTCTTCAAGGGCACTCCCGACTATCCCGAGATCCCCAAGGGATTTTCCGAGCGCGGTATGGGGTTCAATGGCACCACCTGGCTGGACCGTACCAACTATTTCGAGAGTTTCGAGCCCACCGGCGACAACCTGGAGTGGGCGCTGCGCATGGAAGCCGACCGCATGGTCAACTCCTATATTTCCTATGACGATCTTCAATCCGAGTTTTCGGTGGTTCGCAACGAAATGGAGCGGGGCGAAAACAGTCCGGGAGGGATGCTGTATCAGCGCGTCCGGGCGGCGGCCTACGAATGGCACAACTACGGCAACACGACGATAGGGGCGCGCTCGGACGTCGAAGGCGTGGACATCGGCCGCCTGCAGGCTTTCTACCGCATGTACTACCAGCCGGACAACGCCACGCTGATCGTGGCCGGCGACTTCGATCCCCAGGAGGCTGCCGTCATCATCGCCGACTCGTTCGGCGCCATCCCGGCGCCGGAGCGCGAGTTGCCGCGGATATACACCGTCGAACCGGTCCAGGACGGCGAGCGGCTCGTGACCTTGCGCAGGGTGGGAGAACAGAGTCTGGTTATGGGCGCCTACCACATTCCCGCGGGGGCTACCTTCGAGAACACGGCCCTGGCCGTGGTTGGGCAGATTCTGAGTGACCCCAGCCGCGGACGCTTGTACCGCAAGCTGGTCGAGCCGGGCATTGCCGCCTCCGCCGGCGCTAACGCCGATTCGTTTGCCTTTCCAGGCCTGTTCACCTTGAGCGCCACGGTGCCGGTGGACGGCGAGGCGCAGGAGGTTCTGGATGCCTTGCTGGACGTGGCGGAAGGTGTGAGCGAGGAACCGATTACTCCGGAAGAACTCGAATGGGCGCGGCTTTCGATGGTTGCGGGATACGACAACGCGATCAAGAGCGTTGGCTTTCTGGGCCGCAGGCTCTCCGAAAGCATCGCCTCGGGCGACTGGCGCCACCTGTTTCTTTATCGTGACCAGTTGGATGCGCTTACCGTCGATGATCTCAACGCGGCGGCGGCAAAGCACTTCAAGCGCAGCAACCGCACTGCGGGTAAGTTCATACCCACCGAAAGCCCGGATCGGTCTCTGGTCGCCTCGCGCGGTGATCAAAGCGCCGAACTTGCGGCGCTCGCAGGCCGCCAGTCGGTCAGCGCCGGCGAGGAATTCGTTCCCACGCCGGAGAACATTGCCGCCCGCACTGTCAAGCACGACCTGGCAGGCGGCGGGACGCTCTGGGCTATCGAGAAAAAATCGCGTGGCGATCAGATTACCGTTGCCTTGGAGCTATTCTTCGGCAGCGAGGAGAGCTTGGCCGGAAAACACGGAGTGCCCGGCTACGCAGCCGGACAGCTACAGCGCGGCACCACCCGCTACACCCGAGATGAGTTGGCCACCGAATGGAACCGGCTCAAGAGCAGCATGGGTGTGAGTGCCGGAGGACAGCAGATTTTTGCCTCGCTGCAAACGGACGAGCAAAACTTCGACGAAGCGCTGGCGCTAATGGCGCACGTCTTGCGCGAACCGCTGTTCGACCCTGGCCAACTGGAAGAAGTCAAACGTTCGGCACTGGCGAGTATCGCCGGGTCGCGCGGCCAGCCTCAGAGCGTTGCCTCGATTGCCTTGTCCAAGACGCTGAGCCCCTATGGCCCCGATCACTTTCGCTACGCCATGGACCTGGACGAGCAGGAACGCATGATCCGCAACATGAATCGTGACGCCTTGGCCGAATTCTGGAGTTCGCAGGTGGGCTTTCAGGGCGCTATCGCATCTGCGGTCGGCAATGTCGATTCCGGCGAGTTGGCGGCGCGGTTGAATGACTTGTTCGGCGATTGGGAAGCATCGGTGGCCTATGTGCCGGCGCCCAGCAGTCATTACCCGGTAGAGTCCCGGCAGGCTTGGCTGGACACGCCCGACAAGGCTAACGGGGTCATGATTGCAGCACTCCCGATACCCAAAAACGTCAGGGACGAGGACTACGCTGCCCTGACTATCGGCGCGCGCATTTTTGGTGGCGGCGGACTCAGCAACCGCCTGATTGACCGCCTGCGCCAGAAGGAAGGATGGTCGTACGGCGCTGGCGGCGGAGTGAATGCGGCCAGCAGGGAAGGCGACGATAACGGCTCGCTGTTCATACAGGCGATCGCGGCCCCGGAGAACCTGTCCAAGGTCAAGGCGGGAGCGCTGGAGGAATTGCAGCGGGCCCTCGAAGACGGGTTCACGGCGGAAGAACTGCAGGACGCTGTGGAAGGCACCATCTCCAGCGATTTGAGCTCCTGGTCAAGCGACTCGGCCTTGAGCAGCGTCCTGCGCTCCGGCGCCAGGTACGGCCTCGGCGCGGAGTGGCGCGGAGCCATGCATGAGCGCTACAAGGCACTGACGCTTGAGGAAGTCAACGATACCTTCCGGAATTACTACCAGGCGGATGATTTCGTTATCTTCATTGCCGGCGACAAGGCCAAGGCCGAAGCCGGCGACGCGACCGCTGCGGCCGAGCCTGCTTCCTGAAGCGGGCTAGCCCCGGAATCTCACCAGATTCCGGGGCTAAAGTTGCGCGATGCCGTGCCCGGTGCGGGTGCGTCTGGTGCGCCTGGTTTCAGCGCGAATCGCCTGATTGGCGGCGCGGATGTCCGAATCCACGTAGCCGCGCGGGTGATCGAGGTGCAGGCAGGGTATCCGGTGGCGAATGCGTTTGCCCCGAATTCCCGCGTTTTCCAGCCGCTCGCCAAGCTCGCGGTCCTCGCCGCCGTAGCCCATGCGCTCGTCGAAGCCGTTGGCGGCCAGCAGGTGTTTCTTCCATCCCGAAGCGTTGTGTCCGTTCCACCCTGCCGTTGCCGGTGAGATAAAGTCCAGAGCGGCGCCGAACCGCGTGCCGGCGCTGAGCTTCACTAGCTTGTAGGTTGGCGGCATCCCCTGGCTGCGCAGCCAGCCGACCGAAAACGCTCGCCCCGACGTGATGTCGTCAACCTCGATGCGGTGAGACAATCCCGGCGGCAGGCGCAATAGCCCGCCCGACAGAAAACGCTTTGGTTCGGCGAAAGCAAGGTGCCGCGCCACGAACTCGGGATGCGGAATGCAGTCGCCGTCCGTGAATATCAGGTAGGCGCCGCGGGATCTCGCTATGGCTTTGTTGAGAATCCTGCACTTGCGGAACCCGGTGTCGCGCTGCCAAACATGCGCGATCCTGAGCCGGGTCTTGGCGCAGACGGAACGGATTACATCAGCCGTTTCCGCACCGGAGCCATCATCCGCTACCAGAATTTCGAAGTCGTCATGCGTTTGCGCGGCAAAACCACATAGCACCTTGCGCAGCCAGTCCGGCTGACGATAGGTGCTGAAGATGACCGAAGCGGCGCGTGAAGCCGCGTTCATGGGTTGTTTGAGGCCGGGCTCGTCTGCCGGGGCGCCGCCCTCGGCAGTTTGGACGGATCCGGCACGACGACGCCCACCGAAACCACCAGCTTGATCGCGTCCTCGACACTCATGTCGATCTCGATCAGGTCGTTCTCGGGCGCCAGCACCAGGAAGCCGGAGGTGGGATTGGGCGTGGTAGGCACAAACACGCATACGCACTTCTCGTCGAAGTGCTTGTCGAGCGGCCCCACCGTGCTGGATGTCTGAAACGCAATGCAGTGAACGCCCCGGCGCGGATATTCGATCAGCAGCACCTTGCTGAACGAGTCGTGCTGGCCGCTCAGCACCATTTCCAGGAAGCCCTTGGCGGCCGTGTAGATCGTTCGCACCAGCGGAATTCTTTGCAGCACCGCTTCCCACAACGCAATGATGCGCTTTCCAAACACGTTTGCCGCCACCAGTCCCGTAACCAGGAGCAACACAACGCTCAGTACCACGCCCAGTCCCGGAATCGGGCGGCCTACCAGTTCCTCCGGCCGGTATTGCGGTGGTACCAAGGCCAGCGTCTGGTCTGCAAGGTTTATCAGGACGCGGATTATGAATACGGTGATCCCCACCGGGACCCAGACCAGCATGCCCGCCACCAGCATCCGCCGCAGGCGCGGCAGCAGGTTCGATTTGCGCTTACCGCTCACGCGAGCCGCATTCAGCCCGAGTCGGCGGAAGCGCCGCTGGCAGTGCTCTTGGACTTCGCCGAGTCCCCGCCGCTGGAGCTTTGCGCGGAGTCCTTTCCCTTGCCCGCCGTCTTGCCATTCTCCGCACCCGCCTTGGCCTCGCCAGCGGTTGCTTCGCCGGCCGGTTTTTCGCGCCCGCTGTGCTTGAAGTCAGTCTCGTACCACCCGCTCCCCTTGAGCCGAAAGTGCGGCGCCGAGAGCAGCTTTTTGAGGCTGGGGCGCCCGCATTCGGGACAGTCCGTGAGCGGTGGATCGCTGATCTTGCGCAGCGCATCCAGCCGCCGCCCACAGTCGCGGCATTCGTATTCGTAAATCGGCATAGTGTCGGCAGGGAGGACTCTTAGCTCGGAATCTCACCGTATTCCAGGCCAGGCGAGGAGAAATTTTATATCGGGCGTATGCCCAGCTCACGCCATTGCTTGGCTTCCACCGTTGCCGGCGCCTCGGTGAGTGGGCAGGCGCCGGACTGCGTCTTGGGGAAAGCGATGACCTCGCGGATCGATTCGGCCTCGGCCATCAGCATGACCCAGCGGTCGAGGCCGAACGCGATGCCGCCGTGCGGCGGTACGCCGAATTCCAATGCCTTGAGGAAAAAGCCGAATTTCTGCTTCGCTTCCTCCGGCGATAGCCCCAACAACTCGAATACGGCCATCTGCATTTCGCGCTGATGTATGCGTATCGAACCGCCGCCGATTTCGTGGCCATTCAGGACCATGTCATAGGCGCGTGACAACGCCGCGGCCGGCTGTTCCAGTAATTCCTCCGGCGAGGCCACGCTCGGCGCGGTGAACGGATGATGCAAAGCATTCCATCGCTTTTCGTCCTCGTCGAACTCGAAAGCCGGAAAATCCGTTACCCACAGCGGCGCCCAGCCGGGCTTGATCAGCTTCCTTTCCCGCCCCAGCCGGTCCCGCAGCGCCGCAAGCGTGCGATTGACGATTGCTGCGTGTCCCGCGCCGAACACCAGCAGATCGCCGGCGCCTGCGGCCGTTTGCTCGGCCACCGCCGTGATTTCGGAGTCGCCGAGGAACTTCAGAATCGGCGATTGCATGCCGGCGCGGCCACTTGCTGGCTCGGCTACCTTGATCCAGGCCATGCCCTTGGCGCCCATCGCCTGAACGAAGCCGGTCAACTCATCAAGTTCGCGCCGGGTCATGTCCGCTGCGCCCGGGATGCGTAGCGCGGCTACCCGGCAGGCAGGGTCCTTGGCAGGCGCAGAAAGCACCTTGAACTCGGCCTCCCGCAGAACATCGCTGAGCTCCACCAGTTCCAGCGGGTTGCGCAAATCAGGCGCATCGCTGGCGTAGCGCAACATGGCCTCGGCGTAGGTCATGCGCGGGAAGGGATCAGGCAAGCTAACGTCCAGCACTTCCGCAAACACACTGCGCACCAGCGTTTCCATCAGGTCCGTGACTTCCGCCTCATCCACGAACGACATCTCCACGTCGAGCTGCGTGAATTCGGGTTGCCGGTCGGCCCGCAGATCCTCGTCGCGAAAGCAGCGCGCAATCTGGTAGTAGCGGTCCAGGCCCGACATCATCAGCAACTGCTTGAACAGTTGCGGAGACTGGGGCAGTGCATAGAAGCACTCCGGGCGGTTGCGCGCCGGAGCCAGGAAGTCACGCGCGCCTTCCGGCGTGGCGCGGGTCAGCAAGGGCGTTTCCACGTCCACGAAACCGCGCTGGTCGAGAAAGGCGCGAATTGCCGCGAATACCTTGTGACGCAGGCGCAGCCGGTCGAGCATTTCCGGTCGGCGCAAGTCGAGGTAGCGATACTTCAAGCGCAGCTCTTCGCCGGCATGTTCCCCGTGATGAAAGGGCAGGTCGCGAGCCGCGGAAAGGATCTCCA
The DNA here is from genome assembly GCF_965221325.1 of Candidatus Foliamicus sp. Lineage (GTDB taxonomy): Bacteria > Pseudomonadota > Gammaproteobacteria > Steroidobacterales > Foliamicaceae > Foliamicus. The sequence goes on along the minus strand of NZ_OZ244880.1, from coordinate 1,955,114 downwards.
GCGTGTCCGCCACTACCTCGACTTCGCCGGTCGCCAATTCCGGATTGGCGGTGCCCTCGGGGCGGGTGCGAAGCAAGCCTTTGGCGCGCAGCACATACTCCGTGCGAACCTTGTCGGCGGTGGCGAAGACTTCGGCCTGCTCGGGGTTGCAGACCAGTTGCACGATACCCTCCCGGTCGCGCAGATCGATAAAGATCACGCCGCCATGATCGCGCCTGCCGTTAACCCAACCGCACAACTCGACCGGCTGTCCGGCGAGAGCGTTGCGAAGTTCGCCGCAGTAGTGGGATCGCATGGTCATCGGACGCAGGCCAACCCGCGGCAAGCCCGCAGCAGAAGGACGGCAATCGGGCCTAGCCCGCGCTGAGTTCCCGTTCCATCACGGCCACCCGCTCGCGCTCGCGTTTGCCCGCGGGCATGAACAGGCAGAAGGCGACTATCGCGAGCGACAGCACTCCCAGGCCGAGAATCTGCCATCCGTATTTTTCCGGCTGCACGAAGAAATCGCCAACCCATCCCCAGCGTCCCACGAACTCGTATGCGTTCCAGGCGATGATTGCGGTAGCGATAGAGTATCTGAGCGCGGTCGCCACGCGGCGGAAGCGCAACAGGCGCTGCAGCAGATAGATTGCCCACACAGCGTTGAGAGCGGCTATGCCATAGGTGATCGGATGGGTGTCGCCGAGCACGTTTTCGTCGTAAATCACCAACAGGAACAGGTAGAAGAACCAGATCAGATAAATCGTTTCCAGGGCGGTAATCGCCGCAAAATTGCGCTTGTGCCCCTCGGTCGGCTTGCCGGTGCCCATACCCAGCCAGCGATGACACCAGCGAAAGAAATTGCAGCGCGTCTCGCGGTTGAATATAAAGTAAACCAAGGTGGCCAGCATAACGCCCAGCGAGGACATCATCACGAGGTATTCCGGGTTGGTCGCGACTTCTCCGGCCTCGTCCAGCAGCGGCGCAACGCCCAGCCAGCGTGAGTAATAGACGAAGGAAAATTCCACCCAGCCGGTCCACAGCAGCCAGGCGGCGAAATAGCCGAGCCAGGTGCCGCTGACCTCGCTGTTTTGCCGCATGCCGAGCCAGAGCAATACGGCGCCAACCAGGCCCATCGCGCCGGCGGCGTAATACATGCCCGGCTCGCCCACGGAGTCCTCAATCTGGATCATCACCGAGTGCCCCAGGCCTTGTGACACGAAAAACACCGCAAAAGGGAAAAGGCCGATGAAAGGCGGCCGAGCAAACGCCCATATCAGCCAACCCCAGACACCGGTATTGCGAACTTCTTGTGCGCCCATCAAGTGCACTCCCGTAAGTCTTGCCAAGTTCCTATACTATACTTTTTTCGGCTTCGGCTTGGTTGTTGGGCGGCGGTGAGGCGCGTTCGGTGAAGATCGAAAACCTGAAAGATTGGGAGGGGCGGCAGCTTGCTCCATCGCCTTGGCTGCGCATCGACCAGGCGCGCATCAACGCATTCGCCGACTGCACTGCAGACCATCAGTTCATCCACCTCGACTCCGAGCGGGTGGCGCGCGACACTCCATTCGCCACCACCATTGCGCACGGTTTCCTGACCCTCTCACTGTCGGTACACCTCGAGTCGCCCGACTTGTCGGATTTCGACGACCTGGGTTTCGTGATCAACTACGGATTGGACAGGCTCAGGTTCATCAACCCCGTTTCAGTGGATTCGCGTGTGCGCGTCCACGCAACGCTTGCCGAGGTCCGTGACCGCGGCGCGGGACGGGTAGTGATTCGACTCGAAAAACACATGGAGATTGAAGGCGAGGAAAAGCCCGCATGGGTGGCGCAGCAACTGCTCATGCTGATTTCCCGCGAATCCTGACCGCGCCGGGGGCATGGACGAACTGTTCAACCTGGAGGGGCGAACGGCGCTGATTACCGGCTCCACGCGCGGCATCGGCAAGGCGATCGCCATGCGGCTGGCCGAGCATGGCGCCCGCGTCACGGCCTCAAGCCGCAAGCCGGAGGCCTGCGAGCAGACAGCCGAGGAAATCAACCTGCGTTTCGGCAAGGGGACGGCTATCGCGGCGCCTTGCAACGTCTATTACAAGGATCAGGTCGAGGCCCTCGTGGCATCTACGCAGGCCGCCTTCGGCGCCATCGACATCCTGGTCTGCAACGTGGGCGTGAATCCGCATTTCGGGCCCCTGCTGGAGGTAACCGAGAGCGCATTCGAGCGCATCTGGCGCAGCAACGTAACGGCCAATATCTGGTTGAGCGGACTCGTGACGGCCGATATGCGCAGACAGAGCTACGGGCGCATCGTGTTGATTTCGTCCTATGTCGGCCAGAGCGCACACGCCAAAATCGGCGCCTACGGTATGTCGAAGGCTGCCGAAATCCAGATGGCGCGCAACCTTGCGCTCGAACACGGCCGCCACGGAATTACCGTCAACGCCGTGTGCCCGGGTTTGATCAAGACCGACTTCTCTGCGGCCTTGTGGAGCGACGCCGAGGCGCGCGATAGCTTTCTTGAAAGCACCGCCGTCGGAAGGATGGGAGCTCCGGATGACGTGGCCGGTCTGGTGGTGTTCCTGGTTTCGCCGGCGGGTTCCTACGTTACCGGTCAGGCGATACGGGTTGATGGCGGCGTTCACGTATAGCTGCCGGACGCACCAGCGAAAGTCAATACTCAAATGCGCGCGCTGATCTGCACCCAATACGCCGAGCAGCCCGAGTTGCGTCTGGAAGAGGTGGCAGAGCCGACGCCTGGACCCGGCGAGGTGCTGGTGGACGTGCGCGCTGCCGGACTCAACTTCTTTGATCTGCTGATGGTGCAGGGTCGCTACCAGCGGCGCCCGCAAACGCCTTTTACGCCGGGCGCCGAGGCAGCCGGGGTGGTGGCCGCGCTGGGAGCCGGAGTCGAGGACCTTGAAGTGGGCGAGCGGGTTGCGGTGCATGGCCGCGCCATGTTTGCCGAGCGCACTGTGGCGCCGCGTCATCACGTCGCCCGTTTGCCGGTCAACATGAGCTACGCACAGGGGGCAGGGCTCTGCATCACTTACGGCACCTGTTATCACGCCTACAAGCAGGTCGCGAAGCTGCGCGCCGGCGAAACCGTGCTGGTATTGGGCGCCGGCGGCGGTGTGGGTATGGCGGCGGTTGCATTAGCCAAGGCCCTGGGAGCGAAGGTGATCGCCGCGGCGAGCAGTCCTGAAAAGCTGCAACTGGCGATTTCCATGGGCGCGGACGAAACCATCAACTATGCTGACGATGATTTCCGGGGCCGGCTCAAGAAACAGGCCGGAGGGCGCGTGGATGTGGTCGTAGACCCGGTGGGCGGCTCGTTTTCGGAATCGGCATACCGTGCTTGCGCGCCGGGTGGCCGCTTCCTGGTGGTGGGCTTTGCCGCCGGAGAGATTCCCCGACTGCCGCTTAACCTGGTGCTGCTCAAGACAGCGGCGGTTCTGGGCGTGTTATGGAGCGCGTGGACCGACAGGCATCCGGATACCGCCCGCGAAAACCTGGAGGATCTGTCGCGGCTGGCAGGTGAGGGCGCGATCCACTGCCCCGTCTCGCGCAGTTTGCCGTTCGAGGACTACTTTCAGGCCTATGAGGCCTTCGCCCGGCGCGAGGTTGCCGGCAAGTGGGTATTGCAGGTGGGTCACTCTTGACCATAAGAATTGAGGACAGGGGCCGGGTGCGGCTGATCGAGATGCATGCGCCACCCGTAAATGCTCTTGGCGCGCCGCTTCGCGTGGCGCTCATGGAGGCGGTAGAGGCTGCTGCACAGGACGATTCGGTTGGCGCCGTGCTTCTGTCCAGCGGTCTGAAAACCTGGTGTGCCGGTGCGGACATCAAGGAATTCGGGCTGTCCGAAATGCCGGCGCCGGCGGCATCCCTAACGGCGATCTGCGATGCCCTTGATGCCTGCCCCAAACCGGTCACGGCGGTCATTGCCGGGGTCGCATACGGCGGCGGTCTGGAGCTGGCGCTGGCCTGCGACTACCGGGTTGCATCGCCGCGGGCTCGGTTTTCGTTTCCCGAGGTGCTCATAGGTCTGTTGCCGGGAGCCGGTGGAACCCAGCGGACGCCCCGCCTGATCGGCGTTGAAATGGCTTTGCGCATGTGTCTGCAGGGCAAGCCGGTCAGCGCGCAAGAGGCGCTGGAATGCGGCCTTGCTGACGACCTGCTGCAAGGCGATCCGATCCCGGCTGCGTTTGCCCAGGCCGAGAAGCTGCTGGACGCGGGCGCACCGCTGCGCAAGATTTCGGCGGGTCCCGGCAAACTTCCGCAGGCCGGCGAAGCCGACGAGGCGTTCGCTGCGGCGCGCACGCTTGTAGCTCGCAAGCTGCGGGGCAGGCATGCGCCGGAGTTGATCGTGCAGTGCGTGGAGCAGGCGGTGGTTTGCCGTAATGATTTTCGCGCCGGGCTTGCCGAGGAACGCAAGCGTTTTGCGCGCTGCCTCAAGGACCCGCAGAGCAAGGCGCTGGCGCACGTGTTCTTTGCCGAGCGCGCGGCGGCCAAGGGCGGAGGATCGCACCCTGGGCGGCCGGTGCAGGAGGCGGCGGTGGTCGGTTGCGGCACCATGGGCGGCGGCATCGCCATGAATTTCGCCATTGCAGGGGTGCCGGTCACCGTGCTCGAGACCAGTGAATCGGCGCTGAAGAAGGGCCTGGCCGTGGTGCGCCGGAATTTCGAACGCTCCGAGGCCAGCGGCCGTTTGCCGCCGGGCCAGACTGAGCGCTGCATGGCGCTGATCAAGCCCACCACGGACTACGCCAGCCTGTCCGGCGCCGATTTCGCCGTGGAGGCGGTTTACGAGAGCCTCGACCTGAAAAAGAGCATCTTCGAGCGCCTGGATGCCACGCTCGGCGCGGACGCGGTCATCGCCAGCAACACGTCCTACCTTGATATCGACGCACTGGCCTTGGCCACCGGGCGGCCGGAGCAGGTGCTGGGCATGCACTTTTTCAGCCCCGCCAACATCATGCGCCTGGTGGAGGTGATCAAGGGGCGACAGACATCCAAGGAAACCATCGCCTGCGCATTTTCGCTGGCTTCGCGGATGCGGAAAATTCCGGTCTGGTCGGCCAACAGCCACGGCTTTATCGGCAACCGTATGTTGACGGGATACATGCGCGAGGCTTTCGAGCTGCTGTTCGAAGGCACGCCCCCGGAACGGATGGACGCCGCCATGCGGGAATTCGGGTTGCCCATGGGGCCGTTCCAGATGGCTGATCTGGTGGGCCTGGATCTTGGCTGGCGCGCTCGGGAGCTGGCCGGGACGCCGCTTGGCGAACGCATGCCGGGCGAACGTCTGGCCGACGCGCTTTGCAAGCAGGAGCGCTTCGGACAGAAAAACGGACGCGGTATTTACAACTACAGCGCCGGCAGCCGGGTCCCCGAGCCGGAACCGGCGGTGGCGGCGCTGATCGAGGAACTGGCCGCGGAATTGGGCTATGAGCGCGGCCCGCCGGCCGAACCCGAGGAGATCATCAAACGGTGCCTCTACCCGCTGGTGAACATCGGCGCAAGCCTGCTCGACGAAGGCGTGGCCAGGAGCGCCTCGGATATCGACATCGTGTATGTCTATGGTTACGGTTTTCCGGCCTGGCGCGGAGGACCCATGCACTACGCCGAGCAGCAGGGCCTGTTCTCGGTGCTTGAGGATATTCGCGCATTGCATGCCCGGTTCGGAGCGCGCTGGACGCCTGCGGAGCGCTTGATGCGACAGGCCGCCGCCGGCCGTGGCTTCGACCAAGGATAGCCCCGTGACTGCCGGCGTGCGGCCGCTGGCGGCACATACGCCGGTCATGCAGCAGTATCTGCGCATCAAGGCGCAGCATCCGGATTCGCTCCTGTTCTATCGGATGGGCGACTTCTACGAGATGTTCTTCGAAGACGCCACGCGGGCCGCCACGCTGCTCGACATCGTGCTGACCAGCCGCGGGCAATCCAAGGGCGAGGCGATTCCCATGGCCGGCGTGCCCGTGCATTCCGCCGATTCCTATATCGCCCGCCTCGCGCACATGGGCGAGTCGATCGCCATTTGCGAGCAGATAGGCCGGCCCAAGCCTTCGGGCGGCCCGGTGAAACGCGAGGTTGTACGGCTGGTGACGCCCGGCACCCTGACCGACGAGGCCCTGCTGGACAGCGGCGCCGACAATCTCGTGGCCGCGGTGTATCAGAACGGCGGAAGCTATGGGCTGGCCTGGATGGAACTGAGTTCCGGGAGCTTCTCGGTGGCCGAATGTGCGAGCAGCGAGGACCTGCAAGGCGAGATGCAGCGCTTGCGGCCTGCCGAAGTGCTGGTTAGCGAAGGCGCCCGCCTGCCCGATTCCCTACCGGACGCGCCGGCAGTTCACGAGCGGCGGAGTTGGCAGTTCAGCGTGTCATCTGCGAGAAAGGCGCTTGCCGAGCAGTTCCGGGTGAATAGTCTTGACGGCTTCGGCATCGAAGGTATGGACCGCGCTATCGCTGCCGCCGGGTGTTTGCTGGACTACGTCAAGGACACGCAGCGGGGCGCTTTGCCGCATGTGCGAACGCTGCATGTGGAGCGCAGCAGCGACGCGCTGCTGATGGACGCAGCCACTCGCCGCAACCTGGAACTGGACCGCTCGCTGTCGGGACGCGACGAGCATACGCTGGCGGGTGTGCTCGATCATTGCGCCACGCCGATGGGCAGTCGGCTGCTGCGGCGCTGGATTCAGCGTCCCTTGCGCTCGCACACGACGCTCCGGGAACGTTACCAGGCGCTGGAAATTCTGCGCGAAACCAGCCACGATTGGCGTTCCGTCCTGCGCAAGGTCGGCGATCTGGAGCGGGTGCTGGCGCGCCTGGCGATACGCAGCGCACGTCCGCGCGATCTTGAGCAGTTGCGCGCCGCGCTAAACGCTACGCCGGCCGTGCGCGAGCGCCTGGCGTCCCTGGACTCGCCGCTCCTGGGCGCACTGGCGGAGCGCATGCAGCCCCCACCGGACGGTCTGGAACTGCTGGAAAGGGCCATTGCCGAACAACCCGCCCCCAGGATTCGGGACGGGCAGGTGATAGCGGCCGCATACAACGCCGAGCTGGACGAGTTGCGGCAGCTCAGCAGCAACGCCGACGCATCCTTGCAGGAGCTCGAAGCAGCGGAGCGCGAACGCAGCGGCATCGCAAACCTGCGGCTGGGGTATAACCGGGTGCACGGCTATTTCATAGAGTTGCGCAAGAGCCAGGCGCAAGAGGCCCCGGAGCACTTCATCCGCCGGCAGACGCTCAAGCACTCCGAGCGCTATATCACGCCGGAACTGAAGCAGTTCGAGCACCGGGTGCTGAGCGCCCGCGAACGCGCTCTGGAGCTGGAAGCGCGGCTGTTCGAGGAATTGCTGGATGAACTGTCGCAGTGGCTGGCCGCCTGGCAGGAGCTGGCTGCCGCGCTGGCGGAAACCGACGTGCTGGCGAACCTGGCGGCGCGTTCGCTGGAACTCGGTTACGTCAAGCCGCAACTCACCGAGCAACCGGGCATACGGCTTACTGCCGGCCGGCACCCAGTGGTGGAACGTGCTCTAGACAGCGAGTTCATTCCCAACGACCTGGCGCTGGATGACGCGACCCGTATGCTGATCGTGACCGGGCCCAACATGGGCGGCAAGTCCACCTACATGCGCCAGGTGGCGCTGATTGCGATCCTCGCGCATATCGGCAGCTATGTGCCGGCGGCCGCGGCCGAAATCGGCCCGCTGGATCGCGTATTCACTCGCATCGGCGCCGGCGACGACCTGGCCGGCGGGCGCTCCACCTTCATGGTGGAGATGACGGAAACCGCCAGCATCCTCAACAACGCTACCGCGCAAAGCCTGGTGCTCATGGACGAGGTGGGCCGCGGCACCAGTACTTATGACGGCCTGTCCCTGGCCTGGGCGGCCGCGGTGCACATCGCCGAACGTCTGCGTTGTTTCACGCTGTTCGCCACCCATTACTTCGAGCTGACGGCCTTGCCCGAAACCGTCGCGGGCTGCGCGAACGTGCATCTCGACGCGGTCGAGCACGCCGGAACGCTGGTGTTCCTGTATTCGCTGCGCGAGGGGCCGGCGGACCGCAGCTATGGCCTGCAGGTGGCGGCCCTGGCCGGCGTGCCGCGGCCGGTCATCGCGTCCGCGCGCAAGACCTTGCGCGAACTCGAAGAGCGCTCCGGGCGGCTCGTGGAGCGTGCGCGCGTGCAGCCGCAATTGGACCTCAGGCCGCAGGAGGCCGAACCCGCCGCAGCGCAGCAGTTGCTGGCGGACGTGGACCCGGAGCAACTCAGTCCCCGCGAAGCGTTGGACCTCGTCTATGAACTGAAACGGCTTGCCGAAGAAGGCGCCGGGGACGAGCGGTGACGCGCTCGAAGATTGATGCGCTGGTGGCGGAGCTCGGGGCCGTGCTGCTGCAGCGCGAGGAAACGCTGGCGGTGGCCGAGTCCTGCACCGGCGGCTGGGCCGGCATGGCGATTACCGGCCTTCCGGGCAGTTCCGGCTGGTTTTCTGCCGGCTTCGTGACCTATTCCAACGAAGCCAAGCAGCGCCTGCTGGGCGTGCGCGCGGAAACCCTGCGCGCACACGGCGCGGTAAGCATCGAGACGGCCATCGAGATGGCCAAGGGCGCCATTCGGCATGCGCGCACCGACTGGAGCCTGTCGGTGACCGGCATTGCCGGCCCTGCGGGCGGCACGTTGACCCGCCCGGTAGGCACCGTAGCCTTCGCTTGGGCCGCGCGCAACGGCTGGTGCGATGCGGATTCGACGCGCTTTGACGGCGACCGTCAGGCCGTGCGCGCGCAGTCGGTGGAGCGCGCGCTGAACGGCCTGCTCGAACGCTTGCGCGAAGCGCCCCAAGGCTGACAGAGCTTGCGTCTGCTGGTCGAACATGACTGCAAGCAATAGCTCGCTGCGCTATATGTGCACCAACCCGCAGCATTGCGGCAATGCAATGCGGGCGAGCTGTGGAATAATCGCCTTTTGGTGACGGATGCCGGAGTGCAGAGCAAGATGAACGACAATCGCGAACGGGCATTGGCAGCGGCGCTGTCGCAAATCGAGAAGCAATACGGCAAAGGCTCTGTCATGCGGCTGGGCGGCGCCGGCGCGGTGCATGACGTGGAGGTGATTTCTACCGGGAGCCTGGCGCTGGACCTCGCGCTGGGCATAGGCGGGCTTCCGCGCGGACGAGTGGTGGAGATCTTCGGTCCCGAGGCTTCGGGCAAGACCACGCTTACCTTGAGCGCGGTGGCGCAATGCCAGAAAGCCGGCGGCACCGCCGCCTTCGTGGATGCCGAGCATGCTCTCGACCCGGTGTATGCGCGGCGTTTGGGCATCAACGTGGACGACTTGCTGGTTTCGCAGCCCGACACGGGCGAACAGGCACTGGAGATCACCGACATGCTGGTGCGTTCTGGCGCAGTGGACGTGGTAGTCGTCGATTCGGTGGCCGCGCTTACGCCCAAGGCCGAAATCGAGGGCGAAATGGGCGACAGTCATGTGGGCCTGCACGCCCGCCTGATGTCGCAGGCGCTGCGCAAGCTGACCGGCAATATCAAGCGCTCCAACACCATCGTGATCTTCATCAACCAACTGCGCATGAAGATCGGCGTGATGTTCGGCAATCCGGAAACCACCACCGGCGGCAACGCGCTGAAGTTCTATTCGTCCGTGCGCCTTGACATCCGGCGCATCGGCGCGATCAAGCGCGGCGACGAAGTGATCGGCAATCGCACCCGCGTGAAGGTGGTGAAGAACAAGCTGGCTCCGCCGTTCAAGATGGCCGAATTCGACATTCTTTTCACCGGCAGCCAATATGGCGTTTCACGCGCAGGAGAGCTCATCGACCTGGGTTTGGCGAAGAACCTGATCGTCAAGTCCGGAGCCTGGTACAGCTACAAGGACGCCCATATCGGCCAGGGCAAGGAAAAGGCCCGCAGCTACCTTGACGACAATAGCGAGGTGGCCGACGAGCTGGAGGGGCTGATTCGGGACGCGGAACGCACAGCGGAGGAGCCAGCCGGGGCCGCGAGTGCGTGAGCGCTTGGCCAACCCGCTGGACGCGGGGCTGAAGTTGCTCGCGCGGCGCGAGCATTCCGTAAGCGAGCTGCGCGGCAAGCTTGCCGGGCGCGGTTACGACCCAAGCGCTATCGAGGCTGCGCTCAATGAATTGGTGGAGCGCGGATTGCTGAGCGATCAGCGCTTTGCCGAAGCCTTCCTGCGGTCGCGCCGCGAACGCGGCCAGGGGCCGCTCAAGATACGCGCCCAACTGATGCAGCGTGGCGTACAGTCGGGCCTGATCGATGCGGCGCTGAGCGGCGCCGAGGTTGATTGGGATCAATGCGCGGCGGCAGCGCGTCGGCGGCGTTTCGGCGACTCCGCGCCTGCCGGACGCGCCGAGCTGGCGCGTCAGGCGCGGTTTCTGCAGGGGCGGGGCTTTTCTTCGGGCCAGGTGGCGAGTGCGCTGCTTACGGACGGTTCCCCATGAAAGTCGGCGAACTGCGCTCGGCCTTCGTCGATTATTTCGCCGGCCATGACCACCGTCACGTGCCCGGCTCGTCGCTGGTTCCGCACAACGATCCCACGCTCCTGTTCACCAATGCCGGGATGGTGCAGTTCAAGGACGTGTTTCTGGGGCGGGAGCCGGCGCCTTATCCGCGCGCCGTTACCGTGCAGCGCTGCCTGAGGGCCGGGGGCAAGCATAACGACCTTGAGAACGTGGGTTACACCGCCCGCCACCACACATTCTTCGAGATGCTTGGAAACTTCAGCTTCGGCGACTACTTCAAGCGCCGCGCGGTGCGCCTTGCCTGGGAGTTCGTGACCCGGGAGTTGGGCTTGCCGGCCGAGAAGCTGCTGGTCACGATTTTCGAAGACGACGACGAAGCCGCGCAGTGCTGGCGCGAAGAGGCAGGCCTGGACGACTCGCGCATAGCGCGGCTGGGAGCCAGCGGCAATTTCTGGTCGATGGGCGACACGGGGCCCTGCGGGCCCTGTTCGGAGATATTCTTCGACCACGGCCCGCAAATTGCCGGCAGCCCGCCCGGGGAGGGCGAGGACGAGGGCGATCGGTTCGTCGAAATCTGGAACCTCGTGTTCATGCAGTACGACCGCGCCGCCGACGGCAGCCTGACGCCCTTGCCCAAGCCTTCGGTGGACACCGGCATGGGTCTGGAGCGCATGGCGGCGGTGCTGCAGGGACGCGCCAGCAACTACGACATTGATCTGTTCCGCGACCTCATTGCCGCGGCCGCCTCGGTTACCGGCGCCGGCGATCTCGCGTCCAGTTCGCTGAAAGTGATCGCCGACCATGCTCGGGCTGCGGTTTTCCTGGTCAACGATGGCGTTTTTCCGTCGAACGAAGGCCGCGGCTATGTGCTGCGCCGCATTGTTCGGCGCGCTTTGCGCCACGGTCACGACCTGGGCATGCGCGATACCTTTATGCACCGCATGGTGGAGCCGCTGGTGCAGGCCATGTCCGAGGCCTATCCGCAACTGACCGAATCGCAACCGCTCACGGAGCGCGTGCTGCGCTCGGAAGAGGAGCGGTTCGCAGCCACGCTGGAGCAGGGCCTGCGGCACCTGAACCGGTCGCTGGAGAAAGTGAAAAACAAGCGCGTTCCGGGTCGCTTGGCGTTCGTCTTGTACGACACCTACGGTTTTCCGGTCGATCTCACCGCAGATATCGCGCGCGAGCGGGGCATGACGGTGGACATGGCGGAGTATGCGGAAGCGATGGACGAGCAGCGCGGACGCTCGCGCGGAAGCTCCGCGATGAGTAGCGCGGGGCAGCGGAGCAAAGCTGCACATGGCGCTGAGTCTGCGCCCACGGATGCGGGCGCCGAAGGCAAGACGATTCCCGAAACTCGTTTCACGGGTTACGAGCGGGTTCAGGACACCGGCCGAGTGACCGCGATTTGGGTCAAGGGCCAGGCGGTGGAGCAAGCGGGCGAGGGCGAGGCGGTCGAAGTGGCGCTGGACCGTACGCCGTTTTACGCGGAAGGCGGCGGGCAGGTCGGCGATGCTGGAATTCTGGCCGGTTCGGACTGCCGGCTCGAGGTGACGGACACGCAGCGCGGCGGAGCCGGCTGCGTGCATATCGGCGTCGTGGCGCAAGGTGTCGTTCGTGTGGGCGTGGAGCTTGCCGCCACCGTTGACGCCGCGCGGCGACGCGCAACCGTTCTGAACCACTCGGCCACGCACCTGATGAACGCGGCCTTGCGCAAGGTGCTGGGTGCGCATGTCGCGCAGAAGGGCTCGCTGGTGGCGCCCGACCGTTTGCGGTTCGATTTCTCGCATTTCGAGGCCGTTTCGCAGGCTGAGCTCGAGCACATCGAGGACGAAGTCAACGCGCAGATTCGCGCCAACCGTGCGGCGGAGACCATCGAGATGCCCCTCGACGAAGCTATCGAGGCCGGCGCCTTGGCGATGGCCGGGGAAGACTACGCCGACCGCGTGCGGGTGCTGAAGCTGGGCGACTACTCCATCGAGCTGTGTGGTGGAACGCACGTGGAACGCACCGGTGATATCGGTGCTTTTGCTATCGTTTCCGAATCTTCGGTGGCGGCAGGCGTGCGGCGGATCGAGGCGGTTACCGGCCGGCAGGCGCTGCAATTCATGCGCAACCTGCGCCACAGGATGGATCGCCTCGCGGGATTGCTCAAGGGCGGGGTGGACGATTCGGAGGAAAAGCTGGCCGCGCTTATGAATCGCACCCGGGAGCTGGAAAAGAAGCTCGCCCAGGCACAGGCCAAACTCGCCGAAGGCGGCGCGGCGGGCGCCACGCCGGTCACGCGGATCGCGGGCGTCAATCTCGTGGCCTTGCGGCTTGATGAGGACGCGGATATCCACACCATGCGCGGCGCTGTGGACCGCTACCGGGACCAGTTTGCACCGGCCGTGGTAGTGCTGGGCGCCTGTGACGCCAGCGGCAAGGCGCGCGTGGTGGCCGGCGTGAGCAAGGCGCTGGAAGAACGCGCACCGGCTCGCGACCTGGCGCGCTCCGTGTCCGAACGCCTGGGCGGCAAGGGTGGCGGCCGCGCCGACTTTGCGCAGGGCGGCGGGCCGCGCGGCGCGGCGCTGGACGAGGCGCTGGCTGCGCTTCCCGCGCTGCTGGGAGAGCGCCTGGGGACAAACTGAGCCGCCCCAGGCTTGAGCGAGCAATAGAATGAGCGCCTTGGGGGGATTGGAGCGCCGCCGATGAGCATGCTGCGGGATCAGCCCAGTTTCACGCTAGGCGTGGAAGAAGAGTACCTGCTCGTTGATGCCGAGACGCTGGAGCTCTCGGTCGATCCGCCCGAGGGATTCATGCCGGCCTGCCAGCAGCAGGTGGAAGGCCAGGTGGTGAACGAACTGATGCGCGCTCAGGTGGAGACAGCCACCAAGGTATGCGCAAGCATCGCCGAAGTTCGCAGCGAACTGACCCGCCAGCGGCGCGAGATCAATGCCGTGGCGGAGCAATTCGGGATGCGGATCATTGCGGCCTCGACGCATCCCTCGGCCCTGTGGCGCGATCAGAAGCAGACTCCCTCGCAGCGCTACATGACTTTGCAGCACGAAATGCAGGCCACGGCCCGGCGCATGCTGATTTGCGGCATGCACGTACACGTGGGAATCGACGACAAGGACCTGCGCGTGGACCTGATGAACCAGTTCCGCTATTTCCTTCCCCACCTGCTCGCGCTGAGCGCGTCCTCGCCATTCTGGGAAGGCGACGATACGGGCCTGAACAGTTTCCGCCTGACGATTTTTTCCGGCCTGCCGCGCACTGGCTTGCCGGAAGAATTCAGCAGTTGGAGCGACTATCAGCGCCATGTCGATACGCTGGTTCGCGCCCAGGTCATCGAGGATTCGTCGATGATCTGGTGGGACGTGCGCCCCAGCGCCCGCTTTCCGACCCTGGAAACGCGCATCTTCGATCTTTGCACCTTCGTCGAGGACACCGTTTGTCTGACCGCCTTTTGCGTCTGTCTGATACGCATGCTCTGGCGCCTTCGCATAAGCAACAGTCGCTGGCGCAGCTACAACCTCTTGCTGCTGGAGGAAAACCGCTGGCGGGCGATGCGCTACGGTCCTACCGACCGGCTGCTGGATTTCGGCAAGGGCAGCATGGCGCCGTTCGCGGAGCTGCTCGAAGAACTCATAGCGCTGGTGCGCCAGGATGCCGAATACTTCGATTGCGCATCGGAGATCGGACACGCCCGCACAATCCTTGAGCGCGGCACCAGCGCCAGCATGCAGTTGGCTACCTACAATCAGGCGCTTCAAGCCGGCGCCACCGAACAGGAAGCGTTGCACGAGGTGGTTCGCTTCCTGGTGCAGGCCACTATCGATGGCTGCTGAGTCCGCGGCCTATCCGGCTGCTTGCCGCATTTCGGTGGCGCCGATGATGCAGCGCACCGATCGGCACTGCCGCTTTTTCCATCGGCTACTGGCTCCGGACGCGGGCCTCTATACGGAAATGGTCCACGCTCAGGCCGTCCTGCATGCCCGCGGCGATGACTTTCTCGCGCACTATGCGGCGGAAAGGCCGTTAGCGTTGCAGCTCGGCGGGAGCGATCCAGATGCGCTCGCGCAGGCTGCCGAACGCGCGGCGCAGGCCGGCTTCAACGAGATCAACCTGAACGTAGGCTGCCCCAGTCCCCGTGTGCGCGCCGGACGCTTCGGTGCTTGCCTGATGCACGAACCGGAGCAGGTAGCCGAGTGCGTGGCCGCCATGCGACAAAGCGCGGCAGGATGTCCGGTCACGGTCAAGACACGGATCGGCACCAATCACAGGTTTGGTTTTGCGCACCTGCTTGCCTTTGCGCGGGCCGTGCAGGAGGCCGGCGCTGCGGCGCTGGCCGTGCATGCGCGCATCGCCGTTTTGGAAGGGCTTTCGCCGAAGCAGAACCGCAGTGTACCGCCACTACGATACGAGGTGGTTTACCGGCTCAAGCGGGAACTGCGCGGCTTGCCCGTGGTGCTGAACGGCGGTATTTCCGAAACTGCCGCTGTTCGTGCGCATCTCGAACACGTGGACGGCGTGATGCTGGGCCGGGCGGCTTATTCCAATCCCTGGCTGTTGTCCGAGCTGTCGGCGCAGAGTTCGATACGGCGCACGCGCGAAGAGGTGGTCGAGGCCATGGTCGAGTATGCCTGCCGCGAGGAGCAGCAAGAACTGAAGCTAGGTGCGATTACCCGCCACATGGCCGGCTTGTATGCGGGGCAGCCGGGCGCCGGAGATTGGCGTCGGGCGCTGGCTCGCCACGCCGCCGCGCCGGCTAGCGGCGCCCATGTATTGCTGCGTTGCATTCCGGCGAACCTGAAGAACGCCGCCTGATTCGCCGGCTCCTTTTCGCGGGCCGGACTTTCCCTACTCCGTGACTATCAGCCCAGAGCGCGGGCTACGCGCGTGTGCTCGCGCAGCAGTTCTTCGGGCAAGCGTTCCCCATACTGTTTCAGGTACTCGGCTATGCCGCGCATTTCCTCGCGCCAGCCCGCAGCGTCCACTTCCAGCAGCCCGTCGAGGGCTCCCGGTTCGATATCCAGTCCCTTCAGGTTGAGGTCCTTGCGCCGCGGCAGATTGCCCACCGGAGTCTGGCGCGCGTCGGCGCGTCCCTCGCACCGGTCAAGTATCCATTGCAACACGCGCAGGTTCTCGCCGAACCCGGGCCAGAGGTATTCACCGGCCGCGTCTTGCCGGAACCAGTTGACGTGGTAGATGCCCGGCAGCTTGTCGCTGCGCCCGGCGAAACTGAGCCAGTGCGCCCAGTAGTCGGCAAAGTTGTAGCCGCAAAACGGTTTCATGGCCATCGGATCGCGCCGCAGCCCGTTGCCGGAATCGCTCGATGCAGCCGTGGATTCCGAAGCCATGGCGGCGCCCATCAACACGCCATGGCGCCAGTCGCGCGCTTCCATCACCAGCGGCGCCAGCCGCGAACGCCGTCCGCCGAAGATCAGCGCCGAGATCGGCACCCCCGCATGGTGTTCGGCCATCGGCGAGTAGCTGGGATTGCGGTGCGCGGCTACCGTGAAGCGCGCATTCGGGTGTGCGGCAGGTTCGCCGTCCCTTGCCGGTTCGCCCTTCCAGTTGGTGGCCGGCGCGCCTTCCTTGCGCCCTTCCCACCAGGGCTGCATGTCGCCGGTCACGCCTACGTTGGTAAAGATCGCATCCCGCTGAATCATCTCGAATGCGTTGTGGTTGGTATGCCGGTTGGTGCCCGGCACCACCCCGAAATAGCCCGCTTCCGGGTTGATGGCGCGCAATACGCCGTCCGCGTCGAGGTGCAGCCAGGCGATATCGTCGCCGATCGTGCGCACCTTCCAGCCGCGCAGTTCTTCGGGTGGGATCAGCATGGCCAGGTTGGTCTTGCCGCAAGCGGACGGAAACGCTGCGGCCACATAGTGTTTCTCGCCTGCCGGGTTCTCGATCTCCACGATGAGCATGTGTTCGGCCAGCCAGCCCTCCTGGCGCGCCTGCCAACTGGCGATCCGCAGCGCGTGACACTTCTTGCCCAGCAGCGCGTTGCCTCCGTATCCGGAACCGAAGCTGCGAATACTCAGCTCTTCGGGGAAATGCATGATGTAGCGGCGCTTCGGGTCGAGTTGGCCGATGGAATGCATGCCCTTCACAAACCGGCCTTCTCGCTCGATCCGCTCCAGCGCCGGATTCCCCATGCGGGTCATCAACTGCATGTTCACCGCCACGTAGGCGCTGTCCGTGACCTCTATGCCGCAGCGCGCCAGCGGCGAATCGATGGGCCCCATGCAATAGGGGATTACGTACATCGTCCGCCCTTGCATGCAGCCTTCGAACAAGCCGTCGAGCAGCTTGTGGGCTTCGTCCGGCGCCATCCAGTTGTTGTTGGGACCCGCGTCTTCGCGGTCCGTGGTGCAGACAAAGGTGAGGTTCTCGACCCGGGCTACATCGGCCGGGTCGGAGCGGTGCAGATAACAGTTGCTGAACGTGCCGCCGTTGAGGGGAATAAGCCCGCCGTCGCGCACCAGCAAGGCTACGAGGGCGTCGTATTCCTCTTGTGAGCCGCCGCACCACTGTATGCGGTCGGGCCGCGTCAGGCGAGCAACCTCCTCCACCCATTGACGGGGGCTGGAACCAGTATTGGAAATCACTCCGGCTTAGGGAACCGTTCGCAGCGAAGGCGCAAGAATATACGATTTGCCCCTGTTGGTGGGGGTTGCAAGCTGAAAAACCGACTTTTTGCTCTGCGACTCGGCTCAGGGCGCATCGTGGCGATAATGGCCGCCATGGAAGCGCGGCTTAATCCTCCCGCCCGATGAGGTCAGTTTGAAGAACGCTGCATATTTTTGTACCGAGTGCGGCGCCGAGAGCCTCAAGTGGCAGGGGCAGTGCGGCGCTTGCGGAGCCTGGAATACGTTGCGCGGCAGTCCAGGCGCAGCAAAGGGCAGTCACAGTGCCGGAGCCCCGGCAGAGGCCGCGCAACTCAGCGAAGTCACGGCGGAACCCGACCAGCGCCTGCCTACCGGGCTCGCCGAGTTCGACCGGGTGCTTGGCGGCGGATTGGTAAAGGGTTCGGCAGTGCTGCTTGGCGGCGATCCCGGAATCGGCAAGTCCACCATTCTTCTGCAGGTGGCCGGCGTCAATCCCGCAAGCGCGCGGACCCTCTATGTGACAGGCGAAGAATCGCTGCAACAGCTTTCCTTGCGGGCGCGGAGGCTGGGTCTTGCGCAGGCCGGTCTGCGTGCCATTGCCGAGACGTCGCTGGACGCCATCCTCGCGGCTGCCGAATCCGAACGGCCCGAATGGCTGATTATCGATTCCGTGCAAACCTTGAGTCTCGCCGCGGTCGGCTCCGCGCCCGGCTCGCCGGCGCAGTTGCGTGAATGCACGGCCGCCCTGGTGCGCTTGGCCAAGACCCAGGGAATCGCGGTTACGCTGGTGGGGCATGTCACCAAGGAGGGTCAGATCGCCGGCCCGCGCATGCTGGAGCACATGGTGGATGTGGTCTTGTACTTCGAAAGCGAGTCCGGCAGCAGGTTTCGGCTTTTGCGTTCGGTAAAGAATCGCTTTGGCGCGGTGAACGAACTCGGCGTGTTTGTGATGGATTCCGCCGGCCTGAAGCAGGTGCGCAATCCATCGGCCATTTTTCTCGCCGGCCGTCAGGCCGGAGCGCCGGGCAGTGCCGTTACGGCCTGCCATGAGGGCAGCCGGCCCATGCTGCTGGAAGTTCAGGCGCTGGTATCCGATGCCGGCGCCGGTCTGGCGCGCCGGGTCAGCCCCGGCATGGACCGCGATCGTCTGGCCATGCTGATGGCTGTACTGGCCAGGCATTCGGCCGTTAGCGCCTACGATCGCGACGTGTTCGTCAACTTCGTGGGCGGTCTGCGGATAACGGAAACCGCAGCCGACCTTGCGGTGGCGGCGGCGGTCTGGTCGAGCGTGAGCAACCAGGCTCTGCCCGAGGGCCTAATCTTGTTTGGCGAGATCGGGCTTTCCGGCGAGGTGCGCCCCGCTCCCTACGGCGAGGAGCGCTTGCGGGAAGCCGCCAAGCTCGGGTTCCAGCAGGCCATGATCCCGGCGGCCAACCGACCGCGTAAACCGATAGCCGGCATGGAGATATCGGTGGTCAAGCGCCTGGAAGAGGCGCTTAGCGCTTTGCCTCGGGTCTGATCTACAGCGGGTCGCGAACGAAGGTCGGCTGGTCGCGGGTCGAACGCTCCGGATCGTAGCGGTAGCCGCCCTCGGAGAATTCGAGCAGCCCCTTGGCGAAACGCATTCGCCGCTCGATGATGAATCGCGCCATCATGCCGCGCGCCCGCTTGCCGAGAAAACTCACGAAGCGGTACTTGCCACCGCGGAAATCCAGAAACCGCGGGGTAATCACCCGCGCATCCAGCGCGTCGAAATCAAGCGCGCTGAAGTATTCCTTGGAGGCCAGGTTCACGAGCACCGGCGTGCCGCTGGCATGCACTGCCTGGCGAATCGCCCCGGTCAACCGCTCGCCCCAGAAGGCGTACAGATCGGGACCTGCTCCCGTGTCGAGCGGTGTGGACATTTCCAGCCTGTAGGGCTGAATCAGGTCCAGCGGCCGCAGCACGCCATGCAGCCCGGACAGGATGCGCAAGTGGCGTTGCGCCCAGCCCAGGTCGCGCCCGGAAAATTCCCAGGCGCGCAGCCCCTGGTAGGCGTCGCCGTTGAACGCCAGCGCTGCCGGCCGCGCGTTACGGCGGCTGAAAGGCTGCTTCCAGGCCGCGTAGCGGTCGGAATTCAGTTGCGCCAGCTTGTCGCTGACACCCATCATTTGTGACAGGTCCCGCGGCGTGAATTCCCGCAACCGCTCCACCAATTGCGCGGAATCGTCGAGAAATTCGGGAATGGTGTGCGCGCCGCGCGGCAGTTTCGACTCGAAGTCCAGCGACTTGGCAGGCGAAAGAATGGCAAGCATGGCTATGATCCGGCTGTTGTGATGGTTGTCTGCGCCGGGTCGGGATTGGCGGCGCGCATAACGCGCACCCGGTCGACGGCACTCTCGGAAGTCTCCACAATTTCCATCGGGAATCCGGCCAGTTCAAACTGCTGCCCGCGCTCCGGTATGGCGCCCAGTTTATCGACTATCAGGCCGTTGAGGGTCTTGGGACCGTATGTGGGCAACCGCCAACTCATGCGCCGGTTGAGCAGCCGAATGCTGGCGCCGGCGTCAACCAGCCAGCCGCCGCTGCCGTCGGGTTGTATTTCGTCTTCCTCCGCGTCCTGGGCGCTGTCACCGATCAGGCCGCCGGAAATTTCGCCCAAGAGATCCTGCACGCTTACCAGCCCCTGGATGTCGCCGTACTCGTCAACCACCAGGGAGGTTGCGCCGCCACCCCGGCGAAAGTCGGAGAACATGCGCGCCAGAGACGTGTGTTCGAAAACGTAGCGGGGCGTTTCGAGAAACTCTTCGAGCCGCTGGGGGTTCAGCCCGTCGGAGCCGTTGGCCTGCAGCAGCCTGCGCACATGCAGCATGCCCGCCACTGTATCGAGTTGTCCTCGAAAGCAGGGCAGCACCGAATGCGAGCTTGCGCGAAGCTGACGCATGATTTCCGGCCACTCTCCGTCCAGGTCGATGGCCTCGATCTCGCTGCGCGGCGTCATGATGTCCTCTATCGTGAGCGCTTCGAGTTCCAGCACCGCCAGCAGCATCTGCCGCCGCCTGCTCGGGATGCGGCCGCCCGACTCGGTCACCAGCGTGCGCAACTCGGCCACGGTGAGGTCCTGTTCGTCGTCCTTGCCAGGGCGTACGCCTGCCATACGCACAAGCAGGCCGCCGATCAGGTTTATTGCCCAGACAATCGGCCACAGTAGCTTCTGCAGCGGGTAATAGATGCGGCTGGAAATCAGCGCCAGCGTTTCGGGGCGCGCCGCCGCCCAGGTCTTGGGCGCCACTTCCGCAAACACCAGCACGATAAGCGTCAGCAGAATGGTGCCGACCGCGGCCCCCATCACGCCGCCCACCCGCAAGGTGAGCATTGTCCATATGAATGCGGCGAAGAAGATCACCAGGTTGTTGCCGAACAGGATCAGGCCGAGCAGCCGGTCGGGGCGGCTCAGCAGCAGTTCCGCGAGCTTTGCGCCGCGATTGCCTTCGCGGGCTCGGTGCTTGAGCTTGTACCGATTGACGCGCATGAGCGCGGTTTCGGTGCCCGAGAAGAAGGCCGACAGGACCAGCAGCAGAAAGAAAGTGCCCAGCAGGGCAGGTAGTGGGATGTCGTCGCTACTCAAAACGACTGAGAGGTAGCCAAACAGGGGAGCTAGCACACCACGCCCAAGTCCTGTTTGTCAAGCTTGAAATCTGTCCTTGGCGTCCTCTTGTGCGCACTTGCGGTATTCTTTCCGCGGCATTTTGCCTAAGGCATGTTGAAGCTATGCGGCAAACGGGCAGACAGATAGGAGCGATCTTGCTGGCGGGATTGGTTTCGGGAGCAGTCGTTGCTGACAGCGGCGCCGAGCTGATGGAACGCGCCCGGGGCATTCATGACCGGGTGATTACCATCGACACCCACGTCGATATTCCGCCGGACTTCGGTACCGAGGCATACGACCCGGCGCAGGCCAAGCCACCCGGCCAGCAGGTCGATCTACCGGGCATGGAGCGGGGCGGACTTGATGCGGCGTTTTTCATCGTTTTCGTGATGCAGCGCGCCCGCACCGAGGCCGGCTATGCGCGCGCAATCGCCGATGCGTTTACCAAGTACGCGGCCATTCGCCGCATGACCGATCACGACTATTCCGACCGCATCGGACTGGCCCGCAGCGCGGCGGATGTGCGCAGGATTCATGGCGAAGGCCGGCGCGTGGCGCTGATCGGCATCGAAAACGGTTTCTCGATCGGCCGGGACCTCGAGCTGCTGAATGTGCATTACGACTTCGGCGCCCGCTACCTAGGCCTTGTGCATAACGGCCACAACGACCTCGGCGACTCCGCCGTACCCAACTTCTCGCTGGGCGACTCGGCGGCCGAGCACGGAGGCTTGAGCGAGTTCGGCCGCGCGGCGGTGCGGCGCGCCAATGCACTGGGCATGATCGTGGACATATCCCACGCCTCGGAAGCAACAGCGATGGATGTGCTCGAAATGTCGAAAGCGCCGGTCATGGCCTCGCATTCCGCCGTCAAGGGTGCCTTTTCGCATGCCCGGAATTTGAACGACGAGACCTTGCTCGCGATTCGGGACAACGGCGGCGTGGCGCAGATCGTTGCCTTCGACTCCTACCTGCGCCGGCCGCCGCCCGAAAAAGTTGCGGCCATGGGCGCGCTATACCGCGAGATGAACCTTGCCAGCCCCGCCGACTTCGCGCGCATGACCACCGAGCAGCGCCAAACCTATTATGCGCGCCTCGGCGAGATCACCCGCATGCCGCCCCGAGCCTCGGTAACGCACCTGATCGACCACGTGGACTACGCGGTGGAGCGGATCGGTATCGACCACGTGGGTATTTCATCCGACTTCAACGGCGGCGGCGGCATTGACGGCTGGGACAGCGCCGGCGAAACGCTCAATGTGACGGTGGAGCTGGTGCGCCGCGGCTACACCGAGGATCAGATCGCCAAGCTCTGGGGCGGCAACTTGCTGCGCGTACTGGAAGCTGCCGAGGCCGTGGCCGCCGAATTAGACAGCGTCACCAAGCCCTAGAAGAGTGGGGCGCTGCCGGTGTCGTCTTTCTCCAGCGCTTGCGGGTCCACGTTCTCGAGCATGCCTTCGCTCAGCACCTGAACCTTCTGCTCGGCCTTCTTCAGCGCGCTCTGGCAGTGCCGGGTGAGTTCCACGCCGCGCTCGAACTGCTTGATCGCTTCGGCCAGCGGCAGGTCGCCCTTTTCCAGGCGCACCACGATCTGCTCCAGCTCCTTGAGCCCCTGCTCCAGACCCTGAACGCCTTCCGCCGGTGCTTCCTCATTCATGCGCACTCGCTCTCCATGGCCGCATTGTAGTCTTCGAAGTCCCGCGCATAGTGGTCATCGCAGCCTGCCGAGGCTGCGTTGCCGCGAGCGGTCCGGGACGCGCGCCCGTTAAGCCGAGACCCCTCAAGCTTGCGACAGGAACGTTGGCGGGAAGCTTGTCTTACAGATCGAAATCCTTGTGGAGGTTGAGGTACAGGACACGCCCGGAGGCGAACACGCGATTGGCTGCAAAACCGCTGCGATTATCGACGAACGGCGGGTCTGGCTCGAACACGTTCTGCGCCCCAATAGCCACCCGCAGGCCCTGAAGCCAGCCGGAGTCGGCCGATGCCGTCCAGCCCAATTGCACGTCCGTGCGGGTGTACGAAGCGGCTTGCGTTTGCGGACTTTCGTTGACCGGCAGATCGTCAAATCTGCGAAAACGCTCGCCTGGCAGGATAACGGACGCGCTGGTTGGCTCCAGCAACATAGTCGAGCTTGAGTAGAACGTTTCCGTCGTTACGTTCCATGCGCCGTAGTTCCAGGTAAGCCGGAGATTAGACGTCCAGCGGCTGGGCCCGCGCTCGGTGTCGGAAATATCGACTTCGGGGATGAACGGCACCAATTGCCGCGCGGTTTCCAGGGTGCGCACCGCGTTCAGGTGGATGCCCCAGTCGCCATAGCTCGTGGCGAAGCGGTAGTCCACGAGGAAGTCGATGGTCTTGGATACGTTGCTAGACAGGTTCAACTCACGGCGATCGTAGATGATCGTGTTGGTGTCGCCGAGAATGAAGATCTCGGGTAGCCGCTCGAAGTTCGCCACGAGATCTTCTTCAGGGATCGCAGACGGCGTGGAAATGAAGTTGTCGTAAGCCTGATCCGACCAGGTCACCGTGATGTCCAGCCCCTGCATCCATGCGGGCGAGTACTCCAGCGTAATAGTCGTGGTGGTTGCCGTCTGCGGCTGCAATGATGGATTCGAGCCATACAGGGCGATTAACCACGTGTAAGGCGGCACGGGGTTGAGGAAGAACGGATTGACAAACGGATTGCCGGTAGCCTCAAGTATTGTGACGGTGCCGTACAACTGCGAACTGAGCGGCGTCAGGAACGACTCGCCGTTGGTGGCCTTGAGCGCAAGATTGTTCGTGAGCCGCCAGATCAGACCGAACGAGGGCGAGGTGTTGTCGTAGGTAACGCTTTGTTGCACGCCGCTTATGAAGCCTTGCGCGTCAGCCGCGACGCCTCCGACCAAGTCGGCCAGATTGATGCCGTCGATTGAACTGATGCCGTCAAAGTTCGAGGCATTGATGAATCCAGATCGATCGTAGTCCTCGTAACGAGCGGCAGCCGTGAGCGTCAACTCGCGAAAGCCCGGGCGATCCTTCAGCAACGGGACCGCAACTTCCGCAAACGCCGCTTCCACCGATTCCGTGTTGGGTCCGATTGTGAACGGCTCGCGAGGCTCGCCGGTGAACGCGTTCAGCACGGGGCTGCCGTCAAAATTGGTAGATACGTACACGCTCTCGGCCTCGCTCTCGCGTACCTCCAACCCCAGGCCCAGTTGTACTTCGCCAGCCGGCATGCGGAACACTGGCCCCGACGCAAACGCTGTGTACTGGTAAGTCTTGTTGACGGCGTCACTGTCAGTGATGTCCAGTGGCGCAGTCAATAGCGCAGCGTTGTTTGCTACCGCCGCCGCATCGCCCGAGAACGGATCGAATTGCTCGGCGATCATGTTTATTGATGCGTTGTCGAAAGGGTCACCCAAGTAGTTTCGAGAAACAGATTCTTCGCGGCTCAGGCTGCCGCTCACGTCGTAGGTCCAGCCGTCGAACGGCAGGTCGCCGTCCAGGCCCAGGCTCACTAAGGTGTTTTCCAGTTCGCTTGCGATCGGGAGCGCCTCCGCCGCGATCAGTTCCGACTCGGCCAGCATGTCGTACCCGACCAGCACCTCCTGGTCGTACGGATTGTTCGGGTTGGTGGCCGTCAGGAACAGGTAATTTGGCGCACCGTTGAGTCGTTGAGAGCCTCCGCCGGCCCTTGGTACCAGCAGGCTACCTTGCCAGCCGCGGGGGTTGGTGCCGTTGAAGGCTACGGTATTGAATCCGAGGTGGTTGTCGTCCTGCTGGTTGTCGTAGTTGAACTCAAGGCTCAGCTTTTGCGACTCGCCGAAGCGCTGCTCACCATTGAAGCGGAACGAGTAGCGCTGCACTTCCGGGCCCAGGTCCTCTTCGTAGAAAACCGACGGCACACCCGGGTCCCGTGGACCGAGGATGTCGCCCGTTGCGGGATCTCGGGGCAGGAAAGGGTTCGGGCCGTCAATCACTTCGCCCGCATACCGGGACACGGCCCCCCACGGGCGTACTATCGAGACCACCGATAGCACCGACCCCTGACCTGCCGGGCCTATGCCGTAAACGCGCCGGTTGATACCCCCGACATCGGTGAAATCGCCCACACCATCCGCGCCCACGCGGATCAGCTTGTTCGGATTACTCGGCTCGGTCTGCTCAAGGTTGACCGAGCTTGTGAAGTAACCGCTGTCCCAACTAACGGTGTGGCCCAGGTCAATTCGGTCACGGCGGGAATCGTTGCTTGCGGTCTCGGTGCGCAAACCCAGGTTCAGACCGTCGTAATCGTCACGCAGAATGACGTTCACCACGCCTGCCACGGCATCGGCGCCATAGATCGCCGAGGCGCCGTCGGTGACAATCTCGATGCGCTCGACCTGCGCCAGAGGGATCGACGAGGTGTCGGTCAGCAGATCCTGAACGTCCAGCGATGAGCGAGCCTTGCGACGGCCATTAATCAGCACCAGCGTCGAGCGGGTGCCAAGCCCCCGAAGGTTGACGCCGCTGGCGCCCAGCGTCGCGCCGTATGGCACGCGAGTGCTGCCGTACTCGCCTTGGAAGAGCTGGGTCGCTGCAGCGTTCCCCGATCCCAGGTTCTGCGGCAGGTTGCGCAGCACATCTTCAATGCTCGCATAGCCGCCGCGTTCGATCTGCTCGCGCGTAATCGTGATACGTGGCGACGCCGGATCAACGCCTTTCAGGCGGGTGCCCGTTACAACAACCCCGCCCAGCTCGACATCGTCGTCGTCATTCGCATCCTGAGCATGCAGGACAGTCGGCGCAGCCAAGGCTGCAGCCATTGCCAAAAATGCTGCCATCCGCATCCTGGCGAAATCCAAGAGCCTGCTCTTCATAATTCCCTCCCAAACCCCAGACTGATTGGTCGATGGCCGTGATCTTACCCTGACGGGAACGGCGCCTGCCAGCGAAATTGCAGGGCGTCGAGAAATTCAGGGAAAATTCAACTTGGCTCGTTTATAAAGGGGAGGAGGTCTGTCATCAACAACACTGCGCTCAAACCCCGGCAAGACAACGTAGTCGACCTTGCTTCGCGCGAAAGCGCAAGCCGCAGTCAATTGGTCCAACGCTTGTTTGATCGCCACGCGCAAGCGGTGCGCCTGTTTCTGAAAGGACGGCTGGTACCGGACCAGGAGATCGACGATGTCGTACAGCAGTTGTTCATGCGGCTGATGGGCCTGGATAGGTTGGAAGACAAGATGTCCGAGTCTACAGGCAGCAACCGGGCATACCTTCTGACCATGGCCAACAACCTGGTCGTTGATCGGCTGCGCAAGTCCATGTTGCGCAAGGCGCACTCCGAAGTTGAGCACGATCATGACGGCGGCCGCGTGGACGAACGCACTCCGGAGCAGATTGTTGTGGCGCAGTTGGAGCTGGAGGCGATATGGTCCGTCATCATGGATATGCGTCCCAAGTGGAGACGCGCATTCGTTCTGCACCGGTTCCGCAATATGAGCTACGGCGACATAGCCTTGCATATGGGAGTGACGGTAAAGCAGGTGGAGTACTTCATTTCTCAGGCGATGAAACGCATACGCAAGGCGCGTGCAGCGATTGAAACGGCGGGGCAAGAGAAGTGCTGAACAATCTTCGGGAGGTCATGCGTGGCGGGGTGGAATACTCGCTGCTGCGCCTTTGGTCGGGTCGATTGTCGGAAGCGGAAGCCGCGGCGATGCGTTCGCGCGCGAAGATCGATCCCGCGTATCGCGAAGAACTTCTCGGCGCCCTTGCAGTGCATGCCCGGATGGAAGGCCTGGCCGGCGATTCGGCAATTGCTGCGATCGCGGATGAGCCCGCGGGGGTGCACACCCTGCGCCGGTCCAAGCGCCGGGTGTCTCTGGGCTTGGCCGCCGGCGTGGCGTTGGCGGTTGCCTCTGGATTGCTCTACTTCGCGGACTGGAATGCGGCGGACGCGCCCCAGTTGGAGAAGCACTTCACCCGCGTGGGTGAACAAAAGGCGATTGAGCTGGCAGACGGCAGCGTGGTGACCCTCAACACCGCCGGACAGCTCCTGGTGGACTACAGCGCGGAGCAACGCCGGGTGTTGCTGGAGCGCGGCGAAGCCTTCTTCGAGGTGGCCGATGATCCAGAGCGCCCATTCAAGGTCGAGCTAGGAGTGCGCTCGGTAACCGCGCTGGGCACGGCCTTTAACGTTCGCAAGCAGCCTGGGCAATATAGCGTCGCGGTGCTGGAAGGGGTCGTGGTTTTCCATGACGCCACCGCCGAGTCTGCGGCTGTGGGGCCTCCGTTCGCCATCGCCGGCCAGGCCCCGACGCTATCGGCGGTTGCGCAACGCCGGGTCGAGACAGGCTGGGTGGCGGAACTCGACTTGAGCAGCAACGAAGTGACGGTGTTCAAGCCGCAGTCCATGGAAGGATATGCGGGTTGGCGCAGCGGATTGCTCAAGTTCTACCGGGAGCCCCTTGTTGACGTCGTCAAGGAGTTGAATCGCTACACCCGCAGGAAGATCCTCATTGAGGATGCGGGAGTGATGGATTTGCACGTTTATGCGGCAGTAAGCGTTACGGAACTGGAATCCGCGCTTCTTGCCTTCGAGAAATTGTTGCCGATCAAGGTGACTCGGCACTATGACCGGATCGTTATTTCCGGTGCGGAGCGGCCTGGTACCTCCGAAAGAGGTGGGGCCCAGTTTTAATGGAACTGAAGAGGTTGGAAAGATGAGGATTGACCTGGAAATCCTGAGGAGCCGGGGTGTGCAGGCTCTGGCGGCTGTATCGCTGGCATGGGCTGCGGCGGGCGCTCAGGCGC
The DNA here is from genome assembly GCF_965221325.1 of Candidatus Foliamicus sp. GTDB lineage: Bacteria > Pseudomonadota > Gammaproteobacteria > Steroidobacterales > Foliamicaceae > Foliamicus. The sequence goes on along the minus strand of NZ_OZ244880.1, from coordinate 1,927,632 downwards.
AGGATGCCGAGGTGTTCACGCTGAACATTGAACCGCAGCCGGCGGGACAGGCGCTGATGGAGCTGGCCGGATCGTCAGGCGTGCAGATCCTGGTGTCCGATCAAGCCGGCGCCGAGATCAAGGTAGATGGGTTGAAGGGCGACTATCAGTTCGAGGATGCCCTGGCAGCACTCTTGACCGACACAGGTCTGGAATACGAATACGCCTCGGAGTCTGTAGTTTTGGTTCGGCAGGAAAGTCAGGCCGATGAAGCGCAAGATGCAGAGGCGGCGGATTCCTCCTCCTCCCCGCAAGTGGAGAACGAGGATCCGCTCGAAATCGCCCAGCAAACGGTTACGGGTTCGCGGCTTATGATGGGTGACCCGACCGTCCGGGTTTTCAGCTTCACCGCCGAGGACATCAGGGCGCGCGGCGTCACCACGGTGGAAGAACTTTTCCGGACGCTGCCATTCGCCTACGCGGGCACGACCACGCAAAACAATGACAACCCCGTAGGCGCCAGCGACACGGAAGAATTCAGGACAGGCGGGATCAATGTTGGAATCTCGACGGTCAACCTGCGCGCCCTTGGATCGGCGAATACGCTGGTGCTTCTGAATGGCCGGCGAACGGCGGGAGTGGCCGGCGTCGAGGACAACTACGCCAATCTCGTCAATGTGCCGCTTTCGGCCATAGAGCGCGTGGATATCCAATTAGACGGCTCCTCGGCCGTCTATGGCGCCGACGCGATCGGCGGAGTGGTGAACTTCATCACCAAGAAAAACTACACCGGCGCCTCCGTGCAGATTCGAGACGAATACAGCTCCACGGACGCCGACGCGAGCAAGGTTGCCTTCCAGGGTGGTTACGGTTGGGGCAGCGGCCAGCTAACCGCCGTGCTGTCGCGCGATTCTTCACAGCCCATAACTAACGAAAAAACCGGTTGGACCAGCTACGACTATCGCGACCGCTACGGCGTCGAGTTCGACTCTCGCGATGACCGTGTTGGTCAGCCGGGTGTGGTATGCCCCAGTACGATCACCTATCCTTCGGGCACATTTTGCGGCTTTCCGTACACCACCTACCAGCTTCCGCAAGGTCACAGCGGAGTGGGCGCCACGGTCGATGACTTCACCACCAATATCGTTCCCGCCGACGTGGTTGAGCCACAAAACGGGGAACACACGCGCAACGATTCGGGAACTTTCTACCTGGAGCAGTACGTGACCGAAGATCTGCGTCTGTATGCGGATTTTCTGTATTCGAACAACGTCTCGACGCGCAATCAGAATACCCGGATGTTCAATTGGCCGGTGCCAGCCAGCAATGCCTTCAATCCCTTTGGCAAAGACGTGCTGGTGACCTACTATCCGATCGCGGAGATCGAATCCGGTTCGCTGCGCGAGGAATATTCCACGTCAGGCAATCGCCAGCGTTCCCTTTCCGCCGGATTGATTTGGAACATTGCCGACACAACGAGCTTCGAGTTCAACGCAACCCGATCCAAGTCTGTCCGTTACCAGCACCAATTCAAGCTGAACGGTCCCGGGCTGGTGGACCCGATGAACCCGTTGTACGACCGGATGGTGGAATTGCTGGCCAGTTCCGACCCCAGCGTGGCGATCAACCTGTTCGGCGACGGCTCCGTGCAAAGCCCCGAACTGGGGAGCCTATACAATACCGACGCCTACCCCCTTCCGTCCGATAGCGTTACCAAGACTCAGGCCATGGAACCGCTGCTGCGCGGCCAGTTTCTGGAGTTGTGGGGCGGTCCGATCAGTTACGCGCTGGGCGCCGAGTTTCGCGAAGAAACGATTTACCGCGAGGTCACGCTGATCGCGGGCGAGGGCGAATACAGAGAGGGTCGCTTCGAGCGCATCGGCGTGGCCCGGCCCACCCGCAAGGCAAGCGCATATTTCGCCGAATTCGCGGTGCCCTTGGTCGGCGAGCGGAATGCCCGCCCCGGCCTTGATTCGCTCGTGTTGAGCCTGCAGGCCAGGCGCGATACTTACAAGACGGAAGGCGCCGACGGCGGCGTCGATCCGGTCTATGACTACGTGAACGCGCGCTGGACCTATCCGGGCGAGCCCAACATCATTGACGTCAAGCAATCCGCCACCAGTCCACGGTTTGGCATCCAGTACGGTCCGACGGAGGAATTCGTGATTCGCGGCTCCTGGTCAGAGTCGTTCCGTCCTCCGGTGTGGGGAGACTTGTTCAGCCTCACGAATCCCACGTTCTACACCTTTTGGTCTTATGTTGATCCTTTCGAGCCGTCAGGCAGCACCGAACCCATAATCATTCCCTCCACGTTGGCAAGGAATGCAACCGACACGAAGTCGGAACACTCAGAGAACACCTCATTCAGCTTCGACTGGACGCCTGCGGGGCTGCCCGGTTTTCGCTGGACGCTGGACTGGTCGAAGATCGAATTTTTCGACAAGATCGAGAACGTGGGCGGCCTGTTCCGCGATTACCCGGAAGTAATATTCGCGCTGCCTGATGTTGTCGAACGGGACGCCGAAGGAAATGCAACCTTGTTCCGCAGATCCAGACCGATCAACATAGCGAGCAAGACCAGCGAGATCATCACTACCGAGTTTGCTTTCAACTTCAATACGTCCTGGGGCGATTTCACGCCCCGGCTCATGTACACGCGGGTGCTGGACGAAACCTTCCAGATTACGGAAGACAGCGAACCCATACGCCGGGAGGGCACCGTTCTGGGTAGCGACAAATACCGGCTGTCCGGTCAATTGACCTGGTACCGAGAGCGCTGGGCCGGCGACCTTTTCGTTTACTACACTCCGAGCTACCTGAACAACAACACCGGGTCTTGCTTGGAGATCGTAGGCAGGTGCGAGGCCTGGGGGCAGGACAAACCGCACCTGATGGTGGATTCCTATATATCCGTCGATCTTACCTTGAGTTACACCATGGACAATGGCATTCAGTTGCGCGCCGGCGGGCGCAATATTCTGGATGCCGAGCCTCCGGATACGCTCTTATCGGGCAGGCCCTACGACTCGTCGCGCTGGGACGCGCGCGGTCAGGTGCTGTTCGTAGAGTTCAACTGGGAGCTGTAGTACCGGCGGCGCCGGCGGCCAGCAGGACGAAGGTGCGCCGGTGCAGGGGACCAAGAGATAACCGGAACTGCAATTTTTTTCGCCCAATGTGATTGAAATTCGTGTTAGTGTTTTATTGGTACTGCAACGAATCACGCCATTGGCGCATCTACCCATGGAGGCATGGGAGAATCTAATCTTCAGTCGGGAGAGAAACAGATGAAATCGAATACATTGCGTTTAGGCATTGCTGCCTTGTTCGTGAGTTTGGGCATGCTTGCGCTGCCGGCTGCCGCTCAGGTCGGATACTCCCCCGGAGGCACCGCCGAGGCCAAGGTGATAGGGGATCACGTTCTCGTGCGCGTGGTGTTCAGCACCGAGAAGTTTCACAAGGAAACCCACATGGTGCTCGACTACACCGACGAGCAGCCGTTGCGGATCTACAACTGCATTCTCGGCTACGTGGAATACGGCGAGGGGGAAGAAACCATCAAGATCCTGGCCGATGGGATGCGGATCGAGGTGCCGAGAGAGGATGTCGAGGCTTCCGCGGAATGCACGCTGTTCCTCAAAAACTTGAGCGGGCAGTATTCGGTCGAGTTGAAGGATGTGGACGTATCCGCCATCCTCGGCGGTCCCGTATTGCGCCAGTTCGCACTGGGCATGAATCTGGCCGAGGGGCAGGTCTCGTTCACGCCTGCGGCCGAGGCAAGTGCCGCTGATGCGCAGCTTTGGGCAGAGTCGATCATTACCGGCTTGCGCACCACCAAGGACGGCCGGGTGCTGGCGCCATTGAGTGTCGGCGATCGGGACCGTTCCCTGATGGCGTTCAATACCGCGGGTTATCACAGCTATGTCAATGCGGCCTTGGCTGGCGGCCTGGGTTACCCGTTCGGCGACGTGCCGGACATCTACTTTGGCGCGGGCGATCAGCGCGTTCCGCTTTCCGGCATGGCGGCGCTGTTTCCCGCCGACTTCTCTCAGGATCCGGAGTTGTCGTCCGACTGGCTTCTGGTTCCTGGATTGAGTCTGTGGACGGCTTTCAGGCTGGAGATCAACCCGCTGCAGGGCTACCTGGCGCTGGAGCCGGTGGTTAACACCAACTATTCCGAGGCGGATTTCGAGTTTTATTCGGCAGCGGCGACCCGCGACCGCGATGCCTTGCGGACGTTTCACCAGAATAATCCGGAGGACCGCAACGTCGCCGAGGCGGCGGAGTTGATGTTCGCGTTGGGGCTTGAGGAAAATGCGCCGGTCGAAGAGCAGATGGAGGCGGTGAATTACCGCCTTGCGACGACGCTGGACCGCATGAAGTCGGACTGGCTCAAGGAGACGCTGGAGCCGCTGTTCCTCGCTGAAGACCGCGACGAGCGCTCGGAGTTGATCGTGGCGCTGGCCGAGGAGGCACTGGAACACGTTTCCCGTTCCGATAATCCCGCGCTGCGCCAGGACCTGCAGTTGATGCTTGGCGACCGCTATCTGCAGGCGGGTGACGCCGAGCAGGCCTGGAAGTATTTCCTGGCTGCCGGCTTCAGCGGCGATCCCGAGAAGGAGAGTCTGGTTCGCCACGAGCTCGGGCGTGTTTACGAAGCCCTGGGGCGTTACCGGCGCGCGTACTCCAACTACGAGCGCGCGGCTTCGCCGCTGCTGGAGGGACCGGAGGCGCTGAAGGACAGCGCGCGGGCCGGCATGGAACGCGTCAAGCCTTCCCTGGAAGCGGACGACCCCCTGTTGGTGGAAGCAGGCAGTTAAGCTCTAAGACTTAACCTCTAATCTAAGGTACGGCAGGCACGGGCCTGTTAACGCTATGCCGGCCGACCACGCTGCCGACGGTCTCCAGGAACAGCTAAACCGTCTCGCCGCGCTAGGCGCCAAGCGCCTCAAGCGTTGGGTGCTGCGCTGTGCGTACGACCGCTATCTGCGATTGCTGTTGCCGACTGCGCTTTGCGTGAGCGGCGCCATTCTGCTGGCCGAATTGGTTGGCGCGGCGGCGGGAGTGCGCTTCTGGGGTTTCGGCCTGGCCGGGACGATCCTGATTGCGCTGTTCCTGCCCGTGCTGGTGGTTGCGGGCTGCGTGCTGGTCGAATTCGCGCGCCATCGCGTGGACCGCCGCATGTGCTTGGCACTCTACGATCGTGACTTGAACATCAAGGACCGTCTGCAGGCGGCGGACGAGTATCTGGCCAAGGCTGAGCGCAGCGATTTTGAAGCCGCGGCGGTAGAAGATGCCCGGCGCTACGCATCGGCCGCTTTGCATCGCAGCTTGCCGCCACTCGATATCCGCCGGCCGGGCTGGCTCCCACCGCACCGCAAGCTCGGCGCCTTGGCCCTGGCCTTGCTTGCTGCCGCGCTCTGGATTGGGCAGCAGTCCGTGTCGGATTTGTCCGCCAGCGAGGCGCTGGTTGCCGAAGCGGCTAGCGGCGATGTGCGCCAGCTTCCCGCGCCGGCGCAAGTCCTGCCTGATCCGCCGCAGCCTCGCTCGGCAGCGCTGGAGGTCAGGCGCAACGCGAGAGTGGAAGCGCCCAAGCCCGAAGCGGAAAGCCGCCCCGGCGAGCTGGAGACGCGCCAGCTCTCCAGCCAGCGCCAAGCCAACAACCGCAGTGCCGCCGGATCGGAAGCCCGGCGTAGCAATCAGGCGCGGCAAGCGCAGTCCGGCGCTTCCGGACAGCGCGCGGAAAAGCAGGAGCAGGATGAAAACGAATCCGAGACTCGCCAACAAAGGCCGAGGAAGCCCGCCAAGCCGCCGGCCGAACCGGAACAGCAGCCCAAGGAATCCGCGGGATTGAAGGGCGGCAAGGGTGGCATGTCCGGTGGCCGCATGACTGCGTCGGACCACGCTGCCGCTCAGGACAAGACCCGCCAGCCGGAACCGGAAGGGGATGCGGACTTCGGCGACGAGGAGGAGGACGAGGAGCAGAAAGCCGGTTCCGCGAGCAAGCCGCTGATCAGTCAGCGGAAGGCGCCGGTTAATCGGTCGCTGACCCCTTCCGCCGACAGCGACGAGGAACGCGACGACCAGAATGGCCGCGGCGGACCTTCGGGATTGAAGAAGACCCGCGGCGTGGCAGCAATGCTGTTGGGCGTTCCACTGCCCGATTACCTGCAAGGCAAGGTGAATCCCGGGCGCATGAAAATTCAGAGTGACCAGGGCCGCGCCGAGGAGCGCCAGGCGGATCCGGCACTGGCGCAGGAACGGCCTGCGCGCGACGCGGCGGTGGGGCACACACTGCATCGCGAAATTCCGCCCTTGAGCCGGGATGTGGTGCGCAATTATTTTCTTGCCCAGCGAACGAACGGCGGCCAGACGCCGGAGGACTACGAATGACCAAAACCAGCGCAGCGGCGGTGGCTGAGCGCGCCCGCGCCGGCGCCGCCGAATTCACCGAAGTTTTCAACCGGGTCAAGGCTCAGGTGAGCCGGCTGATCGTCGGTCAGGAAGAAGTCATAGACGGCGTTCTCACCGCGCTGATGTGCGGAGGGCATGTCCTTCTGGAAGGCGTCCCCGGCCTTGGCAAGACCATGCTGGTGCGGTCCCTGGGCGAGGCGCTGAACCTCAAGTTCTCGCGGATCCAGTTCACGCCCGACATGATGCCCGCCGACATCCAGGGCACGATGGTGCTTACCGAAACCGAACGGGGCGGCCATGAGCTCACATTCCAGCAGGGGCCGCTGATCGCCAACCTGGTACTGGCGGACGAGATCAACCGCGCTACGCCCAAGACCCAGTCGGCGCTGCTGGAAGCGATGCAGGAGCGGCAGGTGACCGTGGGCCGCCGCACCATACGGTTGGAAGAGCCGTACAGCGTGATGGCCACGCAGAACCCGGTAGAGCAGGAGGGCACCTATCCGCTCCCCGAAGCGCAATTGGACCGCTTCCTGTTCAAGCAGATCGTGAGCTATCCTGCCGAAGAGGAATACGCGCCCATTCTCGAGCGCACCACCGGCGCGCAGGATATCGAGATCGAACCCGTGACGGACGCGGACGCCATAGCGCGCTTGCGCGCGGTGGCGCGCGCGGTCGCCGTTCCGGATGTGGCGCAAGGCTATGCGATTCGTCTCATCATGGGCACCCAGCCCGGCAGCGATTACGCTCCGGACAGCATCGGCGCCTACGTGGCGCTGGGCTCCAGCCCGCGCGGCGCGCAGGGTCTGATTCTGGCCGGCAAGGTGCGCGCGCTGCTGGGCGGCCGTTTCTCGGTTAGCGCCGACGACATTCGCGCTTCGGCGTTGCCGGTATTGCGCCACCGCATCCTGGTGAACTTCCACGCACAGGCCAACCGGGTAACGCCGGACATGCTCGTGAAGGATGTGCTGGAGGCGGTCCAGCCGCCGCATACGGCGAGCTGACTTTAGACCCTGGGAACGAGGGCGTGGGCGAGGCGTCTTCCTTTCCGGGGTTGAGGAGACTAGACAATGGGCGTTGCCGCCCCTCCTGTTGAGGAATTCTTCGACACCGAGTTTCTGACCGCGCTGCAGGGTTTCAGTCTTTGGGCGCGCCGGATCATGCGCGGCGGTCCGCATGCCGAGCAGCTTTCGCGCGATCAGGGGGCCGGCTTGGAATTCGCGGACTACAAGGCCTACGTGCCCGGCGACGATACCCGCGCCATCGACTGGAACATTTACCGGCGCCTTGGCCGCGTGGCCGTCAAGGTTTTCGAGGAGCGGCAGGAACTTCCTGTCTATCTGCTGGTGGACCGTTCCGGCAGCATGTATTTCGAAGCTGCGCCCAAAATCGGCATAGCGCTCAAGGTGGCTCTGGCTCTGGCCTCCATCAGCTTGTCGCAGCACGACAGCGTCGGACTGTTCTCGTTTTCCGACAAACTCGAAATGAGGCTCAAGGTGGGCTCGGGATCGGGCCGGCTGATGCGGATCGCCGAGCGGCTGGCGGAACTCGAGGAGCAAGGCGGCACGGAGCTGGCGCAGGCGATTGAGGGTGTTCAGCGCCAGCGCCTGCGGCGCGGGCTGTTGGTGGTCATTTCGGATTTCTACGACCCCGCCGGCCTCGACGCCGTGCTTGAGTCATTGCGCCGGACCCGGCACCGTCTGCTGCTGGTGCAACTGGTCGGCGAACATGATTTGGACCCGTCTGCGCGCCGCGCAATGCGCGGCGACGTGCGTCTTCGGGACTGCGAGTCCGGCGACGCCGTGGACGTGTCGCTGACGCCTGCCGTTCTGGCCAGTTACCGCGCGATAGTGAATGACTTCAACGAGCGCCTTGCCGGCTTCGCCACGGAAAGCGGCGCGGCATTGCTGCGCTTGAATACCGATGCCGAGGTGCTCCCGCAATTGGCGGCGGCATTCGAGGCCGGCCGCATCGAAATATGAATTTCGCCAACCTCTCCTGGCCGTGGGTGCTGGCAGGCGTCGCTGGGCTGGCCGGGCTGTTGTACCTTGTTCAGCGCTTGCGCATCCGCTATACCGAAGTGGCGGTTCCGACGGCGATGCTTTGGCGCGAAGCGGTTCGCGACGCCCCGGTGCGCGTGTTTCGCCGGCGCTTTCGTCATTGGCTGGCATACCTTTTCAGCCTTCTGATCTGCTGCTTGCTGTGGCTGGGGCTGGCGGAGCCCCGCCTGGATGCTCCGGAAGGCAGCGACTACCACGTGTTGTTCCTGGATGGGTCGGCGCATATGTCCGCGCCGGGAGACCTTCAGCGCGCCATTGAGAGCCTGCGCGAAGACTTGCGAGGCATTGCGGAAAATCGGCGCGAGGTCATCTGGGGCGGAGCCTGGAACCAGAAATTGCTGGATGCGGGAGAGGCCAGCCTATTGTTCGAGCGCCGGCTCGACGGGCTTGCTCCCGATGGGGCGCCCTCGGCCGTGGAAGAGCAGATCCGTCTTCTGGCACTGCCCGGCGCCTACCCCGAATCGGTGCGCCTGATCATTTATGGCCGCGCTCCTGTCAGTGTCGAAGCGCTGGAGGGTCTCCCGGAGGGTCTTCGGGTTCAGCGCGCTCAAGGCTTTGACGAGCCAGGACCAAATCGCGGCATCGTGGTCTTGGGCCTGGGCGCCGCTGCTTCCGGACGCTGGGACGCCGTGGATGTGCTGCTGCGCTTGGCGTCCACCGGCAACCTCAGCACGGGACCTTCCGATGTGCAGCTAAGCCTCGACGGCGCGCCGCTGAGCGGCGTACGGATGGAGAGGGCTGCGCCGGATGGCCTGGTGCTGCGCGATGTTCCGGCCCGCGGCGGATTGCTCGAAGCGCGCATCGCCGGCGAGGACGCCTTGCCGGCGGACGATACCGCGCAATTGCGCCTGCCCGCGCGCCGCCAGCTCAAGGTTGCCGTTTCCGCCTCGCTGGGTTCCGTTCTGGAAGACGCAGTGCGCGCCGATCCGGGCCTGACGCTGGCCGAGGAGGATGCGGACGTGGTCTTCCGACAGACCGACGAGGTCTACGGCGGCGATCTTCCGGCGCTTGAGTTTGCGCCCATGAGCGAGCAGGAGACCGCCTTCGAGATTCAATACAAGGGCAATTCGGCGGCGGAACTGGCGTTGCGCGATATTCTGCAGGGGTTGGGGCTGAACCTGATTGATGGCGCGGGATTGGCCACGGAAGCTGCCAGACCGGTCGGTGTGCGGGTGACTGCCGGCGAGTCCCGGCGGGTAGAGGCTTGGCTGGAACTGCTCGACGAACGTTTCAACTTCACGGCCTCAAGGGCGTTTCCGCTGTTCGTTTCCCGCGCCGCCCGCTGGCTGGTCGAGACGGATGCCGTCTATGCCTATCTTGCCGCGGGCCGCACCGCGCCCGAGGAATCGACGGACTTTGCGTTGACGGCCCCGGACAATAGCGCAACCCGTCTGCTGGGCGCGGCCCTGCCGCCGCCCCGCGCAGGAATGCTTGAGCCGGCCGGCGGCGGGCCTGCCTATCCGATATCGCTGTTGAGCACGGCAGTTACGCTGGGACAGCCGGGCGTGGAACTGCCTGCGTTCTCGGTCGAGGCCGCCGGCCTGGCCGGTCCTTCGCTGCTTGTCCTGCTGCTGATTCTTGCAGCGCTGGCGCTGCTGGTAGGCGAATGGTACGCCTACCAGCGGGGAATGATGCCGTAATGGTTTTCGAGGTGTCTGCCTCGTGATGCCCAGCGTTGCCTTTACTTATCCCTGGGCAGCACTGCTGCTGCTGGCCGTTCCGGGTTTGTGGTTCTGGCCGTCCCGGCCACGCACGGTCGGGCATGGAGTAATCCGGTCGCTGCTGTTCGTCCTGTTGATCGCCGCGCTAATGCAGCCGGTTACGGTGCTTGAGGTGGAGCGGGAACGGCATGTTCTGGTGCTGGACGATACCGCCAGCATGTCTGCGGCGGAGCGCAGCCGAGGCGCGCAGATGGCCTCCGCGCTGGTCGCCGGTCTGGCCGGGCGCGGCGACGCGACAGTGATTGAATTAGGCGCCGAGGACATTGAGAGTGCCGCGGGCGAGAATGCGGCGCGGCGGATCCTGCCGGAAGCGCGCAATGCGTCGCCGCTGGCGGCGGCGCTTGATATCGCGGCTCAGTCGATTCCGCGCGGGCAGCGCGGTTCCGTTGTTCTGATTTCCGATGGCCTGGCCACCACCCGTGATTGGGCCAGGCCGGCCGCCCAACTCGCCGCTCGGAACATTCCCGTGCACGTGTTCAATCCCGCTGCATCCTCGCCGGATCCCTTTCTGGCCAGGCTGCGATTAAGTGCGGCCCGTCCGGGAGAAGCGCTTAGGGGCGCCGCCGAGGTGGTGGGCGTGGATGCCCCGATGCAACTGGTGCTGAAGGCGGACGAGCGAGAGTTGGCGCGCTCCGAGCCCTTCGAGGGCGAAGGGCGGCATTATCTGGAACTGGATTTTGAAGCCGGCGAGCCCGGTTTTCTCGATGTGACCGCGGAACTGCAGGTCGCGCCGGGCGCCGCGGACGATCCCGGTAACAATCGTTTACAGGCCGTCGCCGCGATACAGGCGCCGCTGCGCATCCTGTATCTGGGTTCGCGTCAGCAAGGAGCGGCAACGCGGCTGGCAGAAATCCTGGGTCCTGGGCACGAAATAGATGCCCTGGAGCCCAGTGCCTTGACCGGTGACGCCGAACTTGAGCCCTATCAACTCGTAATGCTGGATGACGTTCCCGCCCGCCGGCTTTCGGAAGCATTCCAGGACCGCCTCGAAGACGCCGTGGTGAACAAAGGTCTCGGCCTGATGAAGAGCGGCGGCGAGGCGTCCTTCGCCGACGGCGGCTACTTCGGAACGCCGGTCGCCGATCTGCTGCCCGTCGAGATTACCGGCGAGGACGACATCAGCGACCCCAGCGTGGGGCTGGCTCTCATAATCGACACCTCGGGCTCCATGGGCGGCACCCGCATCGAGCTGGCCAAGCAGATCGCGCGGATCGCCGTGCGACGCCTGCAGCCGCACGATCGCGTCGGTATCGTCGAGTTCTACGGCGCCAAGCATTGGGCGGTGCCGATGCAGCCGGCTTCCAACAAGATCGAGATCGACCGCGCCATCGGCCGCATGAAGGCCATAGGCGGCACGATCCTCTACCCGGCTATTCAGGAAGCCTACTATGGGCTGAAGAATATCAACGCGCGCTTCAAGCACATCATCCTGTTGACGGACGCGGGCGTTGAGGACGCCAATTTCGAGGCTATGGTGCGGAGTATTGCGCGCGACAATATCAATGTATCGACCATCCTTGTCGGGCAGGGTGGCCACAACCTGGTGATGTCCGACATCGCCAACTGGGGCCAGGGGCGCTTTTACGGTGTCGGCAACCAGTTCAGCCTGGTGGAGTTGATACTCAAGCGGCCGACAATCCGCAAGGCGGTCCGTTACAAGCGCGGCAGTTTCCCGCTGGACAGCTTTAGCGGCTCGGGCTGGTGGGGACCGGTAGATCCAACGGCCTTGCCGCCGCTGAACGGCTACGCCCAGGTCGAGCCGCGCGACCAGGCCGAGATGCTGATTCGCGTCGCCGGCGCCCGCTATCCGGTGCTGTCCTCGTGGCGATACGGGTTGGGACGGGTAACGGCGCTGATGACAGAGCCGGTCGGTCAAGGCACGGAAGGGTGGCGCGAATGGCAGGACTACGCTGAGTTTCTGGGACGCATCGTAGCCCGCACGGCTTCCGATCAGGAACCCTTCAAGCTGGAACTGATGCGCCGGGGAGACCAGGCGCAATTGCGCGTTCGGCGCTATGAGAATGACCCGCTGCTGGCGCCGCTTGCAAATCTCGCGGATGAAAGCGGCAGCGAGCTTGTGGATGCTCTGCCGGCTCTGACCGAAACCGCGCCAGGCTTGTTCGAGGCCGATTGGCGCGCCGCGCCGGACGAAGCGATACGAGTCGTGGTGCGGCCGAACCGCGGTTTGGGAGTGCAGCGCATTGCCTTGCCGCCTTACTCGGACCGGCGGGCGGAAACGCAGGTCGATCCGGCGGGCGCGCTGGACCTCGAAGGACTTGCCGCGCTCACTGGCGGCGTCGTGCTGACCGGCGGTGACGCCGCGCAGATCGAAGCCGGCGGCGGCTTGCGCGCGGAAGATGTCACGCGATTGTGGCCGTGGCTGCTGCTGGCTGCGCTGCTCGCCTACCTGGCGGACATCTTCTACCGCCGCTGGCCGCGCTGATAATGGCGGCGATGAGCAACAGCGAAGGAAGCGGACGGATGCGGTGTGCCGGCATCCTCCGCAACAGGGCCCTTGCGGCTTTGTGGCCCTTGGCGCCCTTGGCGAAGGCGATACGCTTGCGCGGGCGGCTTCTTGTCCCCGCGCTGTGTCTCCTCTTCCTCTGCTTGCCCCCTCCGCCGGCGGCAGACGCCAGCGCCCTCGACGAATTGATCGCCTCCCTGGAGGCCTCTCAAGCCTTCGACCCCGACCAGCTTGCCGCCGTCTATAACGAAGCGGTGTCCAGCAGCGCCGGCATCGACGACGCGGTGGCACGATTGCGCGGCTGGTTGCAGGCCGCCGCACCGAATCCCGAAGGGCAGGCCGCCGTTCAACTCGCGATCGCGCATCTGCAGTGGCGCGACGGTGCTATCGAAGACGCGGTAACGTCATCGGACAAGGCACTCGAAAGTGCGCCAACGCCTGAAACACTGCTTCTGAAGGCGCGCTTGCTGGATGCCGGTGGCGAAGTGGAACAGGCCCGGGAGTGGTATCAGCGCGCGGTCGAAGCCTTCGGCGAAGGCGAGGAGCAGTGGCTGATCCGGGTGCGCCTGGCGATGATGGATGTAGGTCCGCGCAGTGTCGAGGCCTTGGAAGAATTGGCTGCTCAGCGCGACCAGAGCTTCCGCAATCAGGCTGCCGTGGTGCTGGCCTTGCTGGGCCGGCCCGAGCGCGCCATAGCCTTGTACGAACCGTTGCCCGAGGCCGGCAACCTGCATCGGCAGCATTTGCGCTTGTCCGATTGGGCACTGAAGGCGGAGGCCCACGATCTGGCGCGCGAACAGGCCTGGCTGGCTTACGCGGTGGCGACGGTGCGCGCCGACCGGCTGTACGCATTGAGTCTGCTGGCTGAGTCCTACCGGGCGGCCGATGAGTTGGATGTATTGCTCGAAGACTTGGCGGGGCGCGACGCCGGCGACCAGGAGTTGCTGCGCTTGCGCGTCGAGACCTTGATCGAGACCAGGGATTACCCGCAGGCAATCGAACTGTATGGTCAACTGGAAGGTTCGGAAGCCGATGTTGCCGAGCGGCGCCGGTTGGTGGCGCTGTATGAGGCGGCCGGCGACACCGGCGCGATGGTCCGCGAGTACCGGCGGATGATGGACGCCGAGCCGTCCGAGCCGCAGTGGTATGACGGTTTGGCGGCGCACTATCTCAACATCGCGGACAATTCGGCTGCGCTGGCGGTTTGGAAAACCCTGGAGGAGCGCAACGCCGAGCGTGCCGGCGTATTGGTCCAAGCCGCAGGGCTGATGCTGGCGATGGGCTTCACGGATGAGAGCGAGGCGATGATCGAGCGCCATCTTGCCGCGTACGGCCCGGACTTTGGCGCGCTGATGTTTCTGTTCGAGAGCCGGCTGCAGCGTGGCGACGACGAACTCGCCCTGGGTGTTCTGGCGCGTATGGAGGAGTTCCTGCCACCGGACGCAGCCGAGCTGGTGGAGCTTGCCGATGCCTATGAGCGCGTGAGCCGCCCGGCCGAGGCGCTGCGCGTGTTCGAGGCGATACGCGATGTCCGCGGAGAACTGGGCTACGACGAGCAGATGCGCCTGGCCTGGCTATACGCTCTCGTTGATCGCAGGCGCGAGTCGCTGGAGTTGTGGCGCGACATCTGGGTTGGGGTGGAGAGTCCAGCGCGGCGAAGTTTCGCCGAGAGCCAGTTGCTGCTGTTGGCGGCCGAGCTGGGCGCCCTGGGAGACATGGCCGTGGAAATGGAAGGGATGCTGATGGCGGGCACAGCCAACCGCAACCACATGAATCTCCTGGTTCGGATCTACGTGGAGTCCGGCGACCAGTTATCCGCGACCGAGATCATCGACGAGTATGCCTCCGGCATGGGCGAGGACGAAATCGGTCATCAGCAATTGCTGGCGCAGGTCTATATGCTTTTGCAGGACTATCCGGCCCACGACAAGGCCTTGCGGCGCTTGTACGAGATTGATCCAGAGAATCGGATCGATCACATCCGGAGCATTATCCTCAATCTTTTGACCTTCGACCTCGCCACCGAATCCAACGAGCGGTTCGAGGAGATCCAGCGCTGGATCACGGAGCTTCGCGCGTATGACGAGGAGTCGGTGACGGGCGAGTTCGAGGCCAGTGTTTTTACGACCGCCGGGTTTGTCGATCAGGCGGTCGAGGCGTATCGCCGAGCCTTGGTGGAGCAGCCCGAGAACAGCGACAACCTGCTGCTGCTGGCCGATGTCATGGACAACAGCGGGCGCACCGACGAGGCGCTGGCGATACTGCAGTATTTCGCCGAGAACGCCGTTGAAGACAACGACTTCGTGGTGGCGGTGGATGGCGTATTGAACCTGATCGGCACCACCACTTTCTTTCAGCAACCCGATCCGGACGCGCTGGACAAGCTGGCTTGGACCAAGCGGGTGATTCTGGAGCGCATCGCACGCCGCGCAAACCGGTTTTACCTCTACGAACTGCTGGCCGACATCGCCCGCGAGCAGGGCGACACCGAAGCCTCGTTCCTGGCCTTGGAGAATTCGCTGGCCGAAGCGGGATTGCGGCGGCCTGCCGTGCTTCGCGAACTCTTGACAATGGCCACGCCGAACGTGGGTTTTGGCGGCTTCAGCACGGGCGCCGGCGATATCGATCGGCAACTCAACTACGGCCGGCGTTTGTTGGGTCTGCGCCAGCAGTTGCCGCCTGAGGTGTATATCGACGTCGGCAAGTCGCTGCTGGCCAGGGAGGACATCGCGGGGGCCGAGCGCGCCTTCGAGATGATCAACGACATCACCGGGATGATCGACATCGACCGAACCAAGGGAGACATGTTCGAGGAAGCGGGCTACGGCGAGCAGGCCCGGCTGTTCTACAACCGCGCTTTGAACGTCAACCGCGACAGCTTGGAACTCCTGCACAAGACAGGTTTTCTCTATGAGGCGGCCGGCCGCGAGGATGTTGCTTTCGAGCGGTATCTGGAAGCCATAGGCGGCCTGCTGCGCCGTCAGGCCGTGGTCTTGCCGTCGGGTGCGCGGCCCGTGGATCCGAACTCCTGGCAAGCGATTACCAACCAGCGCACCGACACGTCCGTTACGCGCGAATACCGTGAGCACTACGCCTCGTTGGAGCAAGGGCTGTTGCTGAGCTGGCCGCAGGACGCGGCCGAGTCTGCCGCTGCGCAAGCCGAGCTGTTGGCCCTATTCGAGGCCGAGTTGCGCAACGTTCAAGAGCGTGCCGAAGAGCCTTTGCTGCCGCTGGCCCGCTATGCGCGCCTGGACCGCAGCGCGCGGCTGATCCGCAAGGTGGGTTTCTTCCTGGATGACGACCGGTTCGCTCAATCTGCCGACCGTCAGTTACTGAAGCATTTCGGCGGCGACGCAACCCTTGTCACGCGCCTGGCGGAAGTGTATGGCGCTGCGGGCCGTCCGCTGCCCGACGGCGCAACCGCGCGCGGCGAGGAAGACGCGCGGGCGGCACTGTCGCCGTTAAGGCGCCAATTGGAGTTGGCCGAAAAGCGGGAGGATTTCGAGACGCAACTGCAATTGCTGCAGTTGGACGGCGCCGACGAAGAGCTGGAAGCGCTATTGGGCGAGCGGATTCTGGACGGCGGCTTCCGCGACGGCTATGGCTATGCGCTGGGGTTGCTTGACGAGTCCCAATTCAGGCGGCTGGCGTTGGCCACCTCCTCAAGCTTGCTGGAGCAACCCGCTTTGCTCAAGGAGCTGATCGGCCGGGATGCACGATTGCTTCTGAGGGCTGAGGAGGCGGCAGGGCAGCCGCTAGCGCCGCCCGAGCGGGTTATCGCGCTGCTGCTTGATGCCGACACCGGAGAACCGCCGCCCAGTCCGTTTGGACCCGACGCCAGCACCGGCAACTGGGAATACCTTGTGGAGCGCGCGAGCGTCGATGATCGAGTCCTCTACTTGCGCAACGAGGCACAGCGGCCGCCAAGCGGCCAGGTGATATACATCAGGCCCTTCGGAGCTCTCCGCGCCTATCGCGAGCTGCTTCGGGAAGAATTGAGTGATGCGCAGCGCGAGGATATAACCGACATTGCGATTGGCTACCTGTCGAACCTCGACGCCAACGACGACAATACGCTGCGCACCATACCCCAAGTCGTACTGGTCCTGGACGCTTTGCCGAGTAACACGCAGGTGCTGTACCGCATTACCGAATATGTAGAAAACCGCTGGCCAGGCTTTCCTTCCTTGCGCCCGCTGCTGGAGGCGTTCTACGCCGAACGGTACGAGGATGCTTTTCGGCAGCTCGTGGAAATCGAGGACAACCTGCCGGAGCAGGACGGATTCCCCTCGCGCTTGTTCGTTGACGGGCTGGAGGAGGCGCTGAAAGGGCCGCGGACGCGATTGCTGGACGAAATCGCCGCGGGCAATGCTGTGGACTCCGCGCTGGCCCGCGCCGCCTATGAACGGGAATTCTCGTCGCCTTTCTTTTTCCGAAGCCCAACACCGGAGCGTCTCGAACGCCAGAGTCGGGTGCTGGACAAGCTGCTGCTCCTGGATCCCGATCCCTCCCGCTACCAGGCGGACCGGATCAATGTCTGGCTGTCCCTGGGTTATGTGCAGCGCGCCGGAGACGCGATCGCCCAGCTATACGATGCGGGTGCGGGCTCTGATTCCTGGCGCCTGGCGCACTTCCTGTCTCTCAAGTCCCAGCAACGCTTCGAAGAGGCGCTCGCCGTGGCCATGGACGGTGGCCCCGACTTGAGTAATGCCGACATCCTGCAGCGGGCGCTGAGCGCCCAAGTGCGCGGTTTCGGAGGCATGAGAGCGGTCATCTCGCAATTGCAGGCCATGCAGGCGCCGGGTGCGCCGAGCGGCGCAACGGCGTCTGTCGTTTTCATGCCGCTCGCCGGCGGGACCGCAGGCGGGCGTAAAGGCCCCGTGCAGCGATTGTCCGATGCGCTGAACGCGCAGGATGATGAACTTGGCCGGCAGGCTCTGCGCGAGGCTTGGCGGAGCCTGTTGCTTCCCCGCAGCTCGCCTTACGGATTTCCTCCCGGCAGCATGCCTGTTGCCGCGCTGGCGGGGAACCTGTTGAATGCTCCACTGCCCCCGCCGGGGCAAAATTCCCCGGCGTCGCCAGCCTCGGGACTTGTGGGCGGAGCATACATTTTGCAGAGACCCGCAACGCCAATGGCCATTGCGCGTGGCGCCCTGGAAGGACCATCAACCGAGCCGCGCTTGGTTATGGACGCGGTGGCCGAGGCCTCTTACGGCGCCGCGGAACTGGACGGTTTCCTGCGCGCATTGCCGGACAGGGAACGCCGTGATTTTCGTCCGCTTTATGGCTACCTGGCCGATGCGCTCGACGGCGGAGAGCGCATGCGCGAACTGTGGACACGCCTGCGTGCCGGGGAAATGAACGACCACGATCTTACGCTGTGGATGCTGTTGCGCGACCGGGAACAAGTCGAGTTCGCACCTGGAGATATTGAGGCGTTTGAAAAGCGCCTGGCTGCTTTCTCCGCCGATCCGGCGCCCTATCAATTGCTGCTCGCCGCGCGCGTTTTTGCAACAGCCGGTGCCGTGGCACAGGCGGTGGATTACTACAAGCTGACGGCAGCGCGCAGGATTTCGCATAACGAGTTTGGCGAACCTCGGCGCGCGTTCTTTTTCGGCCAGGCGGATCCGAGTCTGCCCAATCTCCTGGAGCTGATCGGAGAGGTTGCCGCGCGGCTGCCGCCGGATGCGGCGCGGGAGGTGGTGAACGCCGTTCTACCGCTGGCGCAGCGGGCGGACGAGCATCCCGGAGCCGCGTTGCTTTTCGATGCCTTTGCACTGGCCGCGCTGGATCAGGTGTACCCGCCGGAGGAACTTTTTGGACAACTCGGGCGCCGCTACCCGAGCGCCTTGGAGCTCCCGAAACAACTTTTCTCGATGGGCGCGGTCAAGGCGGTGGAGTTGGCGCGCGGCCATGCGAAGGCCGGGAACCTGGACCGAGGCGCCGAGATTTTGGGCGCCATGCTGATGGAAGAGGGCCCCGGCCCAATCTCGCAGCAGGAGTTGCAAGACCCGCAAAGGTTCCTGGCGTCGGAGGCCACGAGGGCGCTCGTCCAGCTATACGGGCTGCCAGCCGCTCGGCAACCCTACGAATACGAACAGCAGGAGTTTGACGCAGCGGGAGAAATACTGACCCGGCTCGAGCGCCTGTTTCCGGCCAGTGCGGACGCTTGGCCCGATGCTGCGGCGTGGGCCGCCGCGGCGACCGATACGCTGCTGGATTGGCTGGAAAGCGGCCAGGTGCATCAGGACGGGGTGGTCAAATTGCTGGCGCCGCTGGGGATGCGCGCAATCGTCGATGCGGACCCCGCGCGGCGCCGCGAATTGCTGGATCGCATACTGCGAAGCATCGATGCCGGCGGTCGTCCGCTGAGCGGCGAGAGCCTGGAACTGCTGGCGTCTCTGGCGCAGTCCGGCGAAACTTCCCTGCCGCTGGAATTGGTGGCCGACAAGCTCGAACAGGGGCGTCTGCCCTGGCAGCAGCAGCAGACGCTGCTGAGTATGTATCAGGAGTCCGAAGAAGGACCACAGCTTCTTGATCTCTTGCGCACAGCCGGGCTGGACCGGGGCCTGGGCGTGATGCGCGCGTTGCGCGCGATTGCCGAACAGTCGGGGGACGCCGCATATGCCAGCGAGCTGGGGACTCGCATCAAGCGCGAACAAGCCGCCGAGAAGAAACTATTGCCGGACGCGGAAGCAACGCGGCAAACGGCTGCACTTCTTGTTCCATAGCCCCTAATCCGCGCGGCAAGCAGCGGCAAGCCAGCCGCGATAGACACGTCCGGAAACCGGAAAGCGCAAGCCCGCAACCAAGCCTGTTGCTCTGCAATGCAATAGGCCCGTATGCAATCGGCCACCTTCCGTGGCAAGGCAGCGACCGGCGCAAGATACGGGCTAGAATATGCGTCCTGATTCCTGCCCAAGAATGGAGCCTGAAATGACCCTCAAAGACTCGAAAACCGAACAGAACCTCAAGGATGCCTTCGCCGGAGAATCGCAAGCCAACCGGCGCTATCTCTACTTTGCGGCCAAGGCCGATGTCGAAGGCTACAACGATGTTGCGGCCGTATTCCGGTCCACGGCGGAAGGCGAGACCGGTCATGCCCATGGCCACCTCGATTACCTGAAGGCTGTTGGCGACCCGGCCACCGGCAAGCCCATCGGCGGTACCGCGGATAATCTGGCGGCAGCCATTGCCGGCGAGACCTACGAGTACACCGACATGTATCCCGGCATGGCCAGGACCGCGCGCGACGAAGGTTTCGAGGAGATCGCGGACTGGTTCGAGACGCTGGCCAAGGCCGAGCGCAGTCACGCCAACCGCTTTCAGAAGGCGCTCGACAACCTGGACGGCTAGCCCGGATATTGCATACGTTTCCGGACTTCCGCGAAACACGCTCCGAACCCATGTCCTGCGTCGCCGATGCGCGCTATCTGGCGCGCAAAGGCGCGCGTAGCGCCGAACGGGTTACGAAGAACGCATGACGGATACGGACGCCACCTCCGGCTCGGTCGAGCGCCTCATCGACTGGCGCTCGCCCGACTACTACGACGAAACTGCGCTCGTTGCCGAAGAGGAGCGGGTGTTCGACATCTGCCATGGCTGCCGCCGCTGCTTCAACCTCTGCAATGCGTTTCCGCTGCTGTTCGATGCGATCGACGAATCCGACAGCGGCGAGCTCGATACCACGCCGAAAAAGGTCTATTGGGAAGTGGCCGAACAGTGCTACTTGTGCGACATGTGCTACCGCGCCAAGTGCCCTTATGTTCCGCCGCATCCGTTCATGGTCGATTTTCCGCGGCTGATGTTGCGCGCCAAGGCCCAGAACTGGCGCAAGAACGGCGCCCGGCTGCGCGACAGGACCCTGGCCGCGCCGCGCGCCGTGGGCCGGCTGGCGGGTATCCCGGTGGTGGCGCAGACCGTGAACGCGCTGAACCGCAACTCGCTCGCGCGAGCCGCGCTGGAGAATGTCGCCGGCGTGAGCCGCCGCGCGCCCTTGCCGGACTACCGCAAGTTCAAGGGAAGACGCGCGCGCAGCCGTAAGCAGGGCGAGGTGCTGGTGTTCGCCACCTGCTACGGCGACTATAACGGCCCGGAAATCATCGACGATCTTTTCGCCGTGCTGGATCACAACGGCATCAGCGCGACCATGATGCAATCCGAAGCCTGCTGCGGCATGCCGAAGCTGGAGCTGGGCGACTTCCAGGGCGTCGAGGCGCTGCTGCGCAAGAACCTTCCGGCGCTGGCGGAGCATGCCCGCGGAGGCGGCACAATCCTGGCGCCGGTGCCATCCTGCGCGCTGATGTTTCAACAGGAATTGCCGGAAATGTTCCCCGAGGACGAGCACGTCAGGACGGTGGCAGAGTCGGTGCGCGATCCCATGCACTATCTGTGGCTGCGCAACCGCGAAGGGGAACTGGCCGGAGCGTTCAAGCAGGGCCTCGGCCGCGTGATGTACCACGCACCCTGTCATACGCAGGTGCAGAACTTCGGGCTCAAGACGCCGGAGGTTCTCAAGCTGGCGCCCGACACCACAGTGCAGACGATTGAGCGCTGTTCCGGCTTCGACGGCGTTTACGGGGTGCGCGCCGAATCCCGAGATGCCTCGGAAAAGATCGCCCGCGCGGCAATACGCTCGGCGCAGGACAGCGAATGGGATCACTTCACCAGCGATTGTCCGCTGGCCGGCCGGCAGATACTCAACGGCCTGCAGCGTAGCGCCGACTACCGCCATCCCGTGAGCTTGCTGCGCCAGGCCTACGGCTGCTGACGCGCCGCGCCGCCATGTCGAACCTGATTCGGCGCTCCGAGCTGATGGGCCTGGAGCGCTATGCCGAGCAGCGCGAGGCATTCCGCGCGCGCGTTCTCGAACACAAGAAAAACCGCCGCGTAGCGGTGGGCGAGCACGTAACCCTGCTGTTCGAGGACCGCTTGACCATCCAGTATCAGTTGCAGGAAATTCTGCGCGTGGAACGGACCTTCGAACCCGAGGCCATCGAGGAGGAGTTGCGCGCCTACAATCCGCTCATACCGGATGGCTGCAATCTGAAGGCCACGATGCTGATCGAATTCGAGGATGCCGAGCAGCGCCGGGCGGAATTGGCGAAACTGATAGGTATCGAAGACGCGGTGTGGATGCAGGCGCAAGGATATCCGCGCTGCATGGCGGTCGCGGACGAAGACCTGGAGCGGTCTGACGCGGACAAGACTTCGGCCGTGCATTTCCTGCGCTTCGAATTCTCGCCCGACGCCATTGCCGCCCTGCGGCGTGGCGCGGCGCTGGCGGTCGGCGTCGAGCATCCTCGCTACGCGCATCGCGTCGATGCGCTTCCCGAATCGGTGCGGCTGGCCTTGCTTGAGGACTTTGCATGAGCCGAGCCCGAGCCGGCGCCGCGAGCCTGCTTCGAGCGCGTCGGTGGACTTGCGTTTGACGAGCCGCAGCGCCCACTTGCGCCTTATCGCGCCAGTGCGCCGCATTCCCGGTGGCAGGATCGGTGGTCGGGTCAGATGCGCTGGCCCCGCATCTCTGAGCCTCGCGCTTGCCGTTGTGCTGGCAATCGGTTTCGCTTCGCCGCACGCCCGCGCCGGTCTTGCGGAGTTCGGCTGCCTGCTTGAGGCGCCGGGCCTTTCCAGGTTCTATGCCCGCTGCGCCAACCTTGCCGTGCCGCTAGATCCCGAAGCGCCGCAGGGTGAAACCATCGACCTCTTTGTGGCTCGCATCCCGGCGCGGATGGCCCAACCCCAGCCCGACCCGCTGCTGCTGATCACCGGCGGCCCCGGTCAGAGCGCGGTCGATTTCTATCTCCAGTTGGGCACGGCGTTTGCGGCTGCGAGACGCGAACGCGACATCATCCTCGTGGATCAGCGTGGAACCGGCCGCTCGGCCCTCGGTTTCGAGTGCGACTTTCCGCTGGGCATGGACTTTCAGATTGCCGAGACGGATTTGCTGGAGCGCTTGGTCAGCGACTGTCTGGTCAACCTCGACCGTGATCCGCGTTTTTTCACGACCTCGGTTGCCGTTCGGGACCTCGAAGCAGTGCGGCGCGAACTCGGCGTTGAGCAGTGGAATATCTACGGTGTGTCCTACGGCAGCCGAGTCGCGCAGCACTACCTGCGTCGTTATCCGCAGCATGTGCGTTCCGTTGTGCTTGACGGGGTGGTTCCGGCGCCGTTGGCTCTGGGGCCTGAAATTGCAAGCAATGCCCAGGAGGCGCTCGACGCCATCTTCGCGCGCTGCGCCCGCGACGCGGCTTGCGCGGCGCGTTTCGGCGACTTGCCGCGCACGTTCAGCAATGTCATGTCCAGGCTTGAAACGTCCCCGGTTTCCGTTGCGCGGATCAACGCCGACAGCGGTGAGCCGGAACAGGTGCTGGTCAATGCCGAGTACCTGATGGGCGTAACCCGCCTGTTCAGTTACTCGTCCTTATCGGCTTCCCTGTTGCCGTTGATCATTGACGAGGCGGCGCAAGGACGCTTCGATATGCTGCTGGCGCAGGCAGAGAGGATCGCCGACAGCCTTGAGCGCTCGCTGAGCTTGCCCATGCACAATTCGGTAATTTGCAGCGAGGATTACCCGTTCGCAGCGCCGGACAGCTCGAAGGCCACCGCCGAGGCCTACCTGGGCTCCTCGATCATGGATGCCTTCGGCGTAATTTGCGCTCAATGGCCGCGCGGTGTGGTCGATGCCGATTTCAAGCAGCCTCTTGTCAGCGATCACCCGGTGCTGCTGCTATCGGGCGCAAACGATCCCGCCACGCCGGCGCGCTACGCGGATGAAACGATAGCCGGTGGGCTTGGCGCTGCCCTGCACCTGGTGGCCCGGGATCAGGGCCACGTGATGGCGGCCATCGGCTGCGTTCCGGGCCTGATGAGAGAATTTTTCGCAGCCGGCTCCGCCGAGGGCCTCGACGGCGCCTGCCTGGAGCGCGTGACCACGATGCCCTTCTTCATCAGTGCCGCCGGTCCAGGGCCCTGAGCACGTCGTGCCTTTCCCCGGCAAGCCAAGTCCGTCGTGATCGAAGTTGACGCGCTCAGCAAGCGCTTCGGCAAAGTGCTTGCGCTGTCGGATATCGGCTTCCGCGCGCGCGCCGGCGCCATTACCGGGCTGTTGGGGCCCAACGGCGCCGGAAAGTCCACTTGCCTGCGCGTGCTCTCGACCGTGTTGAGACCCGATAGCGGCACGGCCCGTATCGGCGGGCTCGACGTTGCGGAGCAGCCGCTGGCGGTGCGGCAGATCATTGGCGCTCTGCCTCACGACGCCGGCCTTTATCCGCACCTGAACGGGATCGAGAACATCCGCTATTTCGGCCTGCTGTGCGGCGTGGACCGCAAGACGCTGGCGGCGCGGATCGGACGGCTCGTGGAGCGCCTGCAACTGGGCGATGTCGCCAAGCGCAAGGCGCGTGGGTTTTCCCAGGGCGAGCGCACCAAGGTGGCGCTGGCCCGGGCGCTGGTGCATGAGCCGCGCTACCTGTTGCTCGACGAGCCCACCAATGGGCTGGACGTAATGGCCATTCGCCAGTTACGCCAGTGGTTGCGGGAACTTTCCCGGGAAGGGCATTGCATCCTGATCTCCAGTCACGTAATGCAGGAGATCTCGGCGCTTGCCGATCAGTTGGTTATCATGGCCCGCGGCAAGATTGCGGCGCAGGGAACGCCGGAGCAGCTCGCGGACCGCTTCGGCGAGCGCGACCTCGAGGAAATTTTCGTATCGGCAGTAGGCGGCGAAGAACAATGATGCGGGCGATACTCACGGTCTGCCGCAAGGAAATTCTCGACAACTCGCGCGACAAGCGCACGTTTTTCACCGCGATTGTGCTCGGTCCTCTACTCGGCCCGATCGTTTGCGTAAGCGTTTTCAACCTGACCATTTCGCAGGCTGTCCCGTCAGTTGTCTCGTCAGTGGAAAAGCCGATCACGGTGCCCATCGTCGGCGCGGAACACGCCCCTAACCTCGTTGCCTTCCTGGCTAGCCAGGGCATCCACACCACCGAAGACCACGCGCTGGCGAACATCGGCGAGGCGGTGCGGGCGGTTGAAGCTCGCGCCATGGGCGTGGTGGTGGTGGTGGAAGATTCGTTCGGTGAGGAATTGGCGAGCGGCGCGGGCGGGCGCGTCAGCGTGATACATGACAGGTCGGAATCCTCTTCCAGCCAGCCCGCGCGGCGCGTCAGCGGAGAGATCCGGACCTATTCCGCGCAGATCGGCAGCCTGCGGCTGTTGGCTCGGGGCCTGGACCCGTTCGTGATGCGCCCGCTGATCGTGGACAGTATCGATGTCTCGACAGCGCGCCAACGCTCGGACGACATGTCTATCTACATTTTCGGCATGCTCAGCTATTTTCTGCTGTTCGGCATGTTGGTCGGGGGGCTCTATCTGGCCACCGATACGACCGCTGGAGAGCGGGAGCGCAAGTCGCTGGAGCCGCTGCTGTCCACGCCGGTTCCGCGTTCCAGCCTGCTGCTTGGAAAAATGAGCGCTACATCGAGCTACATGCTCCTGACACTGGCGCTGAGCCTGGCATGCATCAGCGTCGCGCTGCGCTTTGTTTCCATTGAGGAACTGAGAATCAGCGCCTCCCTGGATGCGGGGAGCGCGCTGGCTGCCTTTGCGATCCTCGTTCCCTTTGCACCACTGGGCGCGGCGCTGATGACCCTCGTTGCGTCGTTTACGAAGAGCTACAAGGAAGCCCAGACCTACCTGGGTTTCGTGATCCTGATCCCCACTATGCCGCTGATCGTGGCGTCGATACTGAACCCCAAGCCCAGCCTGGCGCTGATGGCGGTCCCGAGCCTCAGTCAGCACTTGCTGATTTCCCGCCTGGCTCAGGCGGAACCCATCGAAGCATCCATGCTGGCTGTATCCGTGATGTCTTCGTTGCTGGTGGCGGCGCTGTTCGCGTATGCCGCCATACGCCTCTATGAGCGGGAACGGATCCTGGGCTGATGGCGGGCCAGGCTTCAGTTGGCAACAGGATACGCGCATGAAGGCCGCATACCGCGCTGACGACATCGAAGTTCTCAGCGGTCTTGACCCGGTCCGCCGCAGGCCGGGAATGTTCACCGACACCGCGCGCCCCAACTACCTGGCCCACGAGGTTATCGACAACAGCGTGGACGAGGCGCTGGCCGGCAAGTGCAAGCGCATCGACGTCACTCTTCACGCCGACGGCTCGCTGGCCGTGGAGGACGATGGGCGCGGGATGCCGGTGGATACCCACGAGGAAACCGGACTCAGCGGCGTCGAGCTGATCCTGACCCGGCTCCACGCAGGGGCCAAGTTCTCGCGCCGGCAATACCGTTATTCCGGAGGTTTGCACGGCGTGGGCGTATCGGTGGTCAACGCCTTGTCCAGCCGTCTCGATGTGCGCGTGCGGCGTGATGGACGCGAGTGGCGCATGAGCTTCGCCGGCGGCGAGGTCCGCGAAGCGCTGACAGCGGCGGGCAATGTGCCCAGACGCGCCACCGGAACCTGGCTGCGGTTTTGGCCCGATACGAAGTATTTCTCGAGCACCGGGTTTCACCTGCCGTCGCTCCGGCGGTTGTTGCGCGCCAAGGCGCTGCTGTGTCCGGGCTTGACCGTGACGCTTGCCGCTGAATCCGAGGGCGTCAACGAGGAATGGCACTACGAAGATGGGCTCGGCTACTACTTGACCGAGCAATTGGCTGATGTCGAACGCCTGCCGGACAGCCCGCTGCGAATTTCCCAGGAGGATGAGGAAGGTCAGGCCCTGGATTGCGTGGTGGCCTGGACCGCCGGCGGCGCCCACCAGGTGGAGGAGAGTTACGTCAACCTGGTGCCCACGCCGCGCCACGGCACGCACGTCAGTGGTTTGCGCAGCGGCCTGACCGAAGGCTTGAGGGAATTCTGCGAGTTCCACAAGCTGCTGCCGCGCGACCTGAAAATATCGCCGGCCGACGTTTGGGACGGAGTGAATTTCGTGGTGTCGGTGAAGCTGGCCGAACCGCAATTCAGCGGGCAGATGAAGGAGTCGCTGGCCTCGCGCGAGTGCGCCGCGTTCACGGCCGAGGCGGCCAAGAGCGCCTTGGCGCTTTGGTTGAACCAGCACTCGGAGGTAGGCGAGCGCATTGCACGGCTGGCCATTGACGCCGCTCAGCGGCGCATCAAGGCCTCGCGCAAGGTTGCGCGGCGCACTCCGGTGGCCGGACCGGCGCTGCCCGGCAAACTGGCCGATTGCACCAGCACCGTGCCCGACGAATGCGAGATATTCCTCGTGGAGGGCGATTCGGCGGGCGGTTCGGCGCGCCAGGCCCGGCATCGCGAGTACCAGGCCGTGCTGCCGCTGCGGGGCAAGATTCTCAACACCTGGGAAGTCGATTCCGCCGACTTGAGCGCCTCGCAGGAGGTCCATGACATCGGCGTGGCGCTGGGCGTAACCGCGGCGGATGCCGATTTGAGCAACTTGCGCTATCGCAAGGTGTGCATTCTCGCGGATGCCGACTCCGATGGCAGACATATCGCCACCCTGATCTGCGCCCTGTTCGCGCGCCACTTTCCGGAACTGGTCAGACAGGGCCACATCTACGTGGTGATGCCGCCGCTCTACCGTCTCGACATCGGCAAGGAAACGCACTACGCGCTCACCGACGCCGAGCGCGACGCTCTGCTGCGCCGTGCCTCCGCACGCAAGGTTTCCGTGACCCGCTTCAAGGGGCTGGGCGAAATGAGCGCTAGGCAGTTGCGCGAGACGGCCATGGCGCCCGCCACCCGCCGGCTGGTGCGCCTGGAAATGGAAGAGACCGGCGAAGCGTTTCCGGTGCTCGATATGCTGCTCTCGAAAAAACGCGCCGCCGACCGCCGCGCCTGGCTGGAAGACAAGGGCGATCTGGCCGCCGGCTGATGGCGGGCGCGCAGCTTACCCTCGTTCCCAGCGGCAATGCGGAATCGCGGCCGCTGGCCGAATACGCGGAGCAGGCCTATCTGGACTACTCCATGTACGTCATCCTGGACCGTGCGCTGCCGCACCTGGCCGATGGTCTCAAGCCCGTGCAGCGCCGCATCGTCTATGCGATGAGCGAGTTGGGCTTGGCGGCCACCGCCAAGCCGCGCAAGAGCGCGCGCACGATCGGCGACGTAATCGGCAAGTTTCACCCGCATGGCGATGCGGCCTGCTACGAGGCCATGGTGCACCTGGCGCAGCCGTTCGCCTATCGCCATCCGCTGGTGGACGGCCACGGCAACTTCGGCGCGGTGGACGATCCCAAGTCGTTTGCGGCGATGCGCTACACCGAGGCGCGGCTCACGGCCTATGCGCAAACCCTGCTCGCGGAACTCGATCAGGGCACGGTGGACTGGATCGACAATTTCGACGGTACGCTGAAGGAGCCGCGGCTGCTGCCCGCGCCTCTGCCCAATGTGCTTGTGAACGGTTCATCGGGCATCGCAGTGGGAATGTCCACCGACATACCGCCGCACAACCTGCGCGAGCTGGCGGTGGCCCTGGAGCGCCTGGCTCCCAATCCGAAGCTGAGCCTCGCCAAGCTGTGCAGCCTGATCCCGGGACCCGACTTTCCCACCGGCGGGGAACTGATCAGCCCAGCCGAGGAGCTGCAGGAGATTTACCGCAAGGGGCACGGCGTGCTGCGCCTGCGGGCGGTCTTCAGGCGCGAGGGTTCGTCAATCGTGATCCATGAGCTGCCCTGGCAGGTGTCCGGGAGCCGCGTGCTGGAGCAGATCGCGCGGCAGATGAATGCCAAGCGCCTGCCGATGCTGGAAACCCTGCGCGACGAAAGCGATCACGAGAACCCGGTTCGTCTGGTGCTGGAACCGCGTTCTGCGCGTGTCGATAGCGATGCCCTGATGGCGCACTTGTTCGCCACCACCGACCTGGAGCGGTCATTGCGCGTGAACCTCAATGTGATCGGGCAGGACGGACGCCCCCGCGTCCGCAGTCTGCGCGGAATGCTTGTGGAATGGCTGAGTTTTCGTCGAACCACGCTGCGCCGCCGTCTTGAGCACCGCGAAGAGCAGGTATCCGCGCGCCTGCACATACTCGAAGGCTTGATGATCGCCTACCTCAACCTCGACGATGTCATCGCCATCGCCCGCTACGAGGATGATCCGCAAGCCCGGCTTATGGAACGCTTCAAGCTGAGCGCCGAGCAGGCCGCCGGCATACTCAATATTCGATTGCGCAGCCTGGCCAGGATCGAGGAAGAAAAACTGCTGGCCGAACAGGATGAGTTGGAGGCCGAACGCGAGGAACTGCGTGCAACGCTGGCAGACGCCGCGAAATTCGACAAGCTGATGATTTCCGAATTTCGCGAGCTCGCGCAAGTGCATGGCAACGAGCGCCGCACACGAATCGTGACTCAAGCGTCGCCGGCGCAGGCCTTTCAGGAACAAGACCTGACTCCTGCCGAGGCGATCACCGTGGTGCTTTCCCGCCACGGCTTTGCGCGCGCCGGCAAGGGGCACGAGCTCGACAGCACGGCGCTGAACTTTCGTCCGGGCGACGAACTGCTTTGCGATTTGCCCTGCAAGTCCAATCAACAGGTCGTTTTTCTCAGTGGCGAGGGGCGGGTCTATACGCTCCCGGCCCACAGCCTTCCATCGGCGAGGACTCACGGCGAACCGCTTTCCAGCCGCTTCAACGTGGCTGACGGAGCCACCTGGAGCGGCCTGATGGGCGGTGACCCCAAGGGGCGGTGGCTGGTATGCGGCGACCGTGGCCATGGCTTTGTCGTGAGCACCGGCCGGCTCTATTCGCGGTCGCGCG
The DNA here is from genome assembly GCF_965221325.1 of Candidatus Foliamicus sp. Taxonomy (GTDB): domain Bacteria; phylum Pseudomonadota; class Gammaproteobacteria; order Steroidobacterales; family Foliamicaceae; genus Foliamicus. Next base: position 1,898,262 of record NZ_OZ244880.1, on the reverse strand, counting down.
CCGGCAAGGCGTTTCTGAATCTGCCCGAGGGCGCGGAGCCTCTGCCGCCGACACCGGCGCTTGACGCCGACAGCCTGGTTGCAGCCGTCTCGGATAGCGGCCGGTTGCTGCTGTTTCCGCTGGCGGAACTGCCCGAATCCGGCGGTGGGCGCGGCGTGCTGCTCATGGCGCTGAAGAACGGCGAGCGGTTGGCTGCGGCAACCGTGATCGCTGCGCGCGACCGTTTGATAGTGCATTGCGGCGAGCGCAGGATGACCTTGCGCGGACAGGCGCTGGAAAACTACCTGGGCAAGCGCGCGCTGCGCGGGCGTATGCTGCCTCGCGGATGGCAGAACAACGTCACCCGGCTGGCGCGCGATCCGTTCCGCGGTGGATAATGGGACTTATTCAGGGGACAAACATGCTGATCATTACCCAGGAACCTTGGCGGGTAGAGACCGCCGGCGAGAGGCTTGCGAGTATTGCCGAGGCTGCGGGACAGCAGCTTGGCGAACTCGAAGGCGCCTTGCTGCTGCTGCCCTTGGGCGAAGCTGACTGGCCACGGCTGCAGGCAGAGAGCGATGTGCTGGCGGAAATCGGCGCTGCCGCAAGCCGGCTCGGCATCCATATCGCGGGCGCCGCGCCCATGATCGCGGCGCATTCCGGCAAGCCGCAAACCATAGGTTTTGTGGTGGGTCCGGACGGCGCCGCCGCGTTGCGCTGCCCCAAGATAACCCCGGATTTCCTGGAAGGGTTCAGCGACTCCGCCTGCGAGCTGGGACATCCGGTCGAACTGCCGGTGGCCGATACACCGCTGGGCCGCCTGGGTCTGCTCACCGGCGAAGACGTTCTGTATTCGCACTATGCGCGCGTACTGACCTACAACGGCGCCGAAGTGCTTCTGAACCCTTGTCGGGAGCGCCGCGATGCGGGCTTCGAGAGCCGCCAACGGGCACGGCGCACGCGCGCCTACGAGAGTTCGGCCTATGTGGCGGTGGCCACTCCGCACTCTGTTGGGAGCGGCGAGCTTGCCGTCAGGTTGCCCTGCGCGTCGGCGCTCTATCTGCACGACGAGCAGAACTACGAGGAGGCAGGGCAGGGCGAGAGCTTTTTGATCCCCGATTTCAGCATCCAGTACTTGCGCCGCAAGCGTTCCACCCTGTTCATGAACCAGCCTGTCTACATGCGCAGCATGCTCTACGCCCCCGGCTACAGGCAGGCCGCCGCGGCCGATGCGGTGCAAGCCCGGCCCATGCCCGACACGCGGGCGGGATGGCGCGCCGAGGCCGAGCGGCGCATATTGGCGCAAGCGGACGCCAATCGGGTTGACGGTCCCCGAGAGGACCAGTATTCGGCGCTGCTGGTGCAGAACGAGTTCCGCGTCATTCACATGGACACGCCGAATCCCGGCGAAATCCTCAAGAAAAACCTCGACGAAGCAGTAGGCCTGGCGGCGCGCAGCGCCTTCATACCCAATGTGCGGCTGGTCTGTTTTCCGGAGTTCTTCATGACCGGCTCCGGCGGCTTCGGCAAGCGCACGCCGAAGACCCTGGAGCGTATCGCAATCACTTATCCGGGGCCGGAAACAGACGTCTTGAGCGAGTTTGCCCAGAAGAACCACGTTTACGTGGCCGGCTCCACGTTCGAGAAAGACCCGCGCTTCCCCGAGCGCGTGTTCAACTCCGCCTTCATACTCAATGATTCCGGCGATCTGATTCTGCATTACCGCAAGCTGCACTGCGCCGATATCTGGGGGCAGTTGCCCGACACCACGCCCGGCAGCATCTATTCGCGTCTGGTTGAGGAACTGGGCTATGACGCGCTGTTTCCGGTTGTCGATACGCCCTTGGGCAAGCTCGCCGCCATGGTCTGCTTCGACCACACGGTGCCGGAAACCGCGCACATGCTCGCGAAACGTGGCGCCGAGGTCATCATCCACTGCACTTCCGACCCGCATGGCGCCGGCCGGCGCCCTTGGGAGGAGTGCCGCATGACCCGCGCCCACGACGCCGGCGCCTACATCCTGGCGCCACGTCCAGGCGGCGAATACTTCGACCCGCACGCCGTGCATCCCGGAACCTTCCTGCGCGGCTATACGCGCATCATCAGCTACGACGGCCGTCTGCTGGGCGAAGCCGACACCTCCGGCAAGGTCAGCTTCCAGGCCAACCTGGACCTGGCCGAACTACGCCGTTACCGCGCCAAGTCCGCGGCCAACCTGATGGTCTGGGATGAACCGCGCAGCTACGTGGACTGGTACGAGAAGGGGTACGGCCTGCCCGGCGATCTCTGGGCCGGCGATCCGCAGGACAACCCGTATGCGAACTTCGCGGCCATGAAGGCCTCGCTTGACCGCTTCTACAGCCAAGGCATCTACCTGCCTCCCGATGCGGCGCGCAAGGGCGCCGAGACCGACGCCCGCAGCCTAATATAATTTGCAGCAGCGCGCCCGTAGCTTAGCCTGGATAGAGCATCTGGCTACGAACCAGAAGGTCGGGAGTTCGAATCTCTCCGGGCGCGCCACATTGCCGCCCACCCAATGGTTCGGGGAGAGTCGGGGTTTATACTCTGGCGGGAGCTTGGGGGAGGCGGAAGCAAGCGGGAGTACCGGCTGTGCTGCTGGCCTTGTCGAGTTCACGACGAGCGCGCCGTGTGCATGGATGCCCCGGCGGCTTTTGATATCGCCAAGATAGGAGCACATGTCATGGCAAACCGCTTGAATCTACTTCCTGCCGGCTTGGCCGCCGCCGCGGTAATCCTGTTCGGCCCCGCCCAGGTCGATATCGCATTCGGCCAGGAGGCTCAGTTGGAGGAGATCGTTGTCACGGCGCGCAAGCGCGAAGAGGCGATCCAGGATATCCCGCTGGCGATTACCGCATTCACCGCAGAGGAAATGCAGAAGCGCAATATCCAGGAGATGCGCGATATCGCGCTGTTCACGCCCGGATTCAACTTCGAGGATTTCGGCGGCCAGGGCGGGACCACGCCGGTGGTGCGCGGCGCCACCCAAGTGTCGATTTTGCAGTCCGGCGAGCAGAACGTCTCGGTGTTCTTCGACGGCGTATATCTGCCGCGCAGCTACGTCACCGACCTGGGCTTCGCCAACATGGAGCGCGTCGAGGTGGTCAAGGGCCCGCAAAGCGCCCGCTACGGACGCAACGCCTTCATGGGCGCGATCAACTACATTCCCCGGAGGCCCAGCGACGAGTGGGACCTGCGGGGGCAAGCTGTGGCCGGCAACCATTCGCGGCAGGACTGGGCCGGCACCGTGTCGGGACCGATTATCCCCGGTCTGGTTTCGGTGCTCGCGGGATACGACTACTCGGAGTTCGACGGCACCTGGGAGAATACGCATCCGTTCGCGGACATCGGCTTCGACCAAGGCAGCAACGGCCGGCTGGGCGGATACGAGCGCGCGGTGGCCAGTCTCGCCCTGCGCGTGACGCCCGCCGACGCCCTGACCATCGACCTTGCCTACTACGACTACGACTTCGACAGGGAACACAGAGCGCAGAACTTCTTCGCCGAACTGGGCGCGGACAGCCAGTTCCTGAACTGCGGACAATGGAATGCGGATGTCCGGCCGGCGGGGAGACCAGGCTTCGGCTATGGCGGCCAATGGTACCGCCTCTTCTGCGGCGAACTCTGGGTGGACAGCATTCCCACCGACCCGCGAGGATACGCGCGTCAGTTGAATGCGGAGTTCACGCGCGGCTCGGTCAACTGGGCCGTCAGTGATTCGATAGCCGTGGAATACATATACGGCAGGCTGGAGGCGGATACCAAGACCCTGGGCTACAAGGACCTCTTGCCGGATTGCCCGTTCGCCACGCCGCCCTTGCCCGGCTGCATTTTCGAAAGCGGCCCGATCGGCGACTTCGAAGTGGATTCCCATGAGATCAGGGTGTCGTGGGACACGGGCGGACCCTTGCGGGCTGCCGCCGGATACTTCTACACCAAGAGCCGTGATTTCTATACCGCCAACTTCACCGGCCTGCCCGCGTTGACGGCGGTGCCCACGCAGCCGGTCGATATCCTGGATCAGTCGGCCTTCCTCTTCTATGCGAACCTCAGGCGCCTCGTGAACAGGAACAAGACCACCTCTCCGTTTGCCGAGATCAGCTATGCCTTCATGGACGACAGGGCGCGCATCGGCGTGGAGGCGCGCTACTCGAGTACCGACAAGTTCGAGGGCAATCAACCGTCCGCCGGGGTAGGCGGAAACCTGGTGTTCACGGGGGTGGTTCTGGAGGACGAGTTTTCGTCGTTCACGCCGCGGCTTACGCTGGAATACGATGTCAGCGACGATCGCCTGCTGTTCGTTTCGCTTGCAAAGGGCGTGAAGCTGGGCGGTTTCAATGCCTCATCCGTGCGGGTCGAAGACCGCACCTTCGACGAGGATCAGAACTGGACCTACGAAATCGGCTCCAAGAACATCCTCTGGGACGGGAAGTTGCGCCTGAATGGATCGCTGTTCTGGATCGAGTGGTCGGATGTGCAGATCCGAGCGCAGGACCCGGGCAACCCGGACGACTTGTCGCTTTCGCTGACCGCCAATCTGGGCGATGTGAGTTCCAAGGGATTTGAATTAGAGGGCGCTTATGCGTTCTCCTCGAATCTGACCGTGAGCGGATCCGCCTATTTCGGCGACGCCAAGTACAAGGAAGGCACCTTCGACAAGCGCTGGGGCGGGTTTCCCTCGGTCTGCGACGACATCGTGTGTCCCATTGATGGGCATGTCGGCGGCAATCAGATGCAGCGTCAATCGAAGTGGCAAGCGGCTTTCGGCGCCGAGTGGCGTGACGAGATGACCGTGGGGTTCGCCGAGGAGTATTTCATCCGCTACGACGTCGCATACCAATCGAAGCAATACGCCGATGCGATGAACCTGGCTTGGGTGCCTGAGCGCACCATCGCCAACGCCAGCGTCGGCGTTATTGGGGGTTGGTACGAGGCGCAGCTTTGGGTGCGCAACCTGTTTGACGAGCTCTACGTGTCCGGCGCGACCGTGGGCGTGCCCAACAGGCAATACAACGCATACCTCGGCGAGCGCCGGACCTTCGGTCTGACGCTCGTTGCGGATTTCGGCAACTTCGCGAACTGAACGCCGAACGCGCCCGACAAGGCTGCGGACGGCCCCGCTTGCCGTGGCCCCGTGCGCTACCGTGTCAATGCTGAATGCCGCAATCAACCAGTGCTCTTGAGCCCGGTGGCCTTGTTTCCTGAAGCCTGAGCGTGGCCGCCGGTATGCTACACTGACGTTCAAATTCGCGCGGTTAACGGACGCGCGGATGGAGTACAAAGGTCGAGGAGGACGAGACGTGGCTGCAGTAGAGAGAAGGTCGCGCGTTGCATTTGCCGCAGCGATGTGCGTCATGCCGCTTTTGTGTGCACAGGCGCAGACCGAGGTGACCGAAGAGGCGGACGGCTCGGTGTCGGTAAGCATTGAGCAGGAGCGGTTCACGGTGCCTGCGCCGGTGGCCGCTGCTGTCCGCGATGCGGTGCGCAATCATTCTGACGACCCCGATGCGCTGCAGAGCGCTATCCGGGCGGTGATCGCCGAGCATGCTGCCGGCCCCGACGCTGCGGACTACGCGACCGCTATCGCGGCGCTGGCCATCTCGCTGTCGCGTGCTCGTTCGGCATCCGTGGACGCCGTTTTGCGGGGCGCGGCCGCCGCCAATCCTGCGGTCTCGGTAGCCACGCTGTTAACGGCCTTGCCCGATCTTCGGGGCGTCCCCAGAACGCGCGAAGATGCCGACGAAAGGATGGTCCTGCTCCAGGCCACGGTTGAAAATCCCTCCCAGATCAGCCCTGTACAGTAGGCTGGTTGGATTCTTTGCGCGCTTGAGGACCTGTTACTCATCCGTCCAGAAGCGCGGGGTAGTTTGAATGACGACACCAGTACAGTACTTTCAGCGGTCGCCGGCCGTTACCGCGTTGAGGCCTCGCTATTTTTTCGCGGGGCTATTGGCCTGGTTGGCGTTCGGCGCTCCGGACGCGATGGCCCAAGGGGCTCAAGGGGACAGTTCTGCACTTGAGTGGAACGTTGGCACCCGCCCGCGCGCAGGCTACGACCCGGTGGGGATCAGAAGCGGCAGCTTTCTGCTGTTTCCATCTCTTGAGTTGGGGTTGGCAGACGACAACAACATCTACCGGCTGCCCGGCGGGAAGACCCAGGACGAAATTGGTTTCGTCCGTCCGCGCCTGTTCGGAGTTTCGCAGTGGAGCAATCACGAAATTCAACTGGACGCCGGGCTTGACGCGAGTTACTTCTCCAGCGCCGATGAGGAAAACGTCACCAATTGGTTTGCGAGTACACAGGGCCGCCTGGACATCGCCCGCGACGCTTGGTTGAGTGGCGGACTAAGCGCCCGCAAACTGCACGAGGAACGCGGCGATCCCGATTCGCCGCGAACGGCTGCAGAGCCCATCTCCCGGCTGGTTTCCGGCGCCCGGGTGGAAGGATTTCGGCGCCTTAATCGACTGAGCCTGGGCGCGAAAGCGGACTATTCCAGCATTGCCTACGACGACGCCGTTGACAGCGTGACGGGTGACCGCTTGGTGCAGGACGATCGCGACCGGGACGAGACCGACGTTTCGGCATGGGCCGGCTGGGATTTCACGCCGGACTTTGAGGGATATCTGCGCGCCACGCGCTATATCCGCCGCTACGACCGCTTGCAGGGCGAGGATCGCTATCGCCGTGATTCTGACGGAACGGAAATAGTTGTTGGCGCGCGGCTGAAGCTGGCTGCGGCGCTTGCCTTGGACCTGTTCGGCGGCCACCGAAGGCAGGAATATGATCGCGACGACCGCCTGCCGAAGGTGAGTGGAGCGAGTTATGGCGGCGCGCTAACCTGGAACGTCACGCCGCTCACCACAATCCGCGGCGGCGCGAGCCGTACGGTGGGGGAATCGACGCTGCGGCAGGCCTCCGGCTACTTTTCTTCGGCATTGGAATTGGGCGTGGATCACGAACTGCGCCGCAACCTGCTGCTAGGCGCCGACGCTAGCGTGACTCGTAACAGCTACGTTGGGATCGAGCGCAAGGACAATATTCGGACCCTGTTGATTCGAGCCACCTGGCTGTGCAGCAGGACGATGCACATCGACTTGGGCTATCGCATGCAGCGGCGGGATTCAAGTCTCGATCGGGACGACTACACAAAGAATTTCGTGTACTTGGATGTGCGCTTCCAGCTCTAGTGTTTCGGCGGAGTTTGCGGCACAGCGGCGAGTGACATTTCAAAATGCCGCGTGTGCGGTCGTGTTGTGGCTAAGCTACGCGGTTCTCCCCACAAGTAGCGCTACCGCCCAGACTGGTGATGTGGCTCCAGTGGGCGCCGAATCCTCCGGTTCGGCTTCCGAATACGCGCTGGGACCCGGCGACCGCATCCGTATCACGGTTTACGGGCACGAGGACTTATCGGGCGAATTCCTGATAAACGAAAAGGGCTCCGTCGCGCTGCCGTTGGCGGGGAACCTGGAGTTGGAAGGCGTTACCGTGCTTGAAGCGCAGCAGATGGTGGTGAACGCACTGCGGCCCGACTACCTTCGAAATCCTCGGGTTGGAGTAGAAGTGCTGGAATACCGCCCGTTCTACATTCTCGGGGAGGTGAACAACCCCGGTTCTTATCCTTACGTGAATGGCATGACGGTGAACGAAGCGGTTGCTATCGGCGGCGGGTTTACCTATAGAGCCCGCAAGAACCGGGTGGAGGTTATTCGCGCAGCGGACGCCAGGCGCACCGCGCAATCGATATCGGTCACCGACAGCGTTTTTCCCGGCGATGTGATAACGGTCCAGGAACGCATCTTCTGAAGCGGTCCGGAAATATGCATCGACATTCCTCCCATCCCGACGATTGCACACCGACTTGACCGAGCCCCAGAATCGCGGCTTTCCGGCGGCGCCCGAGCCCAGCATTCCCGATATACTCGGCCTGCTCTGGCATCGCAGGGCGCTGATCTATTCGACAGTCGCAATTTCGATGCTCGTCACCACGCTGATCGTATTTCAGCTCGCTCCGCGTTATACCGCCGAGACGCAGATTTTCATCGGTACGCGCACCTCGAATGTGGTCGAAATCGAGAACGTGATCGACGCACTGCGCCCCGACCGCACAACTCTGCAAAGCGAGGTTCAGGTACTCAAATCACGGGGATTGGCCGAAAAGGTCGTAGGCCAGCTTGGCCTTGAGGACAATCCCGAATTCAATCGGAATTTGCGTCCGTCGGTCTGGAGCGCGAGTCTGGACAAGCTCGGCTCTTGGTTGCGTGGCGCTTTTGCCGGGTCGGCCCCCACTGCTGAGGCATTTCCGGAGCAGGCCGACCTGATCCGCAGCGACACGGTTACGGAGTTGCTGGAAGCTTTGGATGTGGGAGTGGTCGGTGTGTCGCGCGTGGTTTCGGTTGCCGCCACCTCCACCAACCCCGTGCTGGCCGCAGCGATCGCCAATACGCTGTCCGAAATCTACTTGGCGGAGCAGCTTCAGGACAAGCTCGGCGTTACGGAACAAGCGGCTGCGTGGCTGGATAAGCGAGTTCAGGCCCTTCGGGAACAAGTGGAGGAATCGGACCGGGCGGTTGAGGATTACCGTCAGGCTCAGGGATTGACGCAAGCCAGCAACACGACCTTGATCGAGCAGCAGATATCGGAATTCAACATTCAACTGATCGCTGCGCAGGCGACGCGCACAGAAGCCGACGCAAAGCTCCGCCAGGCCCGCGAGCAGTTGCGGTCGGACGGGGACATTTATGCCGTGCCGGAAGTGCTGGCCGCGCCGCTGATCCAGAACCTGCGCCTGCAGGAGGCGACATTGGCAGGCCAGGTCGCGCAGTTGGCGTCCGAGTATGGTCCGCGGCACCCGCAGATGGTTAACGTTACCGCGGAGTTGTCCGATATTCGCGCCAAAATCGCGATTGAGGTTGACCGCATCGTGCGCGGATTGGAGAACGATTTGGAAGTGGCGCAAACCCGCGAGCGCACACTGGCGCAGCGGCTTGAGTCTCTCAAGGAGGAGGCTTCGCGGCTGACCACCGCGCAGGCGCGACTGCGCGTCCTGGAGCGCGAAGCGGCGGCTAACCAGGGGTTGTTCGATGTTTTCCTGGCGCGCTGGAAGGAAACCGGCCAGCAGGAGGACCTGTTCAGCGCGGATGCGCGAATTATCTCCAGAGCCGCGGTGCCCAGCGAGCCAGCGTGGCCAAATGTCGCCGCGGCCATGTCGATCACGCTGGTAGCGTCCATTTTGCTCGCGCTGCTGCTGGTGTTCCTGGTTGAGCAATTGTTCAATCGCGGCTTCCGGGATTCCGAACAAATCGAGACTGCCATGAATTCCGGGGTGCTTGGCGTTGTTCCGAAGCTTAAGGAGGGCGATGGCAAGCTGGTCGATGAGGTGCTGGACGAACCGATGTCGGAGTTCGCCGAATCGCTGCGGATGCTGCATACCGGGCTGTTACTTGCCGATGCAGACGAGTCCTCATGCACCTCTGTTCTGATTACTTCCTCGGTGGCCGAAGAAGGCAAGACATTCATCGCGATCGCGCTGACCCGCCTGATCGCTCGGAGCGGTCGCAAGGTGCTGCTGATTGATGGCGACCTGCGCCATGGTCAGGTCGGCAAACGGCTTGGATTGTCCGACAAGCAGGGCCTTGCCCAATTGCTGACCGGACAACTGAAGTCCGCCGAACAGGCTATACAGCGCGACGAGTCATCGGGGTTGGACGTGCTGACGGCCGGGCGCGTGGGTCATGTGCCCACCGATATTCTGCGTTCTCGTTCGCTGTCGAAGCTGCTGCAACCGTTGCGGGATTCGTACGAAATGATCGTGGTGGATTCGCCGCCTTCGCTGCTTGTTTCCGATTCTCGTACGCTTGCCAGGCAAGTGGACCGGACGGTGTACGTGGTGCGGTGGGCGGAAACCGCGCGCAAGGTGGCGCTGGCCGGGTTCAAGCAAATCCTCGATTCCGAAGCGCAAGTGGCCGGCGTGGTGTTGAGTATGGCGCATACCGGCAAGGGCGCCCGCTATCCCTACGGCGTTTATCCATTGGGTTCGTACTCCAAGTTCGGACGCTACTACGCTCGCGCCCGTTAGACATGCCTGGATTCAGCTACAGAGTCCGGTTTCGCGCTCCGGTATTGGCTGGCGCTGCGGCGGTCGGTCTGGGAGCTGGAGTGATGCTGGCGGCACTGCCGACAGCCGTGGGCGGTGCGATTCAGACTATAGGCGATCCCGCTCTCCGGCAGATCGAGAACGGCCAATCTGTCACGGCTCCAGCCCTGCGCCGATTCGCGCGCTCGCGTCAGGACGCCGCTGCCTGGCGGGGCGCCGCCGCAAATTACAAGGAAGCCGCGCTTGGCCACTTGTTGCTCGTGGAAGCCGGCGCCGCCGGGTCGCGGGACGATGGTCTGGCTAGGGCTGAGGCCGCGTTAATTGCCGGTTTGCGCCGAGCGCCGATGGATCCCTACGGCTGGATGCGCCTGGTGCAAGTGCGTCTATTGCGGAGCGCGCCCACAGCAGAGTTTGCCCTGCCGCTGAAGCTTGCCCTGCATAGCGGGCCGCGCGAGGACCGCAACCACGGGATGCTGCTGCTGACGTTGGAAGCCGGCCTTAAGGTGTGGGATGAACTGGATGATCGGCAGCGAGGTTTGGTGACTGACAAGGCGCGCGAAGCGTGGCGCCGGAACGCGCTCCTGGCCGCCGCCGCCGCCGACCGTGCTGGCCGTTCGGACCTGATGGCGGATCTACTCGGACTTTAGTCTGGACGTTGCGCCAGGTTCGGGTGAGCCTTGAAAGTCCTTTTTCTGCAGCCGCCCGCGCACGTGGCCGCCTTGGGCGTAAATTTGAGCCGACTGCGCGAGGTCGCGCGCTTCGGTGCGGTGAATCTTGTGTCGCTGCCGAAAAAGCTCGCTGGTATCGGGGCCGTCGTGAACACCATCGATACCAGCGCAGCGGCCCGTTGGGTGCTGGAATCGGCCATGCGCAGAGGCATACCGCGGGTGTACCTGTTCGATGGAATATTCGACCTGGCCAATGCCTACCACAATCCGGCCCACCGGCGGCGCCGACTGTATCAAATGGACCCTTTGCTCTATTCGCATGTGGCCTGCGTTGACCGCTGGACGCACACGCGATGGACGGCCCTTGGCGTACAAACTCACGCCTGGCTGCCGGCGCGCGCAAGGCTCTCGGACGTGTGCAAGGACGGGAACCGAGGCGGGCACGACGGTGTCGAACAGGCAGCACCTGCAGGGGCTGAACGGGCAGCGCCCCAGACCGCCATGAGATCGTTTCTCGTCGCTACCGCCCGCAACCCCGCGTTTGACGGCGCAGAACGTTCTCGCCTGAAACGTTTGCTTGCGCTCACGATTACCGCTCTCGACCGCCTGGGCGTCTCGTACCGCTTCCGCACGGGCGACGCAAAGCTGCTGGCGTCGCTGGGCATTGCGGCGGACCTCAACGATGCAAGTGATTCGTTCGCCCGCTGCATACGCCGCTACCAGTGTCTCATCACGACGCCCTCCACAGTGGCGACCACGGCCATGCTGGCCGGCAAGCCCACCGCCACCCTGGATTACCGGGACAGCCCGCTTACCCAGCAGACCGGCTGGCGCATCCACCGCTCCGCGGACATCGGCAGCGTCCTGGTTTCGATGCTGCAGGCGGCGCCTGAGCGGATGACGTTTCAGGCCCGTGAAGTAGCGCACCTGGTGGACCGCCAGCCGGTAGAGGAATTCATACTGCGCGCAGCGAGGGTCGGGCCGCCGCAGGATGGCGTGGCTTCCCGCCCCCCGCGCCTCGGTCTCGACTACCCCATGAGATGGGTTTACGTCAATTGGATCAAGCGCTTCAGGAAAGGGCTATAGTTCGCTCGGTCGAGGCCGAGGTTTGCAGTTGGACCAGGTATCAGCACCGTTGCAGCTTCACGCTGCCCGCAAGCTGCGCAGCGCCATTGCGCGGCCGGTTACACGCCTTGGCGCGTTTCGGCGCCGCTAAACCCGTGAGCCAAGCGCTTCGCTTGCAGCCGCTCGGAGTCTGTTAGATCGTGCACTGAACATTGCCGGCCCGATGATGTCCACCGCTATTTTGCTCACGGCCATACTTGGCTTCTCCGCCTTCTACTTCGTGCGGCAGCGGCATGTTCTGCAGCTTGGCATTTTCTTCAATGTTTGCGCCGCGGCCTACATGGTTTTCGGCATGAGTATCGCCCGGCGGCAGATGGGATCGTACTTCGGCGGCGAGTTGGACCTGATCGCTTGGATGTGTGTGGCGGCCGTGCTCGGGTTCAATCTGGCCTATATGCTCACCAAGCGGCCGCTCGCTACCGGTTCCGGAAGTGTTTCCGGCCATTTGCCAAGTCATGCTGTGCTGCTTGCCGTAGTGGGTGTGGGTTTCGTGGCAGCCGCGGTCGCAGTCCTCCTGATCGGCCCGCTGAACTTCGTGTTCATGGATCGAATCGAGCGATTCGGCAGCCTGCAGGCCAAGACCGAACTGCTCTATATCGCCAACCTCCTCAACGTCGGCCTGCCCTTCGTGCTGCTGCGCCACTTCAAGCTTGGGCAGCGGCGCGACCTGATATTGCTCATCGTGCTGCTCGCCCATTGCGTCCTCTTCAGCTTGTTGACCATATCGCGGTACGACCTGATGATCGTCGTGCTGGCCGGGGCATACTGCCTGGAGAGGTTCGGCAAGATCGGCCCGCTGGCGACCGCATGCTTCCTGGTGGCTGCGATTGCTTCGACGCTGATTTTCAAACCTCTGCTTTATCTCCTTCTGCTCGCAAGAGACTATGCCGTGGCGGTGGATTACGGAGAGTACGTGAACTGGATACGCCACACGCTGCTGCTGATGTCGTCGCCCGAATCGGAACTACCCCATGACGGCTACCGCCTGGCGCTGAGGTCGCTGTTCGTGGTCCGGCCCGAGGAGGATTCCTTGTCCGAATGGCTCATGCAGGAGTTCTTCCCGGATCGGATGATTCTGTCGCCGGGCACCGCCTTCGGATTTACCGGCGTCTGGGAGGGCTACTCGGCGGGCGGATTTATTGGCGTTGCGGCGCACTTCGCATTCTTCGGCGCCGTATTCGGTTGGCTGGAACGCTCGCCGTCCGCTATACGCCATGTGCTCGTGATTTTCGCCATGATTCTTGCCTACCGCCTGTTTCGCTCGGAGGCATACAACTTCGTCAAGACCTATGCGTGGTACTTCGCCTATCCGGTAATCGCCATTGCCTTGGCGGACCGGTTCATGCACTGGGCTTCCGGGGCAGGGTCGGGGTTGGCGGTGGGTGGGTCCGGGCGGTCGCCCGGCGGCCAAATTGGGCGCGGCCGCTTCGCCTCATCGCACCGGCGAGTCGAACACGCCGCGCCGCAGCAGCAGCGCCAGCGTGAGCAGGTTAGCGAATACCTGCGGCAGAGCGAACCCGAGTAGAGCGCCCGCCATGCCGAAGCGCGGAATCGCCAGCAAGTAGATCGCCTGCTGGAGCAGCAGCATCACGCCGCTGGCCTTGAAATGATCGATTGCCCGGCCCGACATGGCCGCAAGGTGGCCCACGGGAACCAGGGTCACATGCACGGCCATCAACACCGCGGCGGTTTGCAGCAATCCGGCCGACTCCGCATACGGTGCGCCGAAGAAGCCCAGAATGATCGGCGCCAGCGAAATCAGCGCTGTGGCGCCGAGCGCGCCAAGGCCGCAGCTAGTCATGCATACGCGCCGGAAGTCGGTCCGCAGCGCCTTTGTGTTGCGGCTGGCGTGATAGCGGGCGAAGCGGGGCGCTGCCAGAGCATTGACGGCGTGATCAACGAAGGAAATTCCTCCGGCGAGCCGCGTGCATACGACATAGATCGCCACCGCCTCCACATCCAGCCAGAAAGCTAGCCATAATGCGTCGGACCACCGGATCAGCACATGGCAGATGGAAACGGCTGCAAAAGGCGCGACATTTCGCAGTTGGATGCGGGACGACGGGGGCGAGCGCGGGTCGGGTGAAACTGCTCTACTGAAGATCAGGCGTTCCGACATCAAGAAGAAACCTGCGAACAGCAGAGTGGGGCCGACCGCGAAACAGACCGCGACCAGGAGCAGGGAGTCGCTGCCGGTCTGGCGCATCAGAATCGCGCACAGGCACATCACTGTTTGCCAGCCGCCCATTTCAAGTAGCAAGGCGGCTGCGGGTCGACTTGCGGCCTTCAGCAGACCCGCGAGCACGAAACCCATGGCCAGGAACGGCACCCCCGCCAGGAACACACGAAACGCTGCCGCGTAGGCAGACCCGGTTTCGATTGGAGCCCCCCCGCCAACAGCCCAGAAGACGGCGCCCGCCAGCCCCGCGAACGCCAGGCAGCGCACGGTGATCGGTCGGGCGCCTTGCGGGTGCGTCGCGGCAGTGCGCAGCAAGTAGGCGTCAAGGCCGCACTTGGCGACAGTGGCGGCAATCACCGCCACTGAAACGGTAGCTGCGAATCGCCCCATGTCCGCCACCGCCAGCACGTCCGCCAGTAGCAGGCTGTAACCAACGCTGGCCGCGCCGCAAAAACAGCGCACCAGAAAAGTTCTTGACAGCGCGGCTGGTCCGGTCAATGCGCGAGCTTGTAGATGCGTGCCAATTCCGCCGCGAAGCGCGCTTCGGAGAACCGTTCCCTGGCCGCCTTAAGTGCGTTTCCGGCGATCTTGCGGCGCCCGGCCTGATCCAGCGTGAGCAACACTTCGGTGGCGGCCCGCGAATCGTCGAACAAGAACCCCGTTTGTCCGTGATGCACTATCGGCTCGCTCCACTCGGCGCGCCGACACACCACGGGAACCTCAAGGAACATTGCTTCCAGCACGGAAACCGGCATACCCTCCCAGCCGCTCGTGGAGAGATAGACACAGCCCGAGGCCACTTGCCGAAGCGCGTCGCTGCGAGACATCCAGCCAGTAACGGTTACCCCGGCATCCTCCAGGATGCGCCGCTGACGCGCGTCCCCGTCGCCAATCCAGAGAAATTCGATTTCCGGGCGTTGCTTGCACACCGCTCTGCAAATACTGGCGAATAGGGCCGGATCCTTGAGGTCCGCGATGCGCGCACAGGTAACTACCCTCTGCACACGATTACTGCGGGCGCCGCCCTTCTCGACTCGCGCATCCAGCCCATCCTCGATTGCGTTTTCCAGCAGCCGCACAGGAGCCCCAATTTCCCGCGCGATGACCGCGCGTTCCGGTTCCGTGCAGGCGATATACACCGCCGGGCAGACACGCTGCGCAAATCTCTCCAGCCCTCGGTACAGGGCGCGTTCCAAAGCAGAAAAACTGCGATGCATCAACGATATGCAATGCGGGCTGTGGAACGCGCGCCCCCGCAAGCGTCGCCCCGCCAGCAACCTGCCCAGAAATCCGGCCCGCGAGCCGTGTGAATGCAGTACGTCCGGCCGCCATCGACGCAGCAGCCGTGCGTAGCGCCAACACCAAACGGGAAGAAAAAGCGGCAGTGGCCGCATCTTCAGATGCACCAGCCGTACCTGCTCGTGCACCCTGTCGCGCAGCCGGGCCGGCGCCCCGGGCCGGCGCGAGTACGCGAGCAACACATCGTGGCCCATCTTGCGCTGGACTTCCACCATCAAAAGCACCATTTCCAATGCGCCGGTTGCGCCGGATTCGATGAGGTGACATATTCTCATGGACTTGGGCTGCCTGGCGTCGATTCAAGCTAGCCGGTCAGCCTGCATCAGGCCTAGAATTCCGCATGACACTCGCGGATCCGGCCGTGAGGCGGCCACGGGCTTGAGCCACTGCCGCGCCGAAAAGCAGCGAGAAGGTGGCGGCTATCGCCGGTAACTGCAGGCTGAAGTCCAGGAACGAATGAGCACCTACTAGTGCGCAGCCTGCTGCGCCGACGGCGGGAAGTTCTGCGTCGCGCCGCCGCGCCAGAACGCCTCGCGCGCAGCCGATGGCCAACGCCGCCATCGCAGCGAGTATGAGCAAGGCTGCGGGGATGCCGAGCTCGACCGCCAGCTCCAGGTAGTCGTTGTGAGCCCTTGTGACGCCCGGCCGGATTCCCTCGGTGCGAAGGCTGCGGTAAATCGATGCGTAGGTGCCTAGTCCCGTTCCCAGTAGAGGTTTTTCTCTTATGGCCTGGATCGTGAGGGTATAGATCTCCGCGCGCGCCGCCCAGTCTGAGTCCGCCTCTCCGAAATGCCGCGCCAAGCCTCCTCCGGCCAACAGGAGCAGCGCCGCACCCGCCATCGCGGTCACCAATGTTCGCATTGCCAGCGCTCGAGCACGCTGAGGGCGCTGCAAGGCGAGCAGCCATGTGAAAACCAGCAGCGCGAGAACGGTTGCTGCTACACCGCCGCGAGAAAGACTGAGCAGCAGCGCGCTGGCGAGCACCAGCCAGCCAGCCAGCAAGAGAGTGTTGCGCGGGATGAATTCGGTTAGCAGAACGTAGAGGCGCGTGCGCAATCCGTCCAGGTAGGCCGTGCTGCGCGCGAAGCGGTGTCTGATTACCGCCGTTGCGCACAATAGGCCGATACCGCAATAGGTCGCCCATGAGTTGGGATTCACGAATGTAGCTGTCACCTGCCCGGGGAACCGCGAATTGTCGAACCAAGGGATACGCCCAGCGTCCGAAAGCGTCATTATCAGGCCGAACGAGGCGTAGCAGGATGCGCAGACCGCCAGGGCGCGCAGGATGCGCCAGGCGCGGCGGGGGTCGCTGCCATACTGAAAAGCCAGCCAAAATACGCCGGAATTCGCCGCCATGCGGAGTATGCTCTCGCGGCCCGCTGCGGGGTCCAGCGAGATGGTTCCGCGGTAGGGGGTACCCAACGCTTCGGCGGATGTAAGCCATATGGGGTGATGCCAAGTCTCCGGCATGAAGCCGGCGGTTTGCAGCAAGGCCCAAGCCATCGCCATCGCCATCGCCAGCGTTGCCCATAGCAGGAATGGCGGCGGTGTGGTGACAGCAAGCAGTCCTCGCAGGGCCAAGGCACCCCAGGCGGCAAGCAGCACGCCGCAAACGACGGCGCCGGCTGTCCATGCCCATGTGGCGTAGGCCCCGAGCGGAAGTGGCGCGAGCAGCACCAGCGCCATCAGCGCCCGAAACACCACTACTCCACGTCCAGCGTGGGCCGGTACCGAAGGCGCCCGCCGTGCGGTGCTCAATGGCTCAAGAGAAAAGGAACCGCTGCGCCGCCCCCTGCAGCACCAGGCAGGTCAAGCGCCCGGTGGCGTAGGCGCCGGTATCGATGCCGATTCGGTTGCGTGTCACAACGGGCTCGGGGCTGAACGAGTGTCCGTGAACAATGATCTTGCCGTGGTCTTCGCCGGCTTTCAGGAACTCTTCGGAGCCCCATAGCAAGTCCTGCTCTTGCTGCTCTTCAAACGCAGTGCCCGGACGAATGCCGCCATGTGCAAAAGCATAATCGCCCTCGACATGCTTGGTAGCAAGACCGCTGAGGAAGCTACGATGCGTGTCGGGCAGCGCCTCGCAAAACGCACTGCGCACAGATTCCAGCCAAGCCGCGCTGCGCGGCTGCGGCGGCATCTTGATGCCATAGCTGAGCAGGGTGGCGTTTCCGCCTGCGTCCAGCCAGGCGTCCCTGTTGCCGGCATCGGCGAGGAAGTCCAGCAAGAGGGCCTCATGGTTGCCCTTCAGGAAAACAATTTCGAAGCCTGGCGCGGGATCCTCAAGCAGGAAATCGACCACCTGGCGCGATTGCAGGCCGCGGTCAACATAGTCGCCAAGAAAGATCAGCACACGGCGATTCTCGGTTGCCGTTCGGGCGTCTCGGCGGACTTCCGCCATCAACCGAGTTAGTGGGTCAAGCCGGCCGTGGAGGTCTCCTATCGCGTAAACCCGGGTCCCGCGTGGCGCCTTGGGTACTTTGCGCGATTTGCGCGATGTTTTAACAGAGACATCTCCGGTCCTACATCGCTGCTTCATCGAGGTTTCCGGCTGCATCTGCACGACATGGCTGCTCCCACGCATCGCCGTCATCTGCCAAGGAGGTCAGGCGTCAAGAACCCTGCCAATTTGGCGGGCCGGTCCGAGTGTCTGTCTTGCCTTGCGGCCACCGGAATTTTTCGCGGCGTCTCACCTGCATCACTCGCATAGAATAACGGCTCTCGTGTTTGAGCGCCATCCACATCCGATGCTTCAGCGCTGCGGTGGCAAGACCCGTGGCGGCGAGCTCGCTCCCGAAGTCACGCGCGGCCGGGCCGGCTTCGCGAATGTGTCGCGGGCGAGCGGCATTCGGTCAATGTGCGATTTTGCGTCGCGCGACCGTGCCTGACCAAGAGCGGCGGGCGCGTGCTGGAGACCGCGCAGCCGCTACGCATCCGCAATCTCCGCGGCGTTCTTCGCCCGATTGGGAGAGTGTCTTGCGCGGCGTTCGCATCGCAGGCGAGGAAAACGCCGCCGGTCTTTCGCGCCTTGATAGGCAGCCGCTTTCCGCCCCTGCGCGCAACTGCGAAAGCGGGCTGGGTACGGATAGTGCTCAGCCCCGAATGGGCGTGACCGCCGAACAGTGTTTCCGCCCACTTTACAAACGCCCTTTCGATCTTACCGTCATCTTTCTTGCCGCAATCTTGCTTGCGCCCGTCTGGCTGCTGGTGTGCCTCGCGATTCCGTTAGCAATCTGGCTGGAAGACCGGGGGCCTGTCATCTATCGTCAGACGCGGCTCGGTCAAGGCGGGCGTTCCTTCGAAATGTTCAAGTTTCGCACCATGGTGGTGAAATCCGAGGATGCCACTGGCGCGGTGTTTTCCTCCAAAGACGATCCGCGGGTAACCCGGGTCGGAAGAATCTTGCGGGATTTCAACCTGGACGAAATCCCGCAAATCGTGAATATCATCAAGGGCGAAATGAGCCTGGTTGGCCCGCGGCCGGAGCGCCCGGAATTGGCGCGCCTGTTCGGCCAATATATACCCGAGCTTGATCTGCGCCTGCGCGTTCAGCCGGGCATCGCGGGGCTGGCCCAAGCGCGCGGCGGCTACCACGCCACGCCGATACAAAAGTATCGCTACGACAATCTGTACATCGCGAAGTTGTCGCCTGTTCTGGACATGAAGCTATTGGTGTGGTGCTTTCTTGTTGCGATCAAGGTCTGCAGCGGGCGAACCCCGAGGGTGCCGCTGCCGGCGGATAAACGCCGCCGGCTTCCGCCGAATCGCGCCGCGGAGAATTCCCGGTTGCACCTTGCTGTTCGCTCGGCGGAAACCGGCCGCCGGTGAGAGTGCTGATTACAGGCGGCGCAGGGTTCATCGGAAGTCATACCGCCCTGGAGTTGATCGCCGCCCGCCACGAGCCGGTTCTGCTCGATAATCTTTGCAACGCATCGGCTGGCGTGTTGACGGCGCTCGCCGAATTGTCCGATAAGGACGTGCCGTTCGTTGAGGGCGACATTCGCGACCGGCACTTGCTCGACGGCGTGTTTGGCGACGGCGGCTTCGAAGCAGTCATTCATCTGGCGGGACTCAAGGCGGTGGGCGAGTCTGTGGAACAGCCACTGCGCTACTACGAAAGCAATGTGTCAGGCTCTGTCCGTCTTCTCGAACTGATGACGCGCCACGGCGTGAAGTCGCTGGTGTTCAGTTCGACCGCGTCGCTGTACGCAGGCGCTTCGGAGCCGCTACGAGAAGACTCGCCGATTGCGCCGCTCAGTCCTTACGCGCGCAGCAAGCGCATGGTGGAAGAAATACTGCAAGACTTGCGCGCCTCGGACCCTGGCTGGCGCATATCGATCTTGCGCTACTTCAACGCCAGTGGCGCGCATCCGAGCGGCCTGTTGGGAGAGAGTCCTCGCGGGACCCCAAAAAATCTGCTGCCCAGCATTGCCCAGGTTGCCGCGGGCCGCGCGAGGCTGCTCGAAATATACGGCAGCGATTACCCAACGTCCGATGGAACCTGCATAAGGGATTACGTGCATGTGACGGATGTGGCGCGCGCGCACGTCAAGGCGCTTGAGGCGCTTGCGAACAGCTCGCGTTTGCTGCTGCACAATCTCGGCACGGGGCGCGGACACAGCACTTTGGAAGTGGTGCGCGCTTTTGAGCACGCCAGCGGCCGCCAGGTGCCGTATAGCCTGGTTGCGCGCCGCCCGGGCGACAGGCCCTTTGTGTGCGCCGACTCAAGCCGTGCCCAGGAGGAACTCGGCTGGACCGCTACGCAGGGGCTGGACCAGATTTGCGAGGATGCCTGGCGCTGGAATCGCTCGCATCCGGACGGTTTTGGCTAGTGAGTGGGAGCGCAAGACGCCCCCCGGCCAAGCGTGGGTCGGCTACTGGGGTAGGTACCAGATAGGGGAAGTCCAGGCCATTTCCTGAATGGTCTTGGGAGCCTTGTTGTCGCAGATGTCCGGACGCTCCGAGGGGGGCAGGGCGACGCATTGCGCCCAGCTCCAGCGTAGCGTGGGCACCTCGACTGCGCGCAGGTAGTAGTAGGACGCTTCGGCCGGATCGAATTGCGGATCTTCGAACACGGTGCACAAGGATGCCGAGCCCGTGCCGCTCCAGGTTCCGGTTTGCAGGTCCACTTCGCCTTCGCTGTTTTCCTGTCCCGCCACATCGAAAACCTGGTAGCGGGCCTGGCCGTCCGTATCGATCCAGCCCTTGATGACCTGCAGCTTCTGTAACTGCGCGGCGTCGGGGTCCTGGACGGCGCTGACCAGCAGTTTCGGCCCGGCGCCGGCGGGAGCGCCGCTCAGGTCGCTGCCCATGGGCACACCCTGGGCATAGCCGAGCGCCGCGCTATCGTTGGTTTCGCAGGCGCTCTCGGCGAAATCCCAGCCCGCGAACAGGCGGGGCCTGATGCGCGTTCCCGTGGTGCCGAACACTTCCTTGCGGCGCAGCGCCTCGAATATGGCGTCGCGCGAGTTTTCCACCGCCCACACGCCGGCCAGGCCGCCCGGATTGGCATTCAGCCCGAACGGCGAGCTCCCGCGGTCGGAAAGTCGGGTTTCGAAGTCGGTTTCCGGCGCCAGGTGCCCCGGCCAGTCATGCTCGTGCGTGTCGCCGGCTGTGGAAATGTGCCCGTCGGTGGAGGCGATCACGCCCATCTTGTAGGAATTCACGCCGATCACGGCCTCGTCCTGCAAGCCGGTCAGGAGAACGCTGCGGAAAAAATCGTTTCTGGAAACGCAGCCGGCACGAACAAAGCCGCGCACCCCGGACTCCCCCTCTTCGCAAAAGCGCACTGTGGGCGGTTCGCCGGTGAACGCCGCCGCTTCCTGACTGGCGCTGCGCACCTGCTCCTGCTCGCATAGTTCGTCTTCGGCGCCGAGAATATCCGGCAGCCCGTTGAAGCACTCGGAATTGCCCTTGTGCTGGAACACCTCCATGACCGGTTCCATGGCATTGCGCAGTTCGGCTATCGCGCGCGCCGTGTCTTTCGATTCGAAGCCGGAGACATAGGATGGAAACATGGCGCCGGAACTCAAATTCGAGTTATGCGGGATCGCCAGCACATCGCATCCTTCCACGCCCTCCAGGCATTGCGCAGTCAATTGCTCCCACAAATCGACATCCGTGGGCGATTCGATATAGGAAATCGCGTATTCGGGCACCCGGTCATTGCGGAATATGACGTTACGGTGGTAGTTGTTGCTGTTGGGCGTGCCTGTGTATTCGTAACCCACGAAAGTGGTGAAGCGGCAGGCCGAAGTTCGGTCGTAGGCCTCTTCGGCCATGTCCTGCGTGCTCCGCCACAGCGAAACGGAGGCCTCGACGCAGCCCGAACCGTCTTCACCGCAGATTTCGGGCACGCGTTCCGGATTTTCGCTGATCACGATGCGAATGAAGGGCGAAAGCCCGCGGCCGCCTTGCCCGCGCAGGAACTTGCAGGAATCGACGTGGTACACCTCGCTTTCTTCGTCGAGACAAAGCGTCATTTCGCCGAAGAACTCGGAATGATCGGTAACCGCCGCAAAGTCCAGCGGTTGCTTGAGTTTCTGCGTCATCAGCACGCTACCGTCCTCGGCGTAGGGCGGGATCGGAATAGCTTCGCCCCTGGCGAATCGATAGGCGTCGGCCGGCGTGGTTCTTGTGCCGAGCGGGCGTGCGTCGTACGAGTAGGCCGTATGAATGTGCAGGTCGCCGAAGTAGGCATTGCGGTGGGCGTTGCGGTCGGCGCAGACCTCCCTGTCTTCGGTGTAGGTCACCAGGCTTGCGGCGGCGCCTGCAGCAATTGCTTCGCGCCCCGCGGGCATGGAATCGGCGCGCATGGCCTGCTCCGCACATCCGCAAGCCACCACCGCGAGAACCGACAACACGAGCGGTTTGCACGGCGCCAGCCTTCCCCGGATACGCCCACCAAACCGCAGTTCCTGTCTCGCCATAGCGCAGCGGCTTGTCGGTTAACCGGCGGCCACCAGTGGTTCGATGTGATCCAGATCGCTGCTGGCGCGGGCGCGATCGAGGTCGTACATCTTCTGCAGGTTGAGCCAGTATTCCGGCGTCATACCCAGCGCTCGTCCGATACGAAGAGCAGTGTCCGCTGTAATGGACCGGCGTCCATGCACGATTTCGTTGATCCGTCGGGGTGGCGCAGCGATGGTTTTTGCCAGGCGGTATTGGCTAACGCCGAGTTCCTCAAGAATCTCGGCCAAGTGCTCACCCGGATGAATGCTGTCTAGACTGGTCATCCGCGCTCTCCGCTGAATGTCCGGCGGGAGCCGGCGCTCGTGTATGCCATCGAAAAGCCGTTGGGCGCTTCTGTCCCTGAATCGCCGCACACTCGCATATTAACGGATCGGGATAATAGCCCGCAAGGGGTGCCAGCAAGAAGGCGTTTTGGTGTTGGGGCTATACTTGGTGGCGTGAAAATACCGACCCGGCATGCGATGGCGGTGCTTGCTGTGCTGGCACTGGCTGTTGCGGGTTGCGGCGGTGGCGAGTCCGAGGATTCCGGCCCGGCCGGTGCGGCGGACGATCAGCGCGACGTGGTGGTTTCCGACTTCGAGCGCGCTGTTCAGGAAGCACAACTGCTGCGCGATGATATTTCCGCTGCGCGCAACGACATTCGGGCCGCCCGCGAATTCGCAAGCGCCGAGGCTGAGCGTGCCGCCAGCGAAACGGCGAAGCTGCGCGGGGAAATCGCGGCGCTGCGGCTTGAGATGCAGGAGTTGGGCGCCGGCGCCAGTTCCCGGATGGACGAGACGGCGCAGGAGACCGAGAGCCTGCGCGGAGAAATCGAGGCGATTCGGAGCGAGTTGAACGCACTGCGCCAGGCTGGGGAAGAAACGGCAAGTCTTTCGCCGGACGAAATCTCCGGAAACTTCGGGTACGTGCAGGCCTATCCCGAAGCCGTCTTGATCGAGGCTCCGGCGCAACAAAGGCGCGCCCCCTACCGGAGCACGATCTACTCGCCGCGCGCAGTGATCCACACGCCGTACTACGTGCAACCACCGCTAGCAGCGCGCCCCAGGCTGGTCCGCGGCGGCGGCCGCGTGGCTGATCGCGCGAAGCCGCGCGCCTCAAGAGGGTCGGAAGGCGCTGACGGGAAGCGGCGCTCTCGGAGAACGGCGGAGACCCCTTCCGAGCAACACTACACGCCGACAGCCCCGGTTGTCGCCACACAGTCGCCCGCTCCAATTACGCCAGGTAGCGCAGAGCCCACAGTGCGCGCACCCAGCGCATTCCGGTCGCGCCCTCCGTCTCCTGCGGTACGCTCGTCATCGCCTCCGGCGCGTTCTTCGTCTCCCCAGGTGCGTTCCACGCCTCCGGTTGTGCGCTCTCCGTCTCCCGCAGTGCGCTCCGCGCCCCCCGTAGTGCGCTCTCCGTCGCCGGTCGTGCGCTCCACGCCCCCGGTTGTGCGCTCTCCGACGCCCGTTGTGCGGTCTACGCCCCCAACCGCACCTCCCTCGTCACCGAGGCCCACTATCCCGCACAAGACGACCCATACGCCGAAGCCTGAACGCTAGCCCACCAGCGTTGGTGCCTCGCGGTGTGCCGATTCGCCTCTGGTCTGCCCTTACGTTCTGAGCACCAGTATCAGTTCCTTTGCCTCTTTCCTGGCATCTCGAATCTTCGTGTTTCCGCCCAGTGTGCTGAACCTCGCCTTAACGGTTCGCCGTGACACCTCAAAAAATTGCTTCGCCGTTTCCTCGATCCACTCACCCGACATCCCGTTGCTGCAGTTGCCCAAGGGGAACGTCACCACTACCTTGCAGCCACGGTTCGACAAACACTCCAGTAATTCCTTTATCGCTGCCGAGGAATCCCCGCTCCGACTGTAGAGCGATTGAGGTCGCTCCTCCCGTGAGGGATACCTACCAACCCCATCAACTTCGCCGCACCACCCCCTGGCGACCGTTTCTAGTACGTGGTAGAAGCGGCTGTACTGAACCGCCGAATAAGGCGGATCCACGAAAACAACATCGGTTTGCCGTAGGCGACTAGCAATCTCGTTTGCGTCTCCGACCAACGTAGTGCCACATTGCCTTGCGCAAAGGGGCGCGATTCCTCTCAGCCCGACTGCCGCTTCACGGAACGCGTCCCGTGACCAAGCCTGCCGCAGGTGCTTGGATCCGGACCGAGTCGACTTAAAGGGCTGAGCAGTGTGCCCCGGCGCCGCGGCACACTTGCTGGCCGCCACAATCGTCGCGGCCAAGCACACGCCTCGCAGCTCCTTGTCTTCCGGTAGTTTGTCCAACATGGCATCAAGGGACAATGCTTGAATCGGACTGAAGTAGTGACCACCATATCGGCTGAACATGAGCAATTTCTCGTTCGCATTTTCCCTCTCGCACAAGTCCTGAGCTTGGCGATGCCACCTGGCATCGTTCTCCCACGTCTGGTGGAACATTGACGCCTCGCTCCATGCTACGTACTCCCGGCGGCGTTTCTCGGCATCCTTCAGCCAACCGTTTTGTAGCGCGACGAAATCGATTGGCTGGGTGCGGTTAAGCACGGCCCCCGCCAAAGCAACTGCAAACTCCTGCAAATCGCAAGCCAGAACCTTCTTGCCCAGCTCAATGGCCGCGAACCAGGAAACCGCGGCACTCCCACAAAACAAGTCTACGACTCTCTTGCTCTTCCTCGACTCCGCCCTGATCACCTCGCCAAGCCCGTTTCGAAGCAAGGATCGCTTGGAGCCCATGTACTTGATCATGTCATGCCCCAGAGGAATGCTCGTTCGGAGGAAGATAGCATCCATCCGGTCTCTCCTGTGGCCGTCCAAAATCCCCAGTGGGAAGCCTCTTTGTCAGGAGATCTCCGCCATTCCTCAGCAACTCGCAGCGCAGTTTCGACATCGCTCCAGAGCTCTAGGAAAGATTCCGGTGCCGCTCCCAGGCTCCATAGTCGGCGACGAACGGCATCTCCATTCCACCAGAACTTGAGTTCTCGCTCGAAGTCGGAGCCAGAAGCTTTCAATAGATCCGAAACCGACCCCGTTGCGAGGCGCAGGAGAAGCGTTGCCCGCGCCAAGACCTGCCTTGAGTGGCTCTTATGGTCCGCTTGGACACGGCCATTCGCATCAACCAGCAGTGACGAAGGCACTCTAGACATTTCGAACGTCAGGAATTTCTGGAATTCCTTCCAAGTAGCTGCTGTGTCCATTGCGTTCAGCATCCTTTCCACTCTCCGCTTGAACTTGCCCATGTTGTCCGGCGGCTTGAGACCATCGCCTTTGAGTTCGAACAATAGGACCAGTACCCGCCTGAGTAGATGTCGATCCATGACTGGGAAGCCGCCGCTTCCACCTGGATCGCATAATGTCCACAGTTCATCGACTGCGAAGATGGTCTGCTCGACATCAGCTGGTGGAGATCCGCTTACGATAGCCGGTCGATAGCTCGCCTGGTTTCTCGCTTTGCGGTCCGACTTGAGGCGCTCGAGATCTAGGCCCCACTGCTCAAGCCAACTGTGTGTGATGAATTGCGCAGATCCACCGAACTGTCCAATCCACTGCGCGAGAGGGATGCCGTCAGGGCGAATGATGCCCATCAAGCGTTCCGCGCTTTCATTTGTCCTTGACCAGGCATTCAGAACATCCCAGACTACCTCGTGAGTTGGCTTCCCTTTTCCGAAACCCTCGCATGACCCGTTCGATCGCACAACTGCGTGGTGCCGGTCGAATATTCCGATACCTTCGCAGGCCAATAGGGACATAGCCGCTCTCAATTCAGCGTAGTAGCCGAGGTGCCGTGCGGATCCCGGGTCGCCTGCCAACTCAGCTTCAATGGCGCGACCGAGGAAGCTCCATCCATCGAAACAATGTCCAATCGTCGATGCACCGATGTAGTCGGTCAGTTGCGAGTCCTTGAAAGTCCCTTCTGCACTCCTGATTCGTTCCGAGGTATCCCTTCTACAGTAATTTTGTTCGCCCAGCCACCGGTCGTTCGCCCAGTGTTTCCGGAGTCTGCTGAACGTTTGAACAACACGTTCCCTGGCTGCGACACTCAGTGCTTCCTCAATGGCTTTATCCGTCGGCATACTGGTCATATCCAAGCACTCGGGACGCTTCTTGTGCGCCGTTTGATACGTGCTTCGATTTCGATTCCTTCAGGTGCATGAGCACACTTCGCCGCAGTTCGTTGTAACCACCGCTTCCGCGAAACGATGCCTTCAAGGTCCTTTGTTCGTCTGTCAAGCCCGGACATCCGGAAGCCCGCCAGTCGTACTTCGCTAGCTCTTGCGCAAGTGCGCCAATAAAACGACCCAAGCGTTCGTTTTCCGCGAACACTTTGATGGTTTCATGCATGGTTCTGTGGCTCGACTGCTGAAGTCCGCCCATAGGGATCACATCGTCTAATCCGAGTTCGTCCGCTGCCTGATAGCAGAGGTCATTCGTTACTTGCAGCAAGGTTCGAATCCCTTGGTCCTGGTTCAGCAGATTGTGCTGCCCGAAGAACGCCGGGTCCCCCGCTTCGGTGGCCAAGCGCGTACGTAATTCAACAGCCCAATCCTCTTTCGTCTCGGCAATCGCATCCCGTAGTGCGTTTCCGATAAAGATCAAGAAAGCCCCTTGTACGTCGAGATTCCAGGGCAATACGGTCTTGTGAACACCCACCTTGGACCCGAATAGTCCACCAATCCGGACCCCGCGTCCTTCCCAACTCTTTACAAACGACGCCATGATGCTGCGCACCCATGCCGATTGCGTCGCCATCAGACCCTTCGCTCCTCTCGACCCCAGCATGTTGATCCGGTGGTGCCAGGGACTATCCTGCGAGGACCATAGTCGGTCCACCAGTTCTTGGGCACGTGTTTCCCTATAGATCGAGTGGCCTTCGAATTTCTCAAGCCACTTCTCAGTTCGCAAAAGCGGATAAAGGTCGAATGCCAAACTGGCGTTGATCTTCTTCGGCTTGATGTTCACGGTGTAGAAGAGATATGCCTGCCAACTGAGATCCAGGCCGACAAATGCGACCACAGGCAATTCGAAACTTCCCTCTTGTGGTTCATCCGTGAATGCGGCAAGCCGGTGCTGCCCGTCAATGATTTCTATCGGCGGAGTTTCGGCCGGAGACCAAGTTTGCCGCGAAAGCCCAGGGGGAAGAGTGAGCATTGCCGCCCCGCTTTGGGCATCCTTGACTTGGATCAGATCGTCTTCATCCACATATTGTTCGCGCCTTGTGTCTGCGCGGGTAAGTATGTTCACTATCACCGCCGTCGGCAGCCATCCGGGTTGTCGTAAATCCCGGTAGTCTTTAGACTTCCGCTTTGCCGCACTTAGGTCCGACCACGGGTACCCAAACTTCACGAATCGGCCAATCTCTCTTGCGCGTTCTTGGTCTAACTCGCGCTGGATACCCTTGTCTTGCGCACTTGTTTCACGCTTCGTTGTCCTCCGGTAAACGCCTGAGAGCCTGCGTAGGTCGTGTGCTGGCAAGCTGAAAACGTAGAACCATTTGGGGGGCTCGCTCCGGTTCTCCGCCTCTTCCCATTCGATCTCATCCCATGCGGGGAGCCATTGACTAACCCTGATGGCGCTGACCGTCTTCCTGTCTGAGGCATTCGTCACCAACTCTTCTCCCCCCAACCTATGGCCTCAAGTGGGCCAAATGCGAAGCATAGCCCAAGGCTCGATGCGATACAGCGGCGAAATTGTGTTTGATCATGCGCATTACGAAGCAATGCTGTCAGGTACCCCCCGACACCGATTCCTCCCGGCTGTACAAAGCGCCTTCCACCGCATGGGCGTATCATCGGGACGGCACAGCAGCAGGGGATCAGCGACATGACCACGAGAATCACGCGGCGCGCGGCCATTGGCGGTCTCGCCGCGGCCCCGGCGCTGGCAGCGCCCGACGTAGCGAAAGCGGCGGGCAAGCCGGCCTGGCACACTCCGCCCAAGCCGGAGCTCGAGGGCCTTGCGCTGATCAACAAGGAACGCGCCTATGCCGTGATGGAGCAGTTCGGCCTTGCCGGGCTGGTCGCGCTTGACCCCATCAACGTCTATTACATGACCAATGTGCGCACTATCGGTGAGCGCTTCATCACCGAGTATCCGGGTTTCGCCACCATGGCGCCGGACCCGGATATGCCCATATACCTCGTGGCGGGATCATCCGCGGCCTGGGACATCGCCAACCGCGACCGCGAAACCGCCGAACTCATGCCGTACGGATACGGCGGCTGGAATGCGGCGTCTTTCAATGCCGACGGCTTGCCGGAAGAGCCGTCGGGCGGCGTGACCCGCCATTACCACTTTCGCGATGATGTCGAGCTCACGCCCAGGGAGCAGCGCTGGAAAGCGGCCTCCGACAGCTTTCGCGACGACATCGCGGCCAGTGCTGCCTGGGGCCTGGCCCGCGCCCTGAAAGCCCAGGGCGTCACCAGAGGCCGTGTTGCGGTGGACGATATGCGCATCGCCCGCTTCCTCGCCCAGGTGGACCTGCCCGACGTGGAATGCGTGGACGGCTACGGCGTATTTCAGCTCATCCGCATGGTCAAGACGCCGCAGGAATTGGCCTATCAGAAACTCGGCAGTTGGAACAACGGCGAAGCCTGCATGGCCACGATCAAGGCACTGGAACCGGGTATGCGGCACACCGATGTGGAGCAGATCTTCCTTGCCGAGTGCGCGCTGCGCGGCAATCGCGTCAACAACGTGATTGCCGGTATGCCGGGCGGCGATTTTCCGGACGACGGCTTGCTGGTGGCCGGCAAACCCTACCTGATCGACTGCGTGAGCAACTACAACGGCTACATGGGCGATATCGCGCGCACCTTCATCTTCGGCGAACCGACCAGGGAATTGGAAAAGCGCCGCCGCGCCAACCAGCTCGCCAGAGAGGCCGTGTTCGATGCGATTCGGCCAGGCGTCAAGTACTCTGCCTTGCGCCGCATCGGCCTCGATACCATGATCAAGGCCGGCATGCCGGAGCATGCGGTGTTCGTGACGCCGCATTCGGTGGGGCTGCAACACGACGACAATCCTTCACGGCTGCCTAACCTCGGCGTTTCTTCCTTCGATCATGTCCTTGAGGAGAACATGACGCTCACTGTGGATCTGCCGTACCTCGAAGTCGGCTGGGGTTCCGGCCACAACGAGGACCTGTTCCGCGTCACGAAGAGCGGCTACGAGCCCTACAACACCGAGCGCGACCCCTTCCTGTCGCTCTGAGCGCCGGCCCATTTCATCGTGGCCATGGCGGCCGCCGAAAACAGCGCGAATGAGGCCGCCAGGCTGTACAAGGAGCCATCGAAGCTGAGCGCGACGGCCGCGCCCAGGGGCACCGACACCAACGTGGCCAGCGAAGCCACCACGGTTGCTCCGACTCCGGCCATTTCTCCCATCGGCTGCATCGCGAGCGCGTTGAGATTGCCGAACAGCGGGCCCAGGCACACGAACACGAAGAGCTGGAAGACCATGAACAGCCAGAACGGCGGCAGACCCGAATAGGGGAAGGTCAAGCCCCAGAACGCCAGCGAGGCCGAAGTGCTGAGCAGGATCGCGGCCATTGAAAGCCGGCGCATGCCGTATTTCATCACCAGGCGACCGTTCACCAGCGACGCCACGCCGATCACCAGCGCCAGTGCTCCGAAATAAACGGGGAACATCGCCCCCGTGCGATAGGCTTCCTGGAAGATCTGCTGCGAGGCGCTCAGATAGGCCAGAAACGGCGTGAATACGAACCCGCTGGCGATGGTGTAGCCCATTGCGGCCCGCATCCTCAGAACCTGCAACACTGCACTGCCCATGGCCCGCATCGAGAGCGGGCGGCGGCTGGCAGCCGGCAACGTTTCCGGTTGGCGTAGCGTGAACCAGGCGAAGGCGATCGCGGCCACGATAAAGAACGACGCGAAAATCATGCGCCAATCGCCCAGCCACATGATGGCCTGTCCGAGCGCCGGCGCCACTGCCGGAACCAGCACGAACACAGCCATCGTGAACGACATGAGCCGCGCCATCTGACGTCCCTCGTATTGATCGCGCACCAGCGCAACGCTCACGATCCGGGGGCTGGCCACGCCGATGCCCTGCAGTATGCGCCCGGCGATCATCAACTCGAAGCTCTGCGCGTAGATGCTCATCAGGCATCCGGCCATGAACAGCGCCAGCCCCAGGTGAATCGCCGGTTTGCGGCCGATTCGGTCGGACAGGGGGCCGAAAAGAATCTGCCCCAGGCTCAGACCCAGGAACAGGGAAGTAATCACGAACTGCGCATCGTTGCGGCGCGCCACTCCCAGGTCCTCGCCGATGGCCGGCAGCGCCGGCAGCATGGCGTCGATCGACAGCGCCACCAGCGAAATCAACAGCGCTACCAGCGGCACGAATTCGCCCGTGCGAAGTGCGGGCTTCACGGAGGGTCGGTTCATGGTTTCATGCGGGCAGGAAGTTGCAAAAACCCGCGCCTGCCAGCCCTAGGCGATGTCGGTTCATGGTCTCTTGCGGCCTGGGTTTGAGCGCAGCGCTTCGGCGCGCCGAAGGCGCTCGTGTTGCGCTCGCGATAACGCAATCTCAGGCTGGCGATAGCGCCTGCGGGTTCCGGAGCAGGGCCCGTGCGGCCCTAGTCCTGGCGCTCGAAAGTAGTGGGCGCCGGAGGGTGCACCCAGTTCTTGGGGTCTTTTCTGCGCGCCGGCGAGGGGATCGAGAAGTTCCGGTAGCGCCCTTCGTCCGCCCACTTGTCGAAGTCTATTTCCCAGCCTTGCTTGATCTTGTCCAGCAAGTCCTTGCGGAATGCCGATTCGAGCTGGTCGGACTCGACCACGAGTTGATGCGTCATGGAACGGGCCACGAACTTCGGCTCGGCATTGGCGACCGCCGCCAGGTCTTCCTTGAAAGCCTGCCGTATGCCGTCGCGCCGTGCTTCGTCGTTCTCCTCGTCCAGCAGGAAATTACGCGCTTGGTGGGCATAGACGCGCGTATTGTAGGGATCGACCGGGGTGCGCGCGGAAATCGTCACCTGCCGAATATTGCCCTGCCGCGTGATGTCGATGCGGTGCGATATTCCGGCCATGTAGTAGTCGGTCGAGGCCACGGTATTGCCCCGTTTCTCGGACACCAGCTTGGCGATATCGGCGCTGATCTGGCTGCGCTTGGGCGGCACGCGCTCGCGGGTTGCGTTGTAGCCCATGAAGTCGTTTTTCTTCAGCGGCACGATCTGCACTTCCGGCGCACTGCGCCGCCCGAAACTGGCGTGAACGAAGGCCGGATGGGCGCTGTCCAGCGAATTTTCGTGACCGCGCGCCCAGTTGACCGGTGCGTCGAACTGCATCGACACCACGCGCCAGTTCTCCTTGTCGTGAAACTCGGGAAATTCGCTGGCCGGAATCGGCGGACGGTCTTTCTCCGCCAGGTCGCCGAGAAACACCCATACCCAATCGAAATGTTCTTCCACCGGATACGAGTCCACCCGCGCGCGCTTGGGGATAGTGGCCTGCTTGCCCAGCGCCGGGATCTCCACGCACTGGCCCTCGGGATTGAACTTCCAGCCGTGATAACCGCAGGCAATGCAGCCGGCGTCGTCCAGTCTGCCCAGCCCCAGGGAACCGCCGCGGTGGCAACAGGCGTTGGCCAGGCATACCGGCTTGTTGTCGGGCGTGCGGTAGAGCACGAAGTTCTGTCCCAACATGCGCGAGATCAGGGGCTTCTCCTGGCTCAGTTCGTCGCACTTGGCGGCAACGTACCAGTTGTTCATCAGCATGCTCGTCTCCTGTCCTTGCCGGCGGCCATCGGGTGTGCGTGAAGCCGCATTGTACGTTCGCCCCTGGTCGATAAATTGCTCGCCCATACGCATATCCCGCACCGCGGCGTTGTTGTAGAACCCGCCACCAAGTCCGCATGCTCAGACGTGATGGCAGGCCACCTGCGTACCGTTGTCCAGGGGCCGCAATTGCGGTTCTTCCCTGGCGCAGAGTTCCGTCGCCAAGCGGCAGCGGGTGCGGAACACGCAACCGGAAGGCGGGTTGGCCGGAGAGGGCGCCTCGCCGCGCAGAATGATTCGCTCCGCCTGTCCCGGGCTCTTGAAATCCGGCGCCGGAATCGCGCTGATAAGCGCCTGCGTGTAGGGATGGGAAGGCGCATCGAACAGCTCGTCACAGCCGGCGATTTCCACGAAATGACCGAGGTACATGACCAGAACCCGGCTGCACAGCACCCGTACCACCGACAAGTCGTGGCTTATGAAGATCACCGAAACCCGGTGTTTCTTCTGCAGCTTGCGCAGCAGGCTGATCACTTGCCGGCGGGTGGCCAGGTCCAGCGCACTGACCGGTTCGTCGCAGATCACCAGTTTGGGTTTGAGGATCATCGCCCTGGCAATGCTCACCCGCTGGCATTGGCCGCCGCTGAACTCATGCGGGTAACGATTGCGATACGCGCTGTCCAGGCCCACGTCGCGCATCGCGCTCGTCACCGCGGCGTCGCGCTCCCGGCGGCTCATTTCCGGGTGAAAGCGCCGCAAGGGCTCGGCGATGATGCTGCCCACGGTCATGCGCGGGTTGAGGCTGGACAGGGGGTCCTGAAAAACCACGCCCAGATCGCGCCGCCGCTCGTCCATCGCCTTGCGGCTCAGCCGGGCCAGGTCTTCCCCCTGCCAGACGATGCGCCCTCCGCTGGCGCCGACGAGTTGCAGGATGGCCCGCGAGAGCGTCGATTTTCCGCAACCGGACTCTCCCACTATGCCCACGGTTTCCCCTTCCTCAATCGACAAGGAAACGCCGTCCACGGCCTTCAGCGGTACGCTTGCCGAGCGCATGCCGGCCCGCGCGCGGATCGGGAAATGCACTTTAAGGTCTTCAACGCGCAGCAGTTCCTGCTCCGGCGCGGGGGTCGCACCCGGCGGCTTTTCGGGAGCCTGGCTAAGGTCGCCGGGCGCGCCGGGCAGGGCCTCCAGCAGCGCCCGCGTGGAAGGGTGTTTCGGTGCGCGGAACAGCGCTTCTATCGCGCCCCGTTCCACGATGCGGCCGTCGTGCATCACCAGCACCTTGTTGCAGAGTCCGGCCACCACGCCCAGGTCATGCGTGATGATCAGGATGGTTGCGCGCTTCCTCAGCGCCCGCAGCAAGTCCAGAATCTGCGCCTGAATGGTCAGGTCCAGCGCCGTGGTCGGTTCGTCGGCGATCAGCAGGTCGGGTTCGCACAGCAGCGCCTGGGCGATCATCACCCGTTGCCGCTGGCCCCCGGACAACTCGTGGGGATACAAGCCGAAGCGGCGTTCCGGCTCGGGAATCTGCACGAGTCGAAGCGCTTCCAGCGCCTGCGCCCGTGCTTCCTGCCGGGTCATGCCGGAGTGCCGATGCAGCACTTCGCACAGTTGCGCGCCGATACGCATGAACGGAGTCAGTGACGTCATCGGGTCCTGGAAGATCATCGAAATCTTGCGACCCCGAATCCGGTTGAGTTGAGCGCGCGGTGCGTTGAGGATTTCCTGACCCTTGAACTTAACGCTGCCGCTGGCGGCGGCGTTGTCGGCCAGCAGGCCCATCAGCGCCATCGCGGTCTGGGTTTTGCCGGAACCGGACGCGCCCACGATGCCCACGCAATCGCCCTTCGTCACCTCGAAATCCACGCCTTTCACCGCATGCACCTCGCCGGTGTGCGTCTCAAAGCGCACGCGCAGGTTTTCGCAGGCCAGCAGCGGCGCGCTCATCGCGTCCGGCTCTTGGGGTCCAGCGCGTCGCGCAGGCCATCGCCGATGAAGTTGAAGCAGAACAGCGTGATGACCAGAAAGGCGGCAGGAATCACCAGCAGCCAGGGCGCCGTGCCGAGTTCGTCGGCGCCCTGCGAGATCAGGCGGCCCCAACTCGTGAACGGCTCCTGCACGCCCAGCCCGAGGAAGCTCAGGTAGCTTTCGACGATGATGTTGATGGGGATCAGGAGCGTCACATAGACGATAACCGGGCCGATCACGTTGGGGATGATGTATTTCATCAATACCGTGGGGGTGGACAAGCCCAGGGCCAGTGCGGATTCCACGTATTCCTTGTTCTTGATCGAGAGCGTCTGCCCATGCACGATGCGGGCCAGGGTCAGCCATTCCACGGCCCCTATGCAAAGGAAGATGAGCAGGAAACTGTTGCCGAACACGGTCACCAGGATGATCACGAAGAACAGCGCCGGCAGGGAATAGAGCACATCGACGAGCCGCATCATCACGTCGCCCAGGGTGCCGCCCCGGTAGCCCGCTATGGCGCCGTAGAGCACACCGATCACCAGCGCGACCAAAGTCGTGAGGACGCCGATGGCGAGGGAAATCCTGGCCCCGTAGAAGGTGCGCGAAAACATATCGCGCCCATTCACGTCGGTGCCGAACCAGAGGTAGTTGTCGATGGTGGGCGGCGACTCCAGGTAGTCCCAGTTCACCTCGTCGAGGCTGTTCGGCCAGAATTCGGGCACCGCGATGGCCAACAGCGTTATTGCGCCCAGTATCCACGCGCCGGCCACTGCCGCGCGGTGGCGCCGGAAGCGGGACATGGCGTCCCGCCACGGGGAGCGGCTGGGCGCGGCCTGGGCGGCGCCGGGGGATTCGTTGTGGCTTGCCGAGACTCTGCTCACTGCGGACGCGCCCGGGGGTCGAGGTAGCCGTAGATGATGTCGGCCAGCAGGTTCAGCAGCAGGATTAGCGTGGCGTAAACGATCACTATCCCCAAGATCAGCGAATAGTCGCGGTTCAGCGCGCCTTCCACGAAGGCCCGCCCGATGCCCGGCAGGCCGAATATCGTCTCGATCACCACCGAACCGGTCATCGCGCCGGCAATGGCCGGCCCGAGGTAACTGACCACCGGTGTGCAGGCCGGCCGCAAGACGTGCCGCGCGATCACCTTCCATTCCGGCAGTCCCTTGGCGCGCGCGGTGCGCACATGGTTGGCGCTGAGCGATTCGAGCATCGAGCCACGCGTGATGCGCGCGATACCGGCAATGGTGGGCAAGGCCAGCGCCGTCACCGGCAGGATGATGTGCGCGAACTGGCCGTTGTTCCAGCCGGAAAGGGGCAGCCAGCCCAGATAGAGGCCGAAGAAAAGGGTCAGCAGCGGCGCGGTAACGAAAGTAGGGATGGCCACGCCCATGGTGGCGACCGCCATGACCGTGAAATCCAGCGCCGAGTTCTTGCGCAGCGCCGCCACAATGCCGCACAACATCCCGGCGAAAAGCCCCACGGCGATGGCCGTCAGCCCGAGTTGCGCGCTTACCGGCAGCCCCTCGGCAATGAGCTCGGCCACGTTCCGGTCCCGGTAGGCCAGCGATGGGCCGAGGTCGCCGCTGGCCAGCCGCCGCAGGTAGGCGCCATATTGTTCGAGCAGCGGTTTGTCGAGATCGTAGGCCTTGCGCAGGTTTTCGGCAGCCACGGGGTCGAGGTCGGGGATCAGGTCGAAGGGCCCGCCCGGTGCGACGCGAATCAGGAAAAAAGAGGCCGTGATGATGACCAGCAGCGTGGGCACGGCCACCACCAGCCTGCGCAGCGCGTAGCTCAGCATGCCGCTATCGAACTTCGGCCGGGCTGGCCCGGCAGGAATTTGCAGTTTTGTCAATCATGCACGCGGGTTGCAGGGAGATTTCCGACGGCGGTCAAAGGTAAAACGAAACCACTGCGTCCGCAAGGCAATCTCGTATTGCGTTGCGCGCACCGAGCATCGCGGTAAGCGCCAACCGTTATGGGTTAAGGTCAGGCGTTAATATCCTTGCGGAACGGGGCGTGCGTGTATGCGAAGGCGAACGCCATCTTGCCGTTGGCCACGAGGAGGGGGAAGTCATGTTGTTGAGTACGATGCTGGAAAGCGCGGTGAGTCGGCGCAGCCTGTTGGGCGGCGCACTGGGCGGCTTGACGGCGGCCGGACTGGCCGCCTGCGGGGCGCCCGGCGGGAACCAGGAAACCGCCGAAAATGCCGCTGCGGGCGCGGCTGGCACTGCCGGCGGCGGCGCAAGCGGTCTGGATTTGAGCAATCCGGCCGACAACCTCTATGCCTTCGGCAAGATCTGGGGCACTTACGCCGACAAGCCGATCTACAGCGGCTACCAGGGCGTGCAGTTCGCGCGCATCGGCGTGAACAAGCTGACGCCCCTGTTCGGTTATGTGGGCTGCGGCAACATCCAGTGCCGCATCGACGACAGCGGCCACCTCTGGCTGCGCGGCACCGAAGCCGGCTATTTCACCGACCTCGCCAGCGGCGAGATCATCGACTACTGGGACAATCCCTACAGCGGCGAACGGGTGGAAGTGTTCCCGTTCTTCAACGACCGCTTCCGCGGCCGGCTCACCGAGGAAATGCCGCGCTTTTCGATGGGCAACGCGCCGGACGACAACACGCTGATGAACGCCGCCGACGCCAGGATGGACGAATCCGGCACGATCCCGTTCATCCTGCCTTTTCAGAAGTTCCACGACCAATACCTGCTGGCCTGGGAGTACGCCCACGAGTACACCAATCCGGTAACGCCGGAAGGCTGGCCGAAGGCTTCCACCGGCCCGAAAATCAATCCTTCGGAGCACTTCATCTTCTATATACCGGCAGCGGAACTCGAGGACCGCAGTGTGCCCTCGGCGCGCTTTCACGGCGGATTCATGCGCACTTCGCCCTGGTGGCCATGGATGCGCATGGGCTTGACGGAAGTGCGCGACGGCGCCTTGTTCGGCCGCATGCACAGCTTCAAGATTTCCGGGCAGCTCGACAACATCCCGCGCGTCGTGCTGGAGCGCCTGGAGCGCGATAAGCCGGAACTTCTGGAACCGCAGACCGACTGGGCCGCCCTGCAGCCGCGCGGCACCTGGGAAGCATTTGCCGAGCAAGTGCCGCCCGAAGTGGGAGCCGCGTCTGACGCCTGAGGCGGAGCAGGCGGCGCGGGCCGGCTGCGTGTTCCTCGCCGGCCGCGTGTCCCTCGCCGGCGCCGCTCAGGCGCGTTTGAATTCATGCCGCCGGGCGTGGTAGCCCTGCGGGTCCGGATGCAGCAGCAACTCGCAGTCCGGGAATTCGGCCTGAATGCTGTGCTCGATTTCGTCGAGGATCTCGTGGGCCTCCTGCAGACGTAGCTCGGCGTCCAGCAGCACGTGAAACTGCACGATGTAGTTGGAGCCGCCGTGCCGGGTCTTGAGATCGTGGATTTCGATCACTTGGGGATGACTCTCGGCCAGGCTGGCGATCCGGTCGCGGTCTTTCTGCGGCAATTCGCGGTCCATGAGGATGTCCAGTGCCTGCTTGCCGATCTTCCACACGCCATAGAGCAAGTAGGCGCTGACCGCCGCCGCCACCAGCGGATCGGCCAGCCGGCCAAATCGCCAGGCCGACACCGCGATAGCCGCCGCCACGCCCAGATTGATCACAAGATCGGTCTTGTAGTGCATGGCGTCGGCCTCGATAGCCGCCGAACCCGTGCGCAGCCGCACATGCCGCTGGATGCTCACGAGCACGAGCGTGAGCGCCGCCGAGACCAGCATTACCGTTATGCCCAGCGGAGCTTGTTCGATTGCCGCAGGGTTCAATAGGCGTTCTATTGTCTCCATGAGCACATACACCGCGGAAGCGGTGATGATCAGGGACTGCGCAAGCGCCGCCAGACCTTCCACCTTGCCGTGCCCGAAGCGGTGCTCGTGGTCGGCAGGCTTCAGGGATACGCGCACCGCAAAGAACGTGATCAGCGACGCCAGCACATCCAGCCCCGAGTCCGCAAGCGAGCTCAGCAACGACACCGAATCCGTTATCCGCCATGCCCAGGCCTTGATCGCCACCAGGATCGCCGCGGTGATGACCGATGCATAGGTCGCCAGCTTGAGCAGGCGGCCACGTTCGGCGCCGGTCGCGTGTTTGCTCATCGATTCTTCAAGGTGGCCGCCAGAGATTTGGGGAAAGCGCAAGCCGCATGCGCAGCCGCGGCATTTCCACGTAGAATACTCCACCTAAGGGGGCGACATGGCTTCGACGTGGGCCGTGACACCCTTGGTGTGCATGCCGAGGCGCAGGGTTCCTCGTAAATCCGCCTGCAAAACCAATAGTTGCCAACGACGACAACTACGCTCTGGCGGCTTGACCGCCAGCGTTCCTGCCAGGATTGCCTGTGGCCCGGTTGGAACGTCGCTTGCACAGGATCGCCCGCGTAACCGGCCGGTGGCCGCGGGTTAAGAGCTAGCCGGTCAAAACGGCGATGCCAGCCTGCCCGTCGGGGTATCGCCGCACTCAAGACGCGGCTAAGCATGTAGAGCGCCTCGGGCAGTAGCGCTTGCGGACGCGGGTTCGATTCCCGCCGCCTCCACCAGCACGTTTGATGCTAATATCCGGGCGCGGGCGTGTATTCGAACCGGCCCTTGCACGATTTTGTGCAAGCGCCTTTGCGCCGGCGGACATTGAGAGCGAGAAAGCCAAACCGCATGGAACAAGAAGCGCAGCGCCCGGCCGAGCAACAGGGGCCGGACACACAACGGCTCGATCTGGTTGTTGAGGGGATGACCTGCAGTGCCTGCTCGGCTCGCCTTGAGAAGGTGCTGAACAACACCGACGGCATCAAGCAAGCGACCGTGAGCCTGGCACTCGAACGGGCGATTCTGCATATCGATCTGGCGCACATCGACATCAAGGGCTCCATAGAAGCCGTGCGCCGGTGCGGTTTCCGCGTGGGGACCGAAATCGGTGAATATCATGTCGAAAACCTGGGCGCGGAGCAGGTGGCCGAGCGGGTTTCCGATGCTCTCGCTTCCGTGCCCGGCGTGATCGACATCGAGTTCGACACGCAACAGGAACAGCTTCGGATTACGGTGGCTTCCTCGATGGCCGTGGACGCCGCGCTGATTGAGCGCGCCCGGGTGGCGGGCTTCGAACTGGTGCCCTCCGAGCTTGTCGTCGATGAGGAAGGCAAGCAGCAGGCGGCCCGCGAGCCGGAACACATTCGGCGCGAGCGGCGGGCGATTTTCGCAGCAATCGCGTTGACGACACCCTTTCTGCTGCAGATGGTCGTCATGTTTGCCTTCGGCGAAACGGCCATGCATCTACACATGCCTCCCTGGTTCGAGTTGGTGTTGGCCATTCCCATCCAATTCGTGCTCGGCTGGCGCTTCTACCGCGGCGCTTTCAATTCCCTGCGCGGCGGTGGCGCCAATATGGACGTGCTTGTGGCCATGGGCACCTCGGCGGCGTTTGCCTACAGCCTATACATGCTCATCAGCTTGGGGGCGGCATCCAGGGGGCAGCTCTTCTTCGAGGCCTCCGCGATGATCATCACCCTGGTGATGATCGGCAAGTATTTCGAGGCGCGGGCCAAGCGCGGCGCGGCGGCGGCGATTCAGGAACTGATGGCCCTGCAGCCGGACACCGCCTTGGTGCGTTTGCCGAACGGCGATGTCGAAGAACGCCGCGGCAGCTTGCTGGCCCTCGGTGATGTCATCGTCTGCCGTCCGGGCGACCGCATCGCCGCCGATGGCGTAATCGTTCGCGGCGAAGCCGAGCTGGACGAATCGCTGCTTACGGGCGAGAGCAATCCTGTGCCCAAGGGCGAAGGCGACAAGGTGATCGCGGGCGCCATCAACGCGGACGGCTTCATTGATGTCGAAGTCACCGCGGTGGCCGGCGATTCCACCCTGGCGCGCATGATCAAGCTGGTCGAGGACGCCCAGATCAGCAAACCCGCGGTACAGCGCCTGGTCGATAGGGTCAGTGCCGTTTTCGTACCGGTGGTGGTGAGCATTGCGATCGTTACCTTCGTTGGCTGGCTGTTGAGCGGCGCGGAGTTGGGGCAGGCGGTGCTCAGCGCGGCAGCGGTACTGGTAATCGCCTGTCCATGCGCGCTCGGACTTGCAACGCCCACCGCCATCATGACCGGCTCGAGCGCGGCCGCCCGCGCCGGGATACTGATCAAGGACACGGCTACCCTGGAACGGGCGCACAGCATCGATCACGTGGTTTTCGACAAGACCGGCACCTTGACGCAAGGCAAGCCGTCAGTGGCTGAAACCGAGCTCATGGCCGGCCTGACGGAGGACGAGGTCCTGCGCATTGCCGCATCGCTGCAGCAAGGCAGCGAACATCCTATCGCCCTGGCTTTCCGCGAGGAAGTGGAGCGGCGCGGCATTGCGCTTGATGATATCGACCGCTTCAAGAACAGCGTCTCCCGCGGGATCGAGGCGGATATCGGCGGCGTGCGCTACCTGGTGGGCAACGACCGCCTGTATCGCGACAAGGGGCTGGACCCGCCGCCGCGCGAACTGGAAAGGGGCGGTACCGAAGTGTGGTTGGGCGTGAGTCTGGAAGGCGGCGATGCGCTGCTGGCCCGCTTCGAGCTGGTTGACGAGCTGCGCCCCACTGCCAAGGCGGCGGTAAGCAATCTCGACAAGCTGGGCATCGCTCCGATGCTGGTGTCCGGCGATGCCAATTCGGTTGCGGAGCGTGTGGGCGCCGACCTCGGCATAAAGCCCGACATGATTTACGGTCAAGCCAAGCCCGAGGACAAGGCGCGCATCATTGCCGAGCTTGCCGACGACGGCGCCCAGGTGGGCATGGTGGGCGATGGCGTGAACGACGCGCCGGCACTGGCGCAGGCGTCCGTGGGCATTGCGCTTGGAACGGGCACCGGCGTGGCTATGGAAACGGCCGCCGTTACGCTGATGCGTCCGGACCCGCGTCTGGTCGCCAGCGCCATCGATATCAGCAAGCGCACTTTCCGCAAGATCAAGCAGAACCTGTTTTGGGCCTTCATCTACAATGTCGTGGGGCTGCCGCTTGCCGCTTTCGGCTTCCTGAGCCCCACTCTGGCTGGCGCCGCGATGGCGTTTTCGAGCGTCAGCGTGGTCAGCAACTCTCTCACGCTGCGCCGCTGGCGGGCCAACCTGGCCTGAGGGCGGAGCGGCGTTTTTCGTCGATTACCTTTACATCCACCAGCTAAGGAGGAAATCAGAATGAGTGAAATGGCAATGAAGGTGACCGGAATGTCATGTTCCGGATGTTCAAGCACCGTGCAGGGCCTGATTGCGGGTTTGGCCGGCGTTAGCGGCGCCGAGGTCGATCTCGCGACCGGCGCCACCACCGTAACGCACGACGGCAGCGTGGCGGAGGAAACGGTTTATGGCGCCATTCGAGATGCGGGATTCGGCGTGTCCACCTGCGGCAACGAGACCTGTGTATGCGCCAACTGTCACTGCAACCCGTGCCAGTGCGCCAAAGGCGCTGGTGCAAGCGCGAACGCAGCCTGCAAGTGCACGAATTGCCAATGCGATCCTTGCGTCTGTAATTGATGCCGAGGCTAGGCACATCTGAGCCCACCCACTCCAAGCGGCGTGGATGGGCTCGGTGGGCCCGGGGAGTGGACAGCAAGCGGATACTCCCGGCAACGAAGGAAATCGGGAGTACCTAAACCATGTTCGGAAAAGTCTATAGAATCATCTGGCCGTTCGTTTTCTTTGGATTCGGCATCTATGCCTTGATATCCGACGGCGGCGGCCATGCCCATCACGGTGGCGGCGGCGGACCGGAGGTGCTGGGCATAAGTCTGCACACGCTTATGTGGTTCCTCATGGGCTTGGCCCACGCGGACGCGCTGTTCGGAGCGCACGGACCCCATCGGGGTAGCGGGTCCTAGCGTCTCTTGGCAGTTGACCGCCGCAAGTTCGTCCAGGCCGCCTCGCTCGCCGGGGCGGCAGCAGCGATTAATGCGCCGCTGGCGGCTTGGGCCCGCTCCGGAGTGCGCAACGGCGTTGCCGGAATTCGCGCAATGTCCGGGACCGAATTCGACCTTGAAATACAGCGCGCGGACGTAGCTATAGACGGGGAAGCGGGTGCTGCGATCCTTATCAACGGACAACTGCCGGCCCCACTGATTCGCTGGCGCGAGGGCGACGAGATCACGATGCGGGTGACCAATCACCTGCACGCCTACACATCCATACACTGGCATGGTATTTTGCTGCCGCCCGAAATGGACGGGGTGCCGGGCCTTTCGTTCCCCGGCATTGCGCCCGGCGAAACCTTCGAATATCGATTCCCCATAATGCAGGCCGGCACCTATTGGTACCACAGCCACTCGGGACTGCAGGAACAACTCGGTCACTACGGCCCGATCGTGATCGAAGCCAAGAACGACCCGGTCGCCTTCGACCGCGAGTATGTCGTGGTGCTGTCGGACTGGACCTTCGAGAATCCGCACCAGTTGTTCGCCAAGCTCAAGAAGAAGAGCAACGTTTACAACCGCCAGCGCCGAACGCTGGCCGACCTGTTCGGCGACATCGGCCGGCAAGGTGTGCGGGCGACCTTGTCCGAGCGGAATATGTGGGGACGCATGCGCATGGACCCCACCGATCTGTCCGACGTTACCGCCGCCACTTATCGCTACCTGGTGAACGGACACGGTGTGCAGGACAACTGGACGGGTTTGTTCGAGCCCGGCGAGCGGGTGCGGCTGCGCTTCGTGAACGCCGCCGCCATGACTATTTTCAACGTGCGCATCGACGGCTTGCCGATGACGCTAGTGCAAAGCGACGGGTTGGATGTGCAGCCATTGGAGATCGACGAGTTTCAGATCGGCGTGGCCGAAACCTTCGATGTGGTGGTCAGGCCCGAGCGCGAGGCCTACACGCTCATCGCCGAGACCAACGATCGCAGCGGCTTTGCGCGCGCCACGCTGGCCGTGCGCGAAGGACTGAGCGCTGCGGTGCCGCCGCTACGCCCACGCCCCTTGCTCACGATGCGCGACATGGCCATGGCGCACGATGCGGAGGGCGGTCACGGCGGTCACGGTGGGCATAGCGGGCATCAGTCCAGCCACGGCGCGCACCAGGACAGCCACAGCGGCCATCAGGGCGGCCACAGCGGTCATCAAGGCGGCCACGGTGGTCATCAGTCCGGCCATAGCGCGGATCAGGGCGGCGGCCACGGGATGCACGGCGGAATGGACCACTC
Source organism: Candidatus Foliamicus sp. (assembly GCF_965221325.1). Lineage (GTDB taxonomy): Bacteria > Pseudomonadota > Gammaproteobacteria > Steroidobacterales > Foliamicaceae > Foliamicus. Next base: position 1,855,042 of record NZ_OZ244880.1, on the reverse strand, counting down.
CGGCAGCGCAAGCGCGCCGCGCCAGGAGCATGACCACGTAAAGGGTCCCGGCGTTGTCGGCCTGGCGGACGTGCAGCAAAACCGGCTCCATGAGCCGCCGTTGGGATTGGAAGACGTGCCGCACCGCGTACTGACCTATGCGGACATGAGAAGTCTCGAACCCAACCCCGATACCCGCGAGCCGGAGCGCGAAATCGAGTTGCACCTGACCGGCAACATGGAACGCTACATGTGGTCGTTCGATGGCGTGAAGTTGTCGGAGGCCGACGATCCGATCGTGTTTTACGAAGGCGAACGGCTGCGCGTAACCATGGTGAACGACACCATGATGCCGCACCCCATTCATCTGCACGGCATGTTTTTCGAGCTCGTGAACGGGGGCGGCCCGCACAAGCCGCGCAAGCACACGGTGGTAGTCAAGCCCGGGGAACGCCTGTCCTTCGACGTCACCGCCGATGCGGTAGGGGACTGGGCGTTTCATTGCCATCTCCTCTACCACATGCATGCCGGAATGATGCAGGTGGTTTCCGTGCGTCCGAGAGCGGAAGAATCCGGCAAGCAGGCATGAAATGGCTGCGGTCAGCGGCGTTGGTCTTGGCCGGGTTTGCACTGGCGCCGCAGGCTGATGCGCAACACACCGCGGGAAGTGGGCCGCTGACATTGGCCGAAGCCCGGCAACTGATGCGCGCGGAGCACGGTGGCGGAACCTACTGGAAGCTGGCGGCCGAGCGATTCGAATTCAGCGACGACTCGGGCAAGGCCGGGGTGTGGGACATAGGCAGTTGGTATGGCGGCGACATCCATCGACTGCGCATCGAGACCGAAGGCAAGTACGAGAGCGGAACCCTGGACCACGGCGACCTCCAGGTTTTCTACAGCCGCGCGACCAGCGCATTCTGGGACCTTAAATTCGGGCTGCGGCAGGACCTGGGAGACGAGTCGGACCGCACCTGGGCGGCGGTGGGCGTGGAAGGCATGGCCCCCTTCTGGCTGGAGACCGATGCAGTGCTTTACCTGGGCGAGAACGGCAGCGCCTTCTTCACCTTGGAAGCCGAGTACGAGTTGCTGATCACCCAGCGCTGGATGCTGCTGCCGCGCCTCGAATGGGAGCAGCGGCTATCAGACGGCGGTAACGACGAGTTGTCCAACAGCCTCGCCGTGGGCGCCCGGTTAGGCTTCAACGGCAACCCCCAATTTGCCCCCTATGTGGGCGCTGAGTGGAGCCGCAGCGAAGGCCGCAGCGACACCGCGCTGGTGGCCGGCATCAGGTTCTGGTTCTAGCCGGCAGATTGAGACACGTCAGCGCGCCGACTGCGCATCCTTTCCAGCAAACACGAGCAGGCGGCCTACCACTTGATGCCGAACCTTGCCTTCATCGCGGCTGTGCGTGCCCAAGGTTCCCCCGGAAGCCTATCGACGAGATCAATAAACACGCGTTGAAAGAGCTGGGCTTGTCGCACCGCAGTTAGTGCCTTGGCCTGATTGGCCGGCAGCAGCGGACGAATGTCCATCCAATGCCGTGGGTTTGCCAGCTTCTCGAACATGCGCTGCTGCGCCTGCGCGCGAGAAAGTGTGAGCCCCGATGAGGCCATGTATTTTCGGAATATCTCGACAACTCGATAGATGTCCAGCGGTTCAAACGTAGTCAAGCCGTGAGCCAGATCGTAAAGGTCACGACCTTTGTTCCTTTGCAGAAGCGCCCTGAGCTTGGTCGCCAACATCTCCTCAGGCGAGAACGTGGGAATGTTGGTCTCGCCGGTGAACCACGGGTTCGCTACCTTGAAACTCCTTGTTATTGGCGGGTCGAATGACCTCATTTCGCGCGTGTTGATCTCGAACTTCAAGCGTATCGGTACCGCACTGCCATCCTCGGGGTCAGCGCGGAATCGCAACTTTGGCGCCACCGGACTCTGTGCGAATTGCGCTTTTCCGAGCCATGGTTCAAGCAAGCCCCTGAGCCTGTCGATGATTGGACCGATCGGTCCCTCGGATGTACGAACCAGGTCGATGTCCTCCGAGTAGCGCAACGGGGCAGGGAAGTGCAGCTTGTGCAAAGCAGTTCCGCCGCGAAATCGCAGCGCTTGGCGCATTGACTGATCGCCGAAAATCTCGACCAGCGCCCGGCTGATGATCAAGTCCTGCTCAACCTGCCGGGGTTCCGCCCAAGGGGCTACTTTGGCCCAGGCGATGATGTTCTGGCTGGGGATCAGAGGTCAGGCTCCGGTAAGCGATGAGCGACGATGCGCCACTGCGCATCTCTAAGAAGCGGTGGCGGGGCGCAGTCCGGATCGTGCGCGTTTCGATCGAGATCGATCCAACGCAGCGGTCCCTTGGAGCGCAAGCGGTCCCGCATGCACTTTGCCAAGCGCGTTTCACCGGCGTAATCCAACAGATAGCCGAGCCGTTGCGCAACCGACCGCTCCACGCCGGTCGCCAGCGACGCGAGTTCCTCGGCCTGTATGGCCGGGGCAAGTTCCGCAAGGACCGTAGCCACGCTATCGATACCGCCGGACGCCTGCGGGTAGCGGAGCAGATCCAGCGCAGTCAATGCTGCCGACGAGATCTTCATCATGCCCGTGTCGGTTTTACGATCCTCGACACCCGCGAGTGGCGGTTCCATACCTTTGCGGAAGTAGAACGCAATGAGATGGCGTCCCGCTCTTATCTCAGGCAGCCGCTTTCTGCATACGACTTGAAACTGCATGACGGCCTGATGCGTTGCGCCATGCAGTTCGGCAGCCTTCAGAAGGCCAACATAATAAGCCGTGCCCTCCCAACGCATAAGTTCGTCAATGAACCAGGCTGGCGGAGGTGCGCCCCAACTGGCGTACTGCGGTGGCACAACTACATAGAACCCCTGGCGGACCCTTAGCAGTTTCCGAGATTGCTGCAACCGCTCCGCAGCGTCCAGAAACGACCGGTGCCGAAGGCCCAAGTCGTCTTCCGCCTCGGTGGCAGTAAACACCAATCGACCCTCTGAGACGAGCCGATCAATATAGCGCGACAATGACTGGCGAACGCGAACCATGCTCTATTATCCGTGTTTTACACGGAAAAATGAACACCTTGCGTCCATCGGCCAGAGGCGCTTAAGCCGAAGGCAGGGGGCTACCAGGGTTTGGCGGTTCCCATGTAGGCGGCTATCAGGACCATGGCCAGGATACTGTGGCTGCCCCACTGGGCGCGCCGGACCATGGCGATCAGCTTGTCCGACTCCAGCGGGGCGTCCCCGGCCCGGGAGCCGAAACGAACGGCTTGCGTCTGCCAGCGGATCCAGCCGCTCACCACCAGAACGAGCCCGAACAGCAGTACCTTGGTGGCCAGCCAGTTGGTTTGAATCAAGCCGCTGCCCACAAACCCCACGACTGCGTCATACACGTTGCCCAGCCCGATAAAGATGCGCAGCACGCACTCCGACTTGTAGATGCGCCGGGCCCACCGCGATGTGCCCGCCGTTTCGGACACTACCGCGATGGCCAGCCATATCAGGCCTATCGCCCAAGTCACGTACAGCCCGACATTCGACGTTACGGTATAGACGCCCAGCCCGGCGCCGATTTGCACGCCCAGCGGCAGCATCAGCACCAGCATCACGGCGGAAATCGCGTCCGCGTAGCGCTTCACGCGCAGCGCCAGACTGCGCCCGGCCTCGCTGGCCCCGGGCGCCCGCGCCAAGCGCAGCGCATACATCGCCGGCAGCTCAACGCCGGCGATTACGGCGAACACGATGATGTGCAGAAAATGAAATACGCTATACCCGGTCATGGTTTGCCCCTGCTCCTCATTCGAAGGGCAAGCATAATGCCTGCGCATTCGAGGAGGGCGCGCCGTCCGTTGTAGACTATCTGCTTCAGGGGGGCTCTGAGTTGATGCAGCAACGGGGCTGGGATGTTCACGCTGCCCGCTGCCGACAAGCGGCGGGCCGCGCCGCAGCGTTCGCGATCCTTGGCGCTGCTTTGGTCTGGCCGCCGCTTTCGCAAGCTGCCGGGCCTGCCGGGGCCTACAAGACGGAATCCGGGCCTCACGCTGTGCGGGTGATCGACAATCACGTCCTGCCGGCGGCCGATGGCCAGCGCCGCTTGCGCGCGCGCATCGTATTTCCGGTGGGCGAGGAGAAGGCGCCGCTGGTGATCTTCTCGCATGGTTTCGCCTGCTATCGCGAAAACTACTCGGATTTGACCGACCACTGGGCCTCGCATGGCTACGTGGTGGTGCAGCCCGAACACCCGGATTCGCCAACTTCCGAGCGCCGGCTCAGCGCTGCTGATGCCGCCAACCTCCACCATATCCGCATTTCCGACATTGGACGTGTACTTGATGCGCTGGTTGCACCCGGCCAGGAAATACCGGGACTTGCCGACAGAATCGACTACACCCGGCGCGCGATGGCGGGACATTCGTTCGGCGCGATGATTACGCAGATCATCTGGGGGCAGCCGTTGAGGAACAGCGACGGTACCGGGAGCCTGAGCTACGCGCTGGATTTCGACGCGGCCATCGTCATGAGTGGCCCGGGGCCGATGCCACAGATGGCCGACGGAGCTTTTTCAGAATTGCCCGGGCCACTGCTGGTGACCGGCGGCACTCGCGATACCCGCAACGTGGGCGATGGCGTGATCCAGCCTTGGGAGTGGCGCATGCAGTCGTACGAAGCAAGCCCGCCGGGCCACAAGTACTCGGTGGTACTTGAAGAAGGCGATCATTACCTGGGAGGGCGGATATGCCGCGAGGACCGGGGCGGGCCCGAAAACCGCGGCGGTGCGCAGGACATCGAGGGCGTAACGATCCTGGCCGGCGTGACCACGGCCTTCCTGGATGCCTGGCTGAACAGCGATCCGGCCGCCATAGGGTTTCTGGAGGAATTCGACCAGCATGCGGGGCTGACCAGTGGCCGCGCCCGCTTCGCGCGGAGGTAGCGTGGGAAGGCGCGTGGCCTTCGCCGCATTTCCCTGACCAGCGATCCGAAAGACATCAACGCAGAGGGCAAGACCATGCAGTTTTCCCGTTTCCAGCGAAACACTATTCTCGCCGCCGCGCTGTTCGTCGCCGGATGCTCCGGCGAACCCGAACAGATGGGAGTCGCCGTGCATGGCGAACGGCTGGCGGTGATCGACATGCACCTGCACACCGGAACCTGGGAGGGTTCGCCGCCACGCTTCAGGGAGCGCCTGACGGAGCGCGTGCCCACTGGCTTTAAGTGGACCATGGGAATTTTCATGGACAACCTTCTCACCGGCGAGAGCATTCTCGGTACGCTGGACAACGCCGGCATCAGCGCCGGCGGTGTATTCGCGCTATGGAGTCCGGCCACCACCGGCATAGCCACCAACGATCACGTTGCCGAGCAACTGGCGGTGAATCCCGGGCGCCTGTTCGGTTTTGCCAGCCTGCGTGTCGATCGCTGGAACCTCGATGGCGCGGACCAGTTGCGGCAAATGGAGGACGCGATCAAGCAGCACGGGATGCGCGGCATCAAGATAGCTCACGGCCACCAGCAATTTCGCATGGACGACGAGCGTTTCTATGGCATTTACGAAGTGGCGCAGCGGCAGGGCACACCCGTCTATCTGCATACCGGCACCAGCCCCAACCCGGGCACCCGCACCGAACCGCCGTATTGCGACCCCGCCTACCTGGAGGACGCCATCCAGCGCTATCCCGGCGCCATATTCATTTTGGGGCACTCCGGCTACGACAGCTTCGCGCGGGCGCTCACCTACACCGACTCCGCGATCCGACTGACTGCGCGCTACCCGAACGTGTACCTGGAGCCGGGCGCCCTGGGCGCCGAGCGGGCCGAGCATGTGCTGCACGACTACCTGGAGCGGATTCGCGCGGGTGGCGTGATCGAAAAGTTGCTATACGGCTCCGACGGTCCGCAGTTTCCGGGTTACGTCAAGTCGCACCTTGAAGCGTTCGTGGCGGGGATGCTGGAAGTGGGCTACACGACCGAGGAGATGCGCCTGATCCTCGCCGACAATTTCACGCGCGTGTTCGGGATGCCGAAAATTGTCCTGGAGGGGGAGGGAGCATGAAGGGGCTGCGAATCATGCCGTCCAACCGGCGAATCACGACGGCCAGGCTGGGTATCGTGTTGTACCGTCGAGCTTCCGTTCTTTGCGCGCTTGCACGGCATGCGCTGCGTAAGACGGCGCCATTGGCTGCCGCAGCGCTGTGTGTAGGTTGCAGCGACGCGCCCCCTCCACCGCCGCTGCCCGTGGCCCTCACGGTGGAGATCGCCGCCGCCGGCGACATCGACACCACCGCGACTGTCCATCTTTCCGTTCACCATGCATGGAGCGGCGTAGGCGAGCTGCGCTATCCACTGGAAATTATCGATCGACGGGCAACACAACTGGGCGCCTCGAACTTCAGCTTCGGCTACCCGACCGACAAGGGCGAGGGGTTGCTCGTCTATGCTTGGATCGATACTGACGGCGATGGAATCCACTGCACCCCCACCAGCCGCGGCGATCTGGCCAACCTGGTAGAGATCGCGGAATTTCCCTCGCAGCAGGTATCGGCCTCTCTGATCCTGGAAACCCCCTGCGCAGGCCCGGACTGGTTCTTCCCGGGCCCGGAACCAGCAATGCCGGACCCAGCAGGACCTGAACCAACAGAGTCACAGCCACCAACGCCAGAACCAGCAAGTCCGAGTTCATAAGCGCTACAGGACAGCCCCACATTAGCTCTGTAGTTAGCCGTTGTTTCAACGGTGTTGACAGAGAGGGCATGCGGGATGTGCTTGGCGTTGGGGTTGTTTGGGGACTTGGTTCACATTAAGATTCACACTCTGCTGCAAGGTTTGGACATATAGAGATGCAGGTCGAGCCGATACCGCTGGTAGACATGAGCCCGGCGGAAGTAAGGCTGCCCAATGCCCCCTTGGCACGGGTTATCGCGCAGGTTCGTTTCCCGCCGATACTCTCGATACAGAAAGAAAAGCCGGACAGTGTGGCGGACTTTCAGGAGGCGCTGCGTATCGACTATCCTCACCTGCACAGGGACGAAATCCATTACATCAAAGTCGGAACAGGCAAGCCCAACATTTCCGAACCGGTCATCTGGCGTCTCGCGGATCAATCGGAAGCTCCGAAGTGGCGCGTATCGCTTGGCACGAACTTTATCGCTCTCGAAACATGGAGATATAGCAGCCGTGATGACTTTCTTCGTCGTCTACGAAGGGTGCTCGCTGTTGTCGAGGAGTGCTTTGATCCAGCCGAGGCTCAACGGCTCGGATTGCGATATATCGACCGCCTTCAGGGCGAAGCCGTAAGCAGTATCGGCGAACTTATTCAACCAAGTGTCCTGGGTATTTTGTGGCCAGAAGGAGAGGCGTCCAACGCGCTGCGCGAGGCAACGGCCCATATGGTTACGCAGGCGCAGTTTGTAGCCCAGCAAGGAGAAATAATTCAAGGTCGGTGGGGAACCCTGCCGCCAGGTGCGACCCACGATCCCGATGCACTGCAACCGATACAGGAGCCAAGTTGGGTGTTGGATTTGGACATGTTTTCGCAGAAACCGTTGCCGTTCAATTCGGGTGAGCTGGTTGGCAAAGCGGAAGGTTTTGCGAGGCAAATATATTCTGTGTTCAGATTGATGGTTACCGAGGAATTTCTGATGCATTTCGGGGGCAAGCCGTGATATTGGGAGCAGAGGCATTGATGCTGGGAATGGCTACATCGACGGGAAGAGGAAGCTTCCAATACGGAGCCTTATCCGAAGAGCACCGCCAACCAGCACCTAGAGTCATCTTCCTGCCGGATACTCTCGACGCCTCCCCCACGGCGGTTAGTTACGAAAGAGCTGTGGCTGTGTGGGGAACTTCATCAGGGCCAACAGAATCAACCGGTGCTCGAACTGGTCAGTCGACGGCAGAAGCGATCATGGAACTCCGGCGGCGCTCGGGACTGACATGGGAGTTGCTGAGCGACTTGTTTAATGTTTCGCGTCGCACGATTCATCATTGGGCAAATGGCAAGCCACCCTCGATGGACAACGAAGTCAGTATTCGACGCGCCTTGGACGCTGTTCGGCACCTTGACGAAGGCAGCCAGCGCGCAACCCGCAATCGTCTTCTGGCGACTGTTGCCGGCCAATCACCGTTCGATATGCTAGCTGATGGCCGTTATGGGGAAATTTTGCAGATGGCGCAAGGAGCAGGGGCATCGCTAACTTTCGGGATTCGCCGCGCCGCGCTTTCGGAAGATGAACAGGCTCGTCGCCGCCCGCCGCCGCCGCATCTACTGCTTGAATCCATAGAAGATCGACCGGAGATTCCGGCTGAGGCGGCGAGGATTTTCACCCCGGTGAGAGCAGATTAAGTCAAGGGAATGGCTGGGCAGAACACTGCGGCGAATGCGATTGACGAGAAACTCCAGGATTGGCGTCAGGGGGACGTGTGTCTTGATGTCAGGCTGGATTTCATTCATATGGCGGACTTGTCCGTCCCGCTCAGCGAAGCTTCCAGAGCTGCTTCGAGTGGAAATGAAGGAGAGCGAATCGCCGAAGTTTCCCCCGTAGCTCAGAGGGTTAAAGGCTTTGTAGTGCTGACCCAGACCTGCGACATCGTTCGATCTTGGCGCAAAAGGCCATTTGTCGAAATCGCTCCCTTGGTCCGATTGGACCGCACAAAAGTGGAGGAGATTCGCCGGTTGAAACGGCCCTCGTTCGCCTATGTTTCACGCACGGCTGAAGACGGGCTAGTCGCTGACTTAGACCGAGTGATGACTGTCGAGAAGGCCATTGTGGCGAATTGGATCCGATATCCGGGGTGGGAAACAGATGCGGAGGCTCGGGCGTTTGCTAATGCTATTGCCCGTAAGCGCTCAAGGTTTGCGTTTCCGGACGACTTCGTGCTTGCTGCAGACCGCTTCAGGCGCCACATATTGGACAAGCACAACCGAGTCACGGCAGAAGGTAGTCATTTGAGAGCGCTTAGCGAAATCCGGGTTGGCGCGAAGCCCTCGTGGAGCAACGACGAGGTTGAGGTCACGATCTGGTTCATAATGATTCGCGACCCAGATCATGTCGATCCCGACTGGTCGAGTCTCATAGATAAGTGGCGCGGACTGTTTGATGAATCCGGTCGCTTCCGAATAGAAGCCGCGATCTCGTGTCGATTGGAGGACATTACTGCTCGTGATTACGTCGAAAGCGATGTACTCGACTTGTACGGCCTATCCGTCGAGCGATCCAAACCGCGCACCGCGCTTTCAAGAGACGAGTAGGCTCGACGCCGCCCGACAGCAGGACGGGGGACATCGCCATGAGGGGTAGGGGCAGTGAGTAAGGTCCAGGCGCTGGAGGCCAAGCGGCGGGTTGAGCAGGCGCTGGAAGCGCTCCGGGTTGGCCTCGGCGGCTATGTGCGCAAGCACATGCGTGATCGACACGGCAAGGACTGGCGGCGTTACGCGAGTTGGCGCATGCAGCGGGGCCAGAGCACAAGCGAAAACCATCAAGGCGCTCTAAGACCAGCAGGGCGCAGCGAATGGCTCGGCGCGCCGGTTCAATCCGAGATGTCGAATCGTGGAGAACCGTCCGCGGCGAATCGTCTTCGTCCCTAACGCGAGGTTTGCGAACCTCACGCCGACGTGCTCGAAGCGCGTTTTTCCGATGCCGAGTTTGCAGCGAGCCTGGCTGAGGTGGATCAGGGCCGAGGGTCGGAGGAATATGTCGATCCGGCCGCTTTCTTTCGGATCACTTAAACCACCGAGGGGGTACGGCGCGTCCTGACGGCAGCCGTTCAGCGGCTGTCCGGTAAGGGCGGCGAGCCGGTGATTGGACTCCAGACCAAACGATGCCAGCGATGAACCGGAATCCGAGGCGGCCTTGGCCGCAAGCGAAGCAACGTCCAAGACAGCAGACTATTAGTTAATTGTTGTATATTCTCCTTCAGGACTGCAGATATACAACGTTAAATGCAATCCATGATACCGCGGCCAGCGCTGTTGGACAGGATCAAGCTGGGGCTTTCGGAAGCCCCGGTGGTGGCGCTGCTGGGTGCCCGGCAAGTGGGCAAGACCACGCTGGCGCAGCAAGTGATCGCTTCGTGGCAAGGCCCCGCGACGCTCTTCGACCTGGAGACAGCCACGGCTCGCGAGGCGCTCGAAGCTACTCCGGAGACTCTGCTGCGCAATAGCGAAGGGCTGGTCGTGATCGACGAAGTGCAGCGTCTGCCGGCGCTTTTCGAAACGCTACGCCCGGTTTGCGACGATCCCAACCGCAAGGCGGTATTCCTCTTGCTGGGCAGCGCGTCGCTCGACCTCGTGCGAGGCGTTGCCGAAACGCTGGCGGGAAGGATTCAATTCGTGGATGTCGGCGGCTTTACCCTGGCCGAGGTGGGGCCTTCAAGTCAGCAGAGGTTGTGGTTCCGCGGCGGATTCCCGCGTGCGTTTCTGGCCGCTTCGGAGGCTTCCTGGGCGCGCTGGATGGACGCATTCTCGCGCACGTTTCTGGAACGCGATGTGCCTGGCCTCGGTTCCCGTGTTTCCGCGACTGCTTTGGGCCGATTCTGGCGAATGCTGGCCCACCGGCACGGACAGACATGGAACGCGTCGGAATTGGCGCGCTCGATGGATGTGCGCGAAACGACTGTCAAGCATTATCGTGACTTGTTGGCCGGCGTGTTCATGGCGCGCGTGCTCCCGCCCTGGTTCGAGAATCTTGGGAAACGATTGGTGAAATCTCCCAAGGTGTACTTGCGCGACGCCGGCATTCGGCACCATCTGCTCGGTATTCACAGCGAGCGCGACCTGCCGGCCCATCCCGGCTATGGCGCCAGTTGGGAAGGGTTTGCCCTGGAGCAGACGCTCCTTGCTCACGGCGAGTCGGGCGCGTATTTCTATCGCACGCAACGTGGCGCGGAACTGGACCTCATGCTGTTGCGTGGCAGCCGGCGTTGGGGCTTCGTATTCAAGTGCTCCGACGCACCGCGCACCACGCGGGCCATGCATGTCGTTATGGAAGACCTCAAGCTTGAGCACCTCTGGGCCGTGTATCCGGGCGAACTGAGGTATCCGCTCGGCGACCGCATTACCGCGCTTCCGTTGCGCCTGGTTCACGAGATCGATTTCAGGCCGGAGCAGGTCTCGCTAGGCGCGTGACTTCATGCAGTCTTGGCCTGGCCTGGAGTAGCAGGCGCTGTGAACGACTTGGCGGGATGTTCTGCAAGCCGTTGGGATGCGTCGCACAACTCTAGAGAATTTTGGCAGTACTTTCCCCTAACAGGCGGATTTTGGTGTTATAGTCGCGCCGTAGGTGAGGATGAGTGCGCTTTGGATGCTCCTCAAGAACAGGGCCTATGGGCCTGTATTCGATATTTTCTCGCGGGGGAGGGTACGCCCGCAGGTTCCCTAGTGCCTGACATCAAGCCATCCCGACCAGAGTGAAACAACTCGCGAAATTTGCATTTACGAAGCAAGGTTCGAGAGCCTTGTTGCGCTTAACCGCTGCGCGCTGGAACACTCTGCCCCGACGAGCGGGATTTTGTGTTGAGTTTTAGCAGACTGCATCGTTTCTTCCAAGCGGCGCGGGCAGTGTGCCTGGGTCTCGCATGCTCGCTTGTGATGAGCGCGTTCGCGCAGGCGCAGACGAACACGCTGACCTTCACATTCTCCGATGACGGCAGCACCGTGACCATTGCCGCCTCGGGCAGTCTGGATGTCACGGGCTTTAATTTTGTCCTGGATACGACGCCGTCTGCCGAAGGATACCGAGGAATACAAATAGACGATACGGGAATATGGCAACTCATGCCACAGCTGGGTGCCACACCACTTAGATATTACGACTCGCTCCCGGACTTCGTGACCACCGTCATAACCCCCTATACGGGTAGTGGGCAAATCGAATTCCCGAGCAACTACACCCACGATTTCGCCATCCGGTTCACCCCTTCCCACAAGTGGTTGTACATTGACACGGCCAATCTCAGCGGAAACATCTACGACCCGACGGGCGACGAGGTGACGTTCTCGGGCACCCTACTCAGCACCCTGGGCGACAACGATTTCGACATCCAGCACGCCATCGGCAATCAAACGATCGTTTTCAAGACAGCGGCGCCGGCACCGGCGCCCGCCGCGCCCACTGGCCTGGCCGCCACCGCGGGCGACACTGCAGTCACGCTGAACTGGACCGACCCGAACGACGCCAACATCACCGGATACCAGGTCCGCTACGGCGCGGGTTCCACCGTGCCGGCCACCGCCACCTGGGACGATATCGACCCCAGTGACGACCAGACCACCAGCCACGTGGTCACCGGCCTCACCAACGTCACCCAATACGCTTTCGAAATCCGCGCCGTCAACGCCAATGGCAACAGCGACGCCTCCAGCACTGTCACCGCAACACCGGCACTGGCCGTCCCCGACGCGCCGGCGAACCTGACCGCCAGCGCTGGCGGCACGCACGTTTACCTGACCTGGACCAACCCGACCAACGCCAGCTCGATTACCAACATCCAGGTCCGCTACAAGGCCGCGGCTGACCTGCCGTTCGATGACACCACCGACCTTTGGACCAATCTCGCTGCCACGCGCACGGACTTCGACGCGTTTGACCCGACCCCCGACACCGAATACAGGTTTCAAGTGCGCGCCATCAATTCCGCCGGCAACGGCCAGGCGAGCGAGGTGAGCGTGACGACTGGCACGGTGCCCAGCGTGGAAGACATCACGCGGCACATGCCAACAACCTCTCCGACGAACGCGGACACGTTGACGTGGCAGGTTGTGTTCAGCGAACTGGTGCTGTACGGGCAGGCCGGCGGGCCGGGGGCATACGAGGTTGCCTACGACCCGCCGATCGCGAATGCGCCGACGCTGGTCGCGAACAGGCTGGGCGCGGCCCGCAGGTGCGTGCGCCGCGGGGATGCGGGGCTGGCTTTCTCCGTCGAGGTTTACGGCGGCGACCTTGCCAACTACAACGGCACGGTGACAATGACGTTGAAGTCGGACGGGGTTATCCGAAACTGCGACGGTACTGCGGTCCGGGTCCGGACGCCGACCGGCACCAACGACAACACCTTCGTGGTGGACAACGTGGCGCCGACAGTGACGGTCACGGGCGTTTCCGGGACGGTCAGCGCAGCGGTTGAGGCGACCTTCACGTTCACCGAGGAGGTCACCGGTTTCGACGTCGGCGACATCGTCCTGACCAATGCCGCCGCATCGGAATTCTCCGGGTCGGGAACGACCTACAAGGCGATTATCACGCCGGCCGTCGGGGGCGCCTTCAGCGTCGGCGTAGCTGCGGGCGCGGCGCAAGACGCCGCCGGCAACGACAATGCGGCGGCGACTACCGTGACCGCGCAGTACGATGCCACGCCCAGCTTCGGCACCGGCGTCACGATTGCCGACCAGACCTACACCCAGAACGCCGCCATCACCACATTGACCCTGCCCGAGGCCACCAGCGGCAACGGCACCCTGACCTACAGCTTGACCCCGGCCGCCCCGGCGGGCCTGGCTTTCGACGCCACCGCCCGCACCCTCACGGGCACCCCGACCACGCTCCAGCAAGCGACGGCCTACACCTACACCGCCACAGACGAGGACGGCGACACGGTCAGCCTCGCGTTCAACATCACCATCGAATCGCTGACGCCGGCCGCGCCCACCGGTCTGATCGCCACGGCGGGCGACGCCCTGGTCGCGCTGGCCTGGTCCAACCCGCAGGACAGCACGATCACCAAGTACCAGGTCCGCTACGGTGCGGGTTCCGCCGTGCCCGCCACGGCAACCTGGGGCGACATCACCGGCAGCGGCGCGGGCACCACCAGCCACACCGTCACCGGCCTGACCAACGGCACCCAATACGCTTTCGAAATCCGCGCCGTCAATGCCGACGGCAACAGCGACGCTTCCAGCACCGTCACCGCGACGCCCGCCCAGTCCCAAACCTCGCAAACCAATGCGCCGTCGATCAGCTTGCTGCAACCGCGGCGCGCCGCGATGGTGGTGAACTGGAACTGGGTCGACACCACGGGCGGCGCCTGTTCGATGGCCGGAGCCAATTCGGGTTTCGAGATCGAGTACAAGAAAGCCACGGAACCGAATTGGAAGCTGGCCTGGCAATCCACCGCCAACACCGCCGACCATGGCGTGTTCGAGTTGTACAACCAGCAGAACTGGGACCGGGGCCTGGCGCCAAACGGCACCTTGTTGACCACTTTCACCATCGACGCGAACGCCGAGGGCAGGGAGCCCGTCTCCCAGTCCGGCGTGGCGCTGGACGCTGTCCAATACCAGGTTCGCATGGCGGCCAACAGCGACAGCCCTTCGTCTTCGTGCGACGTGACCAGCAGCGCGTACAGCGCAATCGCCAGCGTCACCGTGCTTCCGTCCAACCAGGCGCCCACCGTCGCCAGCGCCATCGCGGACCAGTCGGCAGTGTCGGGAGTCAGCGCGACAGTGGACATTTCGTCGACTTTCAGCGATCCGGATAACGACACCCTGACCTACACAGCCTCGTCGGACGACACCGCCAAGGCCACCGTGGCGGTGTCCGGCTCCACGCTGACGCTTACCGGCGGGGCGCCCGGCACCGCGAAAATCACCGTAACCGCCACCGACCCCTACGGCGCCGCGGTATCCGACGAATTCGACGTCACCGTAACCAACAACGCGCCCACGGTGGCGAACGCGATTGCGGACCAGACCGTTGACGTGGGTTCGAACGTGGCGGTTGCGCTGGAAACCACCGGCAGCGAGGTGTTCGCGGACCCGGACAGCAACCCGCTGACATACTCCGCCACTTCCGGCGACACCGCGATGGCCACGGTGGTGGTGGACAACGCGGCCAACACGGTCACCGTGACCGGCGTCGCCGCGGGAACGCCGACCATCACCGTGACAGCGAGCGACGGTTACGGCGGCACGGTCAGCGACGATTTCATCGTGACGGTGAATCAGCCGAACCGGGCGCCGACCGTGGCGAACGCGGTGGACGACCAATCCGTGGCGGTGAACGCATCAGTGGACGTGGACGTCTCCGCCGTGTTCAACGAC
Source organism: Candidatus Foliamicus sp. (assembly GCF_965221325.1). Classification (GTDB taxonomy): domain Bacteria; phylum Pseudomonadota; class Gammaproteobacteria; order Steroidobacterales; family Foliamicaceae; genus Foliamicus. The sequence goes on along the minus strand of NZ_OZ244880.1, from coordinate 1,840,028 downwards.
CTCGACAACGACACGCTGACGCTGTCCGCAACCTCTTCCGACACCGCGACGGCGACCGCAACGGTCAGCGGCACTACTTTGACCCTGACCGGCGTCGCCACGGGCACTGCCCAGGTGACGCTGACCGCCGCCGACGGCAACGGCGGCCAGGCTTCCGACACTTTCGACGTCACCGTGACCTCCGGCGCGCCGGTGGTGGCGAACCCGATCGCGGATATCAAGATTTCGCGGGTCATTTCGCGCGACTTCGAGCTGACGTCGGTGTTCAGCGACCCGGACGGGGACACCTTGACCTACAGCGCCTCATCAAGCGCCACAAACGTCGCCACGGTTTCGCTGACGGGTTCGACGCTGACGGTGAGCGGAGCCCTCTCCCTGGGCACCGCGACGGTGACGGTGACGGCAACCGACCCGAGCGGCGCTTCGGTCTCGGACCAGTTCGAAGTCACGGTCCAGAACGCCATCCAGACCACGGCGCCGACGATCGTCAGCCTGGTGGCCGGCACCGGCCAGATCACGGTGACCTGGGACTGGTCCGACAATACCGGCGGGGTATGCCTGCTCACCGGAGACCGGTCGGGTTTCGAGGTCCAATACAAGAAGACGTCGCTCGGGGACGATTGGCACGAGGGCCATGACACCCATCCCAACGCCGTCGACCACGGCGTGTTTGAATTGATCGGCCCGGGCCAGGGCAGCCTGCGCCAATTCGTGATCAAGGAAGGCGCCCAGGGGTCTCCCGGTCAAATCGGGGTCGCCCTCGACCCGGTGGACTACGACGTTCGCTTGCTCGCCTACAGCGGGCCTTGTGAAGACAGTTCGGTGGAGCCGCGCGAACCCAACAGCGACTACTCCGCCATCGCAACCACCGCGTTGAACAACGCGCCGACGGTGGCCAACGCCATCGCCGACCAGACCGTGCAGGTCGGCTCGAACGTGAGCGTGGCGCTGGAAACCTCCGGCAGCGAAACCTTCACCGACCCCGACGGCGACACCTTGACCTACACGGTGGCGTCCAGCGACACCGCCAAGGCCACGGTGGCGGTTTCCGGTTCCACGGTAACCGTAACCGGCGTGGCGGAAGGCGAGTCCACCATCACCGTAACCGCCGATGACGGCAAAACGGGCGGCACCGCCTCCACCACGTTCAAGGTGACGGTGACCGCCGCCACCCTCAGCTTCGGCACCCAAACCATCGCTGACCAATCCTGGACCCAGTTCGTCCAGATCACCGACGTAACGCTGCCCCAAGCCACCGGCGGCAGCGGCGCGCTGAGCTACAGCCTGTCCCCGGCGCTGCCCGCGGGCGTCAGCTTCGACACCGCCACCCGCGTCCTGAGCGGCACGCCAAGCGCCTCCCTGGCGGAAACCACCTTTACCTACACCGCCACCGACGCCGCCAGCAACACCGCCAGCCTGAGCTTCAAGATCACCGTGGCGGCGGGCAACCGGACACCGGTGGTGGTGAGGCCGATACCGGATAGCGGCGTGTGGCTGAACACTCCATTTGGCCATGAAGTTTTTGCCCGGCGCTTGGAACTAGCGGGCGAGGAAATATTCTCCGATGCCGACGGCGATGCGCTGACCTACTCGGCCACCAGCGCCAACCCCGCCGTGGCCAGCATCAGGAATGTGTTAAACGTGGTGCCCGACGGGTTGGCCAGCTTGGAAGTCCTGGGGGTAACGGTGGGCACCGCGGAGATTACGCTCAGGGCGACGGACCCGAGCGGCGCCTGGGCGGAGGACAAGTTCAACATCACCGTCATTGATTCGAACGGCTCGGGACATATGACTTCGTTCGATGACGTCACGATCTCTGTCAATGGCGGCAGGCAGTACGTCAATCCCCCGTTGCCGGCAGTCGCCAGTGCAGCCACCGCCAGCTCGTTCTCTGGATTGGCTCTAACGGCAACCAGCGCCAACCCGTCCGTGGCCACGGCGGAGATTATCAATCGGGTTAATGGCGTTCGCGGATTCTCGTTCGCAACGTTCAACGTGCGTGTGACCGCGGTGGGAACCGGCGTGACAACGGTCACTGTCACCGCCAATTCCTCCCTTGCCGCCGATGTGACCGAAACCTTCACCGTCACCGTAACCGGCGCCATCGCCCCGGCCCAGCCATCCAACCTCCGGGCAACGCCGGGCGACGGCCAGGTGACCCTGAACTGGGACAACCCCTCCGACACCAGCATCAGCAAGTACCAGGTCCGCCAGGCCCAGGGCACCACCGTGCCCGACAGCACCGCCTGGACCGACATCACCGGCAGCGGCGCCGCCACCATCAGCCACATCGTCACCGGCCTGACCAACGGCCAGGCCTACGCCTTCCAAATCCGCGCCGTGAACGCCACCGGCGACGGCGCCACCTCGGCCACGGTGACCGCAACGCCGGAGGCCGACTCCGCGCCCAGCTTCGGCACTGAGACAGTGGCCGACCAGACCTACGCCCAGAACGCCGCCATCGCCACCTTGAACCTGCCCGCAGCCACCGGCGGCAACGGCACCCTGACCTACAGCTTGACCCCGGCCGCCCCGGCGGGCCTGGCCTTCGACGCCACCGCCCGCACCCTGACGGGCACTCCGACCACGGCCCAGAGCGCGACAGCCTATGCTTACACCGCCACCGACGCCGACGGCGACGCGGCCAGCCTCACGTTCAACATCACCGTCACTGCGGACACCCAAGCGCCGCGGGTGGCGAGCATTGTGCGACATGATCCGCCAACTTCGCCCACCAACGCGGTGACCTTGACCTGGCGGGTGACGTTCAGCGAGGCGGTGGTGAATGTGTCCGACGATGACTTCCACGTTGGGGGTACGGACGGGACGGAGACGGCGACGGCAGTCGGCACGGACGGCACCACCTGGGACGTGAACGTGGCCGGTGGCAATTTGGTGGTGCTGGCCGGCACGGTGAACCTGGAGTTCGTGCAAGGCCAGGACATCGAGGATACCGCCGGCAACGCGCTGACCGACACCACGCCAACGGGGACCAACGACGACACCTACCTGCTGGACAGGACCCCTCCACACGTAACTTCAATTCACCGTTACGACAGCGAAACTGGGAACACCGACGCGAAGTCGCCGACCAACCGGGATTCGGTGCAGTGGTCGGTTCAATACAACGAAAGCATGCGCAATTCGGGGGCCGGCAGTGCGGCTGCCTATACGGTTACCTTCGTGCCGGCGATCACGCAGGAGCCGACGCTGACCGTGACCCCGGCGGCCGATGATCCGAATGTCTGCGGAGATTTAACTCCCTACGTCGTAAACATTTCCGGCGGCGCGTTGGCTGACTACAACGGCACGGCCACCTTGACGCTGAATCATGCGCAGGTCACGGACTGCGTTGGCAATACGCTCCGTAACCGGACCCCGCCCCGCGGCAATCAGATTACGTACGAGTTGGACAACACGGCGCCGACGGTGGCCATCACGGGCGTTTCCGGAACGGTCAACGCAGCGGTGGATGCCACCTTCACCTTCAGCGAGTCCGTCACCGGCTTCGAGGCCGGCGACATCACATTGACCAATGCCGACGCTTCGGACTTCGCCCAGCCGGACCCGGCGGCGCCGGTCTACACGGCGAAGATCACGCCGAAGGCCGAGGGCGAGTTCAGCGTCGCCGTGGCGGCGGCCGTGGCCCAGGACGCCGCCGGCAACGACAACGCCGCCGCGACCACGGTCACCGCGATCTACGACGAACTGGAGCCGCCCGCCAAGCCGAGGAGCCTGGTCGCCATAGCCGGTGACGCGGAAGTCACCCTGATCTGGGCCAACCCCGGTGACGACAGCATCACCAAGTACCAGATTTTCAATTCTGAAACCGTGGGGATCAACCTCTGGGATGACATTCCGGGCAGCGGCGCCGACACCATTACCCACACGGTGACCGGCCTGACCAACGGCACCGAGTACACCTTCCAGATCCGCGCCGTGGCCGGCAGCCTGCTGGGCGAAGCCTCCGACGCGGTCAAGGCGACGCCGCAAGTGGCGGTCCCGGACGCCCCGGACAACCTGACGGCCACCGCGGGCGACCGCTCGGTGAGCCTGAGCTGGGACCTGCCCACCAACGCCAGCGCGCTGGACAAGGTGCAGGTGCGCCACCAGGCCCGGGGCGAGACCACCTGGGAGCCCTGGACCGACCTGGCCGCGGACGCCACCACCCACACCGTGGCCAACCTGAAGAACGGCCAGGACTACCTTTTTGAAGTGCGCGCGGAGAGCGCGTCCGGCGCCGGCCCGGCGGCGCGGACGGCCGGAACGCCGGAGCTGGCGGTACCCGGCGCCCCGACCGGGCTCAGCGCCACGGCGGGCAACGCCGAAGTGGACCTGAATTGGACGCTGCCCACCAACACCAGCGAGATCGACGCCGTGCAGGTGCGCTGGAAGGCCACGGCGGACCTGCCCTTCGACGACGCCCGCGACAAGTGGACCGACCTGCCGTCCGCCGACGCCACCAGCCACAAGGTCACCGGCCTGACCAACGGCACCGGCTACACCTTCCAGGTGCGCGCCACCAACAGCGCCGGCAACGGCGACCCCGCCACCGGCGCGGCGACGCCCCGCGCGCCGCCACTGGTTACGCCGGGCGCGCCGACCAACTTGAGCACGGTGCCCGGCGACACCGAGGTGGTGGTGCTGTGGACCCTGCCCACGAACACCAGCCAGATCGACAGCGTCGAGCTGCGCCACAAGGTGAAGACGGCCCCCGACACCGGCTGGAGCGCATGGACCTCCCTGGCCGGCACGGCGGACCGTTCCCGGGTGACGGGCCTGGTCAACGGCACCGACTACCTGTTCGAGGTCCGCGCGGTGAACACCGCGGGCACGGGTCCGTCGGCCAGCGTGGAGGGCACGCCGCAGTTGGCGAAGCCTTCGGCCCCGAGCAATCTGCAGGCCAGCGCCGGCGACACCCGGGTGACCCTGACCTGGGATCTGCCGGACAAGGGCACGGTCGACACCATCGACGTGCGCCACAAGAAGAAGACGGACACGAGCTGGAGCCAATGGACCCGGCTGGCCAAGGACGCCACCACCCACACCGAGACCGGCCTCGACAACGGCGTGCCCTACGAGTTCGAGGTCCGCGCCACCAACGCCGCCGGCAGCAGCGACTCAGTGGCCGTGGACGCCCAGCCGAAGCTGGCGGTCCCCGACGCCCCCGGCAACCTGACCGCGGCGCCCGGCGACGGCAAGGTCCGCCTGACGTGGGACCTGCCGACCAACACCAGCGAAATCGACAGGATGCAGGTGGCACACAAGCTGAAGAGCGCGGCGAACTTCCAGCCCTGGGTTGACCTGGCGAAGGACGCGACCAGCCACGAGGTCACCGGCCTGACCAACGGCAGCGAGTACACGTTCATCGTGCGTGCGCTGAACGGCGCGGGCCGCGGCGCCGTGGCGGAGGTGGATTCGACGCCGGTGGCGGTGCCGACCGCACCGACCGGCCTGGCGGCGACCCCCGGCGACACGCAAGTCGGCCTGAGCTGGACCCTGCCGACAAACTCCGGCGTGCTGACCAAGGTGCAGGCGCGCCACAAGGCGGACACGGCGAAAGACTGGGAGGCCTGGGTTGACCTGGCGGCGAACGCCACCACCCACACCGTGACCGGCCTGACCAACGGCGAGCTGTACAACTTCGAGGTGCGGGCGGAGAACGCCTCCGGCCCCGGCGCGGCGGCGTCGGTCTCGGCCACCCCGGTGCCCCCGCTGGTGGCGCCTGGGGCGCCGACCAAGCTGAGCGCGGTGCCCGGCGACACCGAGGTGGTGGTGCTGTGGACCCTGCCGACCAACACCAGACAGATCGACAGCGTCGAACTGCGCCACAAGGTGAAGGCGGCTCCCGACACCGGCTGGAGCGCATGGACCTCCCTGGCGGGCACGGCGGAGCGTTCCCGGGTGACGGGCCTGGTCAACGGCACCGACTACCTGTTCGAAGTCCGCGCGGTGAACACCGCGGGGACGGGCCCGTCGGCCAGCGTCGAGGGCACGCCGGAGTTGGCGAAGCCGTCGTCCCCCAGCAACCTGCAGGCCAGCTCCGGCGACACAACGGTGACCCTGACTTGGGATCTGCCGGACAAGGGCACGGTCGACACCATCGACGTGCGCCACAAGAAGAAGACGGACACGAGCTGGAACCAATGGACCCGGCTGGCCAAGGACGCCACCACCACCACCGTGACCGCCCTCGACAACGGCGTGACCTACGAGTTCGAGGTCCGCGCCAGCAACCTCGCCGGCAGCAGCGACTCGGTGGCCGTGGACGCCCAGCCGAAGCTGGCGGTCCCGGACGCCCCGACGAGCCTGACGGCAACCGGCGGCAACGCCCAGGTCGAATTGAGCTGGGCCCTGCCCACGAACGCCAGCGTGATCGGCGCCGTGCAGGTGCGCTGGAAGGCCACCGCCGACCTGCCGTTCACCGCCAGCGACGCCTGGACCGACCTCGCCGGCACGGCCACCGCCTACACAGCCACCGGCCTGACCAACGGCACCGGCTACACCTTCGAAGTGCGCGCCACCAACACCGCCGGCGACGGCCCCGCGGCCACCACCGCGGCCACACCGATGGCGCCCTCGACCCCGGCGCGCACGTTGACCTTCACTTTCTCCGATGACGGCAGCACCAGCACCGTTGCCGCCTCTGGCAGTTTGGATGTTTCGAGTTTCAATCCTGAGCGAACAGGCACAAAGGTCGAAGTCGGCAGAATCAGGATTAACGATACGGAAATCTATGAAATTCGTCCGTCTAGCGCGACAGCGTTCAATCGCTACAACTTGCTGCCGGACTTCGTAACCACCGGCCTAAGTTCCTACGACGGCACAGAGGAGTTGCAGGGCGTCAGTGATTACGTCTCCAACTTCTACATCCGGTTCAGCACCTATGGAAAGTACTTGGAAATAGACCAATCCAATCTCACCGGAAACATCTACAATCCGACCGGAGATCAGGTGACATTCTCGGGTACCCTGCTCAACACCCTGGGCGACAACGATTTCCACATCGAGCTTGCGTTTGGCAATCAGAAGATCGTTTACACGGCAACACCGCCGCCGGTACCCGCCACGCCCGCCAACCTGGCCGCCGCTCCCGGCGACACCGAAGTCACGCTGAGCTGGAACAACCCGAACGATTCCAGCATCACCAAGTACCAGCTCCGCCAGGCGCAAGGCGCAAGCGTGCCCGGCAGCACCGCCTGGGCCGACATCACCGGCAGCGGCGCCGGCACCACCAGCCACACGGTCACCGGCCTGACCAACGGCCAGCAATACGCCTTCCAGATCCGGGCGGTGAACAACGCCGGCAACAGCGACGCCTCCGACACCGTCACCGCGACGCCGCGGGTGGACACTGATCCCAGCTTCGGCACCCAGACCATCGCCGACCAGAGCTACACCCGCAACACGGCCATCGCCACGCTGACCCTGCCGGAAGCCACCGGCGGCAACGGCACCCTGACCTACAGCCTGAGCCCGAACGCCCCGGCGGGCCTGAACTTCGACGCCACCAACCGCACCCTCACCGGCACGCCGAGCGCGATCCAGGATGCGACGCAGTACACCTACACCGCCACCGACGCCGACGGCGACACGGCCAGCCTGACGTTCAACATCACCATCGCCGAGGCGGTCGAACCGCCCGCCAAGCCCAGGAACTTCACCGCCGTGGCCGGCGACACGGAAGTCACCCTGAACTGGGAAGATCCCCGGGACGACAGCATCACCAAGTACCAGATATTCGACTTTGAAAACGTGGGCTTTGACCTGTGGGATGACATTCCCGGCAGCGGCGCCACCACCACCACCCACACGGTGACCGGCCTGACCAACGGCACCGAGTACAGCTTCCAGATCCGCGCCGTGGCCGGCAGCCTGCCGGGCGACGCCTCCGACGCGGTCAAGGCGACGCCGCAACTGGCGGTCCCCGACGCGCCGACCGGGCTCAGCGCCACGGCGGGCAACGCCGAAGTGGACCTGGCCTGGACGCTGCCCACCAACACCAGCGAGATTGTCGCCGTGCAGGTGCGCTGGAAGGCCACAGTGGACCTGCCGTTCGACAACGCCAGCGACAAATGGACCGACCTTCCGTCCTCCGATGCGACCGACCACAAGGTCACCGGCCTGACCAACGGCACCGGCTACACCTTCCAGGTGCGCGCCACCAACAAGGCCGGCAACGGCCAGCCGGCCACCGGCGCGGCGACGCCGCGGGCGCCTCCGGGCAAGGTGCCGTCCGCGCCCGCCGATCTGGCGTCGACCCCCGGCGACACACGGGTCACCCTGAGCTGGACCCTGCCGACCGACGGGGGCGCGCTGACCAAGGTGCAGGTGCGCCACCAGGCCCGGGGCGAGACCACCTGGGAGCCCTGGACGGACTTGGCGGCGGACGCCACCACCCACACCGTGGCCAACCTGAGGAACGGCCAGGACTACCTGTTTGAAGTGCGCGCGGAGAGCGGGGCCGGCGCCGGCCCGGCGGCGCGGGTGACCGGAAGGCCGGAGCTGGCGGTCCCCGGCGCCCCGACCGGGCTCAGCGCCACGGCGGGCAACGCCGAAGTGGACTTGGCCTGGACGCTGCCCACCAACACCAGCGAGATTGTCTCCGTGCAGGTGCGCTGGAAGGCCACAGTGGACCTGCCGTTCGACGACGCCCGCGACAAGTGGACCGACCTTCCGTCCTCCGCGGCCACCGACCACAAGGTCACCGGCCTGACCAACGGCACCGGCTACACCTTCCAGGTGCGCGCCACCAACAAGGCTGGCAACGGCGACCCCGCCACCGGCGCGGCGACGCCCCGCGCGCCGCCGCTGGTTGCGCCGGGCGCGCCGACCAACCTGAGCACGGTGCCCGGCGACACCGAGGTGGTGGTGCTGTGGACCCTGCCCACGAACACCAGCCAGATCGACAGCGTCGAACTGCGCCACAAGGTGAAGACGGCCCCCGACACCGGCTGGAGCCAGTGGACCTCCCTGGCCGGCACGGCGGAGCGATCCCGGGTGACGGGCCTGGTCAACGGCACCGACTACCTGTTCGAGGTCCGCGCCGTGAACACCGCGGGCACGGGCCCGTCCGCCAGCGTCGAGGGCACGCCGCAGCTGGCGAAGCCCTCGTCCCCCAGCAACCTGCAGGCCAGCGCCGGCGACACAACCGTGACCCTGACCTGGGACCTGCCGGACAAGGGCACCGTGGACAGCATCGACGTGCGCCACAAGAAGAGGGCGGACACGAGCTGGGGCCAATGGACCCGGCTTGCGGCGGACGCCACCACCCACACCGTGACCGGCCTCGACAACGGCGTGCCCTACGAGTTCGAGGTCCGCGCCACCAACGCCGCCGGCAGCAGCGACTCGGTGGCCGTGGCCGGAACGCCGAAGCTGGCGGTCCCGGACGCCCCCGGCAACCTGACTGCCACCGTGGGCGACGGCGCGGTGGGCCTGACCTGGGACCTGCCCACCAACACCAGCGAAATCGATAACATGCAGGTCGCCTACCGTGAGTCGGGCGCGGCGAACTACCTGCCCTGGGTTGACCTGGCGAAGGACGCCACCAGCTACGACGTCACCGGCCTGACCAACGGCACCGAGTACAACTTCATCGTGCGCGCGCTGAACGGCGCGGGCCGCGGCGCCGAGGCGAAGGTGGACGCGACGCCCGAGGCGGGGCCGGGCAAGGTGCCGTCCGCGCCGGCCGACCTGGCGGCGACGGCCGGCGACACCCAAGTGACGTTGACGTGGACCCATGCGCGGGACAACAGCATCACCAAGTACCAGGTCCGCTATATTGAAGGCGCCAGCGTGCCCGACAGCGAGCCTTGGACCGACATCGCCGGCAGCAACGCCGGCACCACCGGTCACACGGTGACCGGCCTGACCAACGACACCCTGCACGCCTTCGAAATCCGCGCGGTGAACGCCGACGGCGCGGGTGCGGCCTCGGCGGTGACGGCCACGCCGAAGCTGGCGATCCCCGACGCCCCCGGCAACCTGACCGCGGCGCCCGGCGACGGCAAGGTCGGCCTGACCTGGGACCTGCCCACCAACACCAGCGAAATCGACAGGATGCAGGTGGCATACAAGCTGAAGAGCGCGGCGAACTTCCAGCCCTGGGTTGACCTGGCGAAGGACGCGACCAGCCACGAGGTCACCGGCCTGACCAACGGCAGCGAGTACACGTTCATCGTGCGCGCGCTGAACGGCGCCGGCCGCGGCGCCGTGGCGGAGGTGGACGCGACGCCGGTGGCGGTGCCGACCGCGCCGACCGGCCTGGCGGCGGCCCCCGGCGACACGCAGGTCGTCCTGAGCTGGACCCTGCCGGCAAACTCCGGCGCGCTGACCAGGGTGCAGGCGCGCCACAAGGCGGACACGGCGAAAGACTGGGAGGCCTGGGTTGACCTGGCCGCGGACGCCACCACCCACACGGTGACCGGCCTGACCAACGGCGAGCTGTACAACTTCGAGGTGCGGGCGGAGAACGCCTCCGGCCCCGGCGCGGCGGCGTCGGTCTCGGCCACCCCGGTTCCCCCGCTGGTGGCGCCTGGCGCGCCGACCAACCTGAGCGCGGTGCCCGGCGACACCGAGGTGGTGGTGCTGTGGACCCTGCCCACCAACACCAGGCAGATCGACAGCGTCGAGCTGCGCCACAAGGTGAAGGCGGCCCCCGACACCGGCTGGAGCGAGTGGAGCTCGCTGGCCGGCACGGCCGAGCGTTCCCGGGTGACGGGCCTGGTCAACGGCACCGACTACCTGTTCGAAGTCCGCGCGGTGAACGCCGCGGGCACGGGCCCGTCGGCCAGCGTCGAGGGCACGCCGCAGTTGGCGAAGCCGTCGGCCCCGAGCAACCTGCAGGCCAGCGCCGGCGACACCCGGGTGACCCTGACCTGGGACCTGCCGGACAAGGGCACCGTGGACACCATCGACGTGCGCCACAAGAAGAAGACGGACACGGCCTGGGGCCAATGGACCCGGCTGGCCAAGGACGCCACCACCACCACCGTGACCGCCCTCGACAACGGCGTGACCTACGAGTTCGAGGTCCGCGCCAGCAACCTCGCCGGCAGCAGCGACTCGGTGGCCGTGGACGCCCAGCCGAAGCTGGCGGTCCCGGACGCCCCGACGAGCCTGACGGCAACCGGCGGCAACGCCCAGGTCGAATTGAGCTGGACGCTGCCGACCAACGCCAGCGTGATCGGCGCGGTGCAGGTGCGCTGGAAGGCCACCGCCGACCTGCCGTTCACCGCCAGCGAAGCCTGGACCGACCTCGCCGGCACGGCCACCGCCTACACGGCGACGGGCCTGACCAACGGCACTGGCTACACCTTCGAAGTGCGCGCCACCAACACTGCCGGCAACGGCCCCGCGGCCACCGCCGCGGCCACACCGATGGCGCCGACGCCGCCGCCGTCAGCACCCGCCGCGCCCGCCAACCTGGCCGCCGCGCCCGGCGACACCGAAGTCACGCTGAGCTGGAACAACCCGAACGATTCCAGCATCACCAAGTATCAGTTCCGCCAGGCCCAGGGCCAAACCGTGCCCGGTAGCACAGCCTGGGCCGACATCACTGGCAGCGGCGCCGGCACCACCAGCCACACGGTGACGGGCCTCACCAACGGCCAGCAATACGCCTTCCAGATCCGGGCGGTGAACAACGCCGGCAACAGCGACGCCTCCGATACCGTCACCGCGACGCCGGTGGAGCCCGTGCCCAGCTTCGGCACGCAGACGGTGGCCGACCAGACCTACGCCCAGGATCTGGCCATCACCACCTTGAACCTGCCCGAAGCGACCGGCGGCAACACCCCGCTGACCTACACGCTGACGCCAACGCCTCCGGCGGGATTGATCTTCGACGCCGCAAACCGCACCCTCGCCGGCACGCCGACCGCGGTCCAGGTTGCGACGCCATACACCTACACCGTCACCGATGACAACGGCGACGCGGCAAGCCTCACGTTCAACATCACAATCACCTTGCCGCCGGCGCCGGACGCGCCCACCGGCTTGGCCGCGGTGGGCAGCGACACCAAGATCACATTGACCTGGACGGACCCAGGCAACACCTCCATCACCAAGTACCAGTTGCGCTACCGTGAAGGTCCCACCGTGCCCGACACCGCCGACTGGGAGGACATCCCCGGCAGCGATGACACGACCACAACGCACCAAGTGAGCGGCCTCCTCAACGGTTACGAGTACGCGTTCCAGATCCGCGCGGTGAACGCCGGCGGCGAAAGCGACCGCTCGGCAACGGTGACGGCAAGGCCGTCGATCGAAGGCCGACCGCCCCCCGCAACCATAGTCAGCGTGGGTCCGGGCAGCAACGACAAAGACCTCGACATTGTCTGGAACTGGAGCCTCGGCGATTCGCCATGCACCATGAATTCCTACACGATCGAATACAAGAGAAGCGATGCTTCCGAGTGGAACGACCACGCCGCAACTAAGCCGAACTCGCCCGAGCATGGGGTGTTTGAAATCTATGAGGATCTTGGTACCGGGGTCACCAACAAGCGCAACACGATCAACTTGCAGACCGTTGGTCGCAATCCCGGTGAGGTCGGCGTATCGCTGGATGACACCTCTTACGATGTCCGTATCCGCATGTGGTCACTGGTCTGCTTTGAGTTGGACCAAGACTTTCCAGACCATGAAAGCGGCAGGCCGCTCTACCTGCTGGGCAAGCCGACCAGCTTCACCGCAACCGCGGGTGACGCGAAGGCGACACTGGCGGCAACAGTGGCGCAGCGCGGCCCGGCGATCCAGAAGTGGCAGTACACCTACAAAGAGGGCGCCGCGGGCACCTACATCGACTGGACCGACATCGCCGACAGCGCATCCTTGACGATTTCCGACAAGGACGTTGCGGGCCTGACCAACGGCACCACCTATACCTTCAAGGTGCGCGGGGAGCAAGGCGCTGGCGCCGAGTCGGATGAAGTGACGGTGACACCGGTGTCCGCGGTGGCGCCGAGTCGGATGAAGTGACGGTGACACCGGTGTCCGCGGTGAACACACCGCCGACGGCTTCCGACAACACGGTCACCACGGATGAGGACACCGCCTACACGTTTGACGCGGCCGACTTCAACTTCAGCGACGTGGACAGCGGCGACACGCTTTCCAGCGTCAAGATCACCGGCCTCGAAACCGCCGGCGCATTGCAACTGAGCGGCGCCGACGTGACCTTGGACCAGGTGATCACCGCCGCCAACATCGACGCCGACAGCCTGACCTTCACCCCGGCCGCCAACGCCAACGGCGACCCCTACGCGACCTTCCGGTTCTCGGTCAAACGACGGCGAAGCCGACAGCACGTCGTCCGTACACCATGACCATCGACGTTACCGCCGTGAACGACGCGCCCACCGTGGCCAACGCGATCGGCGCCCGCTCGGTGGCCGCCGGCTCGAACCTGGCCGTGGCGCTGGAAACCGACGGCAGCGAAGTGTTCAACGACGTCGACGGCGACACGCTGACCTACTCGGCCACTTCCGCCACCGAGACCGCGGCGACGGTTACGGTGGACAACGACGCGAACACGATCACGCTCAGCGGCGTGGCGGCGGGCACTTCGGTGATCACCGTCACGGCAAGCGACGGCAACGGCGGCAGCGTTAGCGACACCTTCACCTTGACCGTGACTTCGGACCCCGGCCCGACCAACACCCCGCCGACGGCTTCCGACAACACGGTCACCACGGACGAAGACACGGCCTACACGTTTGACGCCGCCGACTTCAACTTCAGCGACGTGGACAGCGGCGACACGCTTTCCAGCGTCAAGATCACCGGCCTCGAAACCGCCGGCGCATTGCAACTGAGCGGCGCCGACGTGACCCGTGAACAGGTCATCACCGCCGCCAACATCGACGCCGACAACCTGACCTTCACCCCGGCCGCCAACGCCAACGGCGACCCCTACGCGACCTTCCGGTTCTCGGTAAACGACGGCGAAGCCGACAGCACGTCGTCGTACACCATGACCATCGACGTCACCGCCGTGAACGACGCGCCCACCGTGGCCAACGCCATCGGCGCCCGCTCGGTGGCCGCCGGCTCGAACCTGGCCGTGGCGCTGGAAACCGACGGCAGCGAAGTGTTCAACGACGTCGACGGCGACACGCTGACCTACTCGGCCACGTCCGCCACCGAGACCGCGGCGACGGTTACGGTGGACAACGACGCCAACACAATCACGCTCAGCGGCGTGGCGGCGGGCACTTCGGTGATCACAGTCACGGCAAGCGACGGCAACGGCGGCAGCGTCAGCGACACCTTCACCTTGACCGTGACCTCGGACCCCGGCCCGACCAATACCCCGCCGACGGCTTCCGACAACACCGTCACCACGGATGAGGACACGGCCTACACGTTTGACGCCGCCGACTTCAACTTCAGCGACGTCGACTCCGGCGACACCCTCGCCAGCGTCAAGATCACCGGCCTCGAAACCGCCGGCGCCCTGCAACTCAGCGGCGCCGACGTGACCCAGGACCAGGTGATCACCGCCGCCAACATCGACGCCGACAATCTGGTCTTCACCCCGGCCGCCAACGCCAACGGCGACCCCTACGCGACCTTCCGGTTTAGCGTCAACGACGGCACCGACGACAGCACGGCGTCCTACACGATGACGATTGATGTAACGGCGGTGAACGACGCGCCGACCGTGGCCAACGCCATCGGCGCCCGTTCGGTGGCCGCCGGCTCGAACCTGACCGTGGCGCTGGAGACCGACGGCAGCGAGGTGTTCAACGACGTTGACGGCGACACGCTGACCTACTCGGCCACGTCCGCCACCGAGACCGCGGCGACGGTGACCGTGGACAACGACGCGAACACGATCACGCTCAGCGGCGTGGCGGCGGGCACTTCGGTGATCACAGTCACGGCAAGCGACGGCAACGGCGGCAGCGTCAGCGACACGTTCACCTTGACCGTGACTTCGGGCCCCGGCCCGACCAACACCCCGCCGACGGCTTCCGACAACACCGTCACCACGGATGAGGACACCGCCTACACGTTTGACGCCGCCGACTTCAACTTCAGCGACGTGGACAGCGGCGACACGCTTTCCAGCGTCAAGATCACCGGCCTTGAAACCGCCGGCGCCCTGCAACTCAGCGGCGCCGACGTGACCCAGGACCAGGTGATCACCACCGCCAACATCGACGCCGACAACCTGACCTTCACCCCGGCCGCCAATGCCAACGGCGACCCCTACGCAACCTTCCGGTTCAGCGTCAACGACGGCACCGACGACAGCGCGGCGTCCTACACGATGACCATCGACGTCACGCCGGTGAACGACGCGCCCACCGTGGCCAACGCGATTCCGGACCAGATCGCGATCGTGGACAACGCGTTCAGCTACGCGTTCCCGGCGAACACCTTCGCGGACGTGGACAACGACACTTTGACCTACACCGCGCAACAATCGGACGGCACCGCGCTGCCGACCTGGTTGAGCTTTACCGCCGCCACGCGAACCTTCTCCGGCACGCCGCAGGCGGCGGATGAAGGAACGCTCTCGGTGCAAGTGACGGCGAACGACGGCAATAACAGCCAAATCTCGGATACCTTCGATATCACGGTGGTGGGAACGCCGGACGCGCCGACCTTCGGTACGCGGACGGTGGCGAACCAGAGCTACGTGCAGAACACGGCGATTGCCACGCTGACGCTGCCGCAGGCGGTGGGCGGTGACGCCCCACTGACCTATAGCCTGAGCCCGGACGCGCCGGACGGCCTAGTGTTCAGCGCCGCCAATCGCACGCTGACCGGCACGCCCTCGGGCACGCAACTGGCGACGGCCTACACCTATAGGGTGACCGACGCGGACGGCGACTCGGCAGTCCTGTCATTCAATATCACGATCACGGCGGACACCGGCGGTGGTGGCGGCGGCGGCGGCTCCGTAGATCGGACGCCGACCTTCAATGGCCGGGCGATCGCGGATCAGACGTATAAGCAGAATGTATCGATTGATGATCTGACGCTGCCTTCAGCGCGCAGCGGCGACGGCAGCTTGAGCTACACACTCAGCCCGGACCTGCCGGCGGGCCTGAGCTTCGACGCGGCAACCCGGCGGATCAGTGGTACGCCGACCGAGGCATTGGCGCAAACGGAGTACACCTACACCGCGACCGATCGAGACGGCGACACGGCCACGCTTACTTTCAACATCACGGTGGAAGCCGAAGTTGTGGACCTGATGCCGAGCTTTGGCGACGAAACCATCGCCGACCAGGATTTCACGCAGAACACGGCGATTGACACCTTGACGCTGCCGTTGGCAACGGGTGGCGATGGCGCACTCAGCTACAGCATTGAACCCGCACTGCCGGCTGGTCTGATGCTGGATGAGGACACGAGGACCATCAGCGGCACGCCGACAGTAGCCCAGGCCGCGGCGAGCTATACCTGGACGGCAACCGATGTCGATGGCGACACGGCAAGCTTGAGCTTCAATATCAGGGTGGCCGCTGTGCTGACCCTGAGCGGCGTGGCCGATGCCGACACGGCGGAAAACACCGAATACAGCGCTGCGGCGACGCTTGAAGGCACACCGGTCGGCGATGTCAATTGGTCACTCTCGGGTGCGGACGCGGCGTTGTTCAGCCTGTCGAACGAGAGCAACGATGGCGTAACGGTGTCGCTGCCCGCGCAGGATTTCGAGAATGCGGCGGATGCCGATGCCGACAACACCTACGAGTACACGTTGACGGCGACCGATGCCGACGGCAACGGCGTGGGGGTCGAGGTAGCCGTGCGAGTGACCGACGAGGCCGACACGGCGACTGTGCCTTCGGCTCCGGCGGCGCCGACGCTGGAAGCGGGCGACCAGCGCATCGCGGTGACGTGGTCGGCTCCGGCGGATGATGGCGGTAGCGCGATCACCGGTTACACCGTGCAGTGGAAGGCAGGCGATGGCGCGTGGCCGGAGCCTGGCCCCATGGACAGCGTCGAGTTGGGTGCCTCCAGCACCAGTTTCAACATTGACGGACTCTCCAACGGCACCACTTACGAAGTGCGGGTGTTGGCAAGCAACGCGGTTGGCGATGGCGCCTGGTCTGACGCAGCGCGCGCTACGCCGATGGCGGTGACGGACGCATCGCGGCTGTATCGGGATCTGAACGAAGCGATACTTCCGCGTCTTGGTCAGACCATACTGGATGGATCGATCACGGCGGTGCGGAACCGTCTTGACCTGGTTGGTCAGCCGCTGCCAGCGCAACAGAGCAGTTTTGTGGCCAATCTGGGTAGTTACCGCTTCAACAACAGTGCGGAGAGCATTGGCGCCGGTGGCTTGCGCGCAGAGGGTCAATACGGCCGGCTGTCGGGTCCGCTGGGTGCTGGTGGGACACTTTCGAACGCCGGTCTGCCGAGTCGCGAATCCATGCAGGCGGGTGGCGTGTCTGAACCGGGCTTTGGCGGACGCGGTGTTGGCGGAGGATTCGCTTCCGTTGGCATGAACGGCGCCAACGGAGCAGGCGGTATGGCCCAAGCGGGTGGCATAAGCGCCATGAGCAGCAGTGGCGGCGGCATGAGCGGCGTCCTTGGCGGTATGGGAATGGGCAGCATGGGCCACATGGGCAGCATGGACAGCGGCATGAACGGCAGGGGCGGCGCCGGCGGCATGGGCGCGACCGATGTTATGCGCTTGATGTTGAGCCGCACGCTCGGCAATTCCGCCTTCTCGTTGCAGCAGGGCACTGCTGCCGGCAATACCTGGGGTTTCTGGGGCGCGGGCAGCTATGACAATCTGAGTGGCTCCGGCGCGGGTCTTAGCTGGGACGGAGACCTGTATGGCGCCCGCCTGGGCGTGGACGTGCAGATCCAGGATTGTCTGCTGCTGGGCGTTGCCTTGCAATATTCGCAGGGCGCTATTGATTGGAACGGCACGGCATCCGGAAGCGGCTTGAGCCACGGCGGACAGTACGATATCGAGATGCCAGGCATACATCCCTACATTGGCTGGGTGTCGTCTGACCGCGCCTGGCAGTTGTGGGCAATGGCCGGGTATGACGAAGGGCAGATCGAGATTCACGAGCAGGGAGGTCTTACCGGTAGGCAGGAGAGCGACGTGGACATGCTGTCTCTGGCTGGCGGCATAGGGCGCGAATTGTGGAGCGCTGGCTCGGTGTCCGACGGTGGCCAGTACTCGCTGCGCGGCCGCGCGGAAGTCGCCGGCCTGCAGATGGATCTGGCGGGCAACCAGGCAATCGGTTCGTCCTTTACCGGTGCTATGGAGAGCATGACGCTTTCGAGCCATCGTCTGCGGGCCGGTCTGGAGGCGAGCCACGCGCGAGTAGTCGGCAACGGCAATATGCTTGATTTGTCGCTTGAGGCCGGTTTGCGCAGTGATGGGGACGACAGCCAGGACGACACGGCTGTGGAGCTTGGCATCGGAATTGGCTGGCGCGGTACTAACGGATTGACTCTGGACGGCCGGGCACGGGTGTTGACCGCTTCGGACATCGATTCCGAGGAGTGGGGCGTGGATCTGCAACTGCACTTTGATCCCGGTCAGCCGAACGTGGGCATGAATTTGGATGTATCTACTGTCTATGGTGCGGCGGACATGCTCAACATCGGCGCCCCGGCGCAAGGCGGTATGGGCGGTGCTGCAGGCATCTTCGGCGCAGCGGCCAACATGGGTCAGTTGGGTTATTCGCAATGGCGTCGTCCGCAACTGCGTTTCGAGTCGAACATGGGCTATGGATTCGAGACCCGTTCGGGCTTGTTGACGCCGTATTGGGGTATGGCTGCTTCAGGCGCCGAAGAGCGGCACTATCGCGTCGGCGCGCGCTGGGAGATCAGCTACAGCGCGCGACTGCTGCTGGAAGTGCAGTACGACGCCAGCGACCGCAGTGAATTCTCATCGCCAAACGGCGACAGGACTCCGCGCAGCCGCATAATGCTCGAATTCCACGTGTCGTTCTGACCAGGCCATAGCATCGATCTCAATCGCGGTTGCGCTCCAACTGCTAGCCGGTGTCTCATACAGAGGTTCTTGAAGCCGCCGGACTGAGCGCCGGCGAGTTGAACGCCGGAACGCTTGCGGCGCGTTCGCCCATAGATGGCGCTGTTGTCGCGCAATTGCGCGAAACACCTACGCAGGCGATTCCCGAGATCGTGGCGAAATCGCAGGCGGCTTTCGGAGTATGGCGCCAGATACCGGCGCCCCGCCGCGGCGAGCTGGTGCGGCTGTTGGGCGAAGAACTGCGCGCCAGCAAGGATGCGCTGGGTGCGTTGGTGACGCTGGAAGCGGGCAAGATCGTTTCCGAAGGGCAGGGCGAAGTGCAGGAGATGATCGACATCTGTGACTTCGCCGTCGGCCTTTCGCGCCAGCTCTACGGCAAGACCATGCCCTCGGAACGCCCCGCACACAGAATGAGCGAGACTTGGCACCCGATGGGGCCCTGCGGCGTTATATCAGCATTCAACTTTCCGGTTGCCGTTTGGTCATGGAACGCAGCGCTGGCCTTGGTGTGCGGCAATCCCGTGATCTGGAAACCGTCCGAGAAAACCCCGTTAACCGCGATGGCCGTCATGCGATTGCTGCGCCGCGCGTTGGCGCGTTTCGGCGATGATGCTCCGGACGGTCTGGCGCAGTTGGTTGTGGGCGGCGCCGATGCAGGCGGCGCGCTGGTGTCTTCGCCGGGCGTTCCCGTCGTGTCCGCCACCGGCTCCACCCGCATGGGAGCGGCAGTCGGGCCCAAGGTCGCGGCGCGCTTCGGACGTTGCATACTCGAACTGGGCGGCAACAATGCGATGGTTGTGGCGCCCTCGGCCGACCTGGAACTCGCAGTGCGGGCGATTGTTTTTTCGGCTGTCGGCACAGCGGGGCAGCGCTGTACGTCATTGCGGCGCCTGATCGTGCATGAATCCATTGCCGACCAACTTGTTGCCAGGATTGCACAAGCGTATGCCGGGCTCGCCATCGGCGACCCCCGCCGGGAAGACGTTCTGATCGGACCGCTTATCGACCATGACGCGCGCAAGGCGATGATGAAAGCGCTTGATCAGGCGCGCAGCGAGGGGGGCAGGGTAAGCGGCGGTGAAAGTGTTGACTCAGGCGTTCCCGCGGGCGGGGCTTATGTCCGCCCCGCCATCGTCAAAATGCCGAAACAGACGCCCACGGTGCGCACCGAAACCTTCGCTCCCATCCTTTACGTCATGCAGTACGCCGCCTTCGACGATGCGATCGCGCTGCATAACGATGTGCCTCAGGGTTTGTCTTCGTGCATTTTCACGCAGGACGTACGCGAGGCAGAGACCTTTCTCTCCGCCACGGGCTCCGATTGCGGGATCGCCAACGTCAATATCGGTCCTTCGGGCGCCGAAATCGGCGGCGCGTTCGGCGGCGAGAAGGAAACCGGTGGCGGGCGCGAGGCCGGCTCGGACGCCTGGCAAGGCTATATGCGCAGACAAACAAGCACGGTGAACTATTCCGCCGCGCTGCCGCTGGCCCAGGGCGTGAAATTCGACCTGTGAGCCCTGGCCTGAGTGTTGCACGACGCCGTATCCACGCTGCCGGACGATGGATACGGCGTCGTGGATGCAGCCAGCCTTGCGGCGCCGGTCACAAAGCGCCTGCGCCACCTGCTCGGTCAGTCCCAAATCAGAATCGAGCTTTGACAACATGGATACTCGTGTCTCATTGGACAAGGCTGGGCGTGTCCGGGTTCAGACACATGTGGGACTGGTGCCGAAGTGATGGAGGGGTGGTTTCTGCTCTGATGGGGCGGGAACGGCGCAGCTCTTTTCCGCAGGGAGCGTAGCGACGCAAGGAAAAGAGGTGCGCCCCGGCGCTCGCCGGGGCGCGGGTTCGGTTAGCCTTTGTTTTTCGAACAAACAAAAAGGAGCCGAACCATGCAAATCAAGTCCCTGGGGATGAAACGTGTGCGCATGGACGATACCACGCCGGGCGATGCATTTGAGCGCTTACGCAAGATCGAGACCTATCGGGAGTTACGCGCAGAGGGGTGCGGCGAGGCCGCGGCTCTGCGCGCGGTCGGCTGGTCCCGATCCACCTATTACCGCTGGCAGGCGCGCTACCGTTCTCAAGGCGTGAAGGGGCTGGCAGCCAAAAGCCGCCGCCCGAGACGCACCCATCCCGCGCGCTGGACGCGGGCCCAGGAATGGGCCGTATGGCGGATGCGCAAGCACTATCCGTTCATGGGCAAGCGGCGCCTTAAGGTGATGCTGGATCGCGAAGGAATCCTCCTGTCGGAATCGACCATTGGACGGATCCTCGTCAAGGGCGTATGCCTGCGCCGGATCACGCCGTGCGCGTTCTGCCGCGGGCGGGTGACGGCCAAGCGAAGGCGCAACTTCGCCAACGGACACGCCCAGCGCTGGCGTCCCGGCGTGAAGGCCGCTCAGCCCGGCGAGTGGGTGCAGATCGATCACATGAGTGTGTCGCGCGACGGCGATACGCTCAAAGAGTTCAAGGCCGTCTGCCCGGTCAGCAAACAACTGGTCGTGCGCGTGTATTCCCGGGCTACCGCCAACAACGCCCGGCGCTTCTTGCAAGCAGTCCGAAACGAACTGCCCTGTCCGCTGCAATCCCTGCAAGTCGATGGCGGCGCCGAGTTCCGCGCCGAGTTCGAAGACGCCTGCCAGACGCTCCAAATCCCCCTCGCCGTACTGCCACCCAAAAGCCCCCAGCTCAACGGCGTCGTCGAACGCGCCAACGACAGCTCAAAAACCGAGTTCTGGAACCTCTACAGCGGACAACTCACCGTCAAGGACGCCGCACCCGCCTTGGCACAATACCAGCACTTCTACAACCATGTCCGACCTCACTACGCCCTGGACTTGCTCACACCAATGCAATACCTTCGAAAATACAGGACAGCCGAACACGCTCAGTCCCATATGTCGTGAACCGGTACAGGGCGTTTACGCTCAGGTTTTATTTGTGCTATCTTCGCTCATAGGGTGAGGATGAGTGGGCTTTGGATGCTCCTCAAGAAAAGGGTCTATCGGCCTGTATTCGATATTTTTTCGCGGGGGGAGGGTACGCCCGCAGGTTCCTCAATGCCTGACATGAGACCAGCTTGAAACAATTCGCGAAATTTGCATTTTCGAAGCATGCTTCGAGAGTCTTGCGGCGCTTGTCCGCTGCCCGCTTGAACACTCTACTGCTGTTTGGCGCGGTGCTGCTGTTCGGCGGATGGCAAACCGCCGCCGCGCAATCGCCGCCGGCCACGCCCGCCAATCTCGCCGCCAGCGCCGGCGACGCGCAAGCCACCCTGAGATGGAACAACCCGAACGACTCCAGCATCACCAGGTACCAGGTCCGCTACGGCGCGGGCTCAACCGTCCCGGCCAGCGCCACCTGGGGCGATATCACCGGCAGCGGCGCCGGCACCACCAGCCACAAGGTCACGGGGCTGACCAACTTCACGGCGCACGCGTTCGAAATTCGCGCGGTGAACGCGCACGGCAACAGCGACGCATCGGCCGTGGTGACGGCCACCCCTCTGCTGGCGGCGCCGGACGCGCCGGGCAACTTCACCGTGACGCCCGGCGACGGCAAGGTCACCCTGAATTGGGAGCTGCCGGACAATACCAGCGAGATTGACAAGGTAGCTGTGCGTTACCACGAGAAGAACTCGTCGAACCAGGCGACAACGGTTGAGCTGGCGACGAACGCAACAACCTATGAGGTTGGGGGGCTGACGAACGGCACCTTGTACACCTTTGTGGTGGAAGTGGAGAACCGGGCAGGCTCTTCCCAGGTGGCGCAGGATGCGAGGCCGGCGCTGGCCGTTCCAGCCGCGCCCACCGGTCTGACAGCGACGGCGGGCAACACCACAGTCACGCTGACCTGGGACGACCCCTCGGACACCAGCATCACCAAGTACCGGCTCCGCTACGGCGCGGGCTCCACCGTGCCGGCCAGCGCCACCTGGGGCGACATCAGCGGCAGTGACGACCAGACCACCACCCACATGGTCACCGGCCTCACCAATGGCACCCAATATGCCTTCGAAATCCGCGCCGTCAACGCCGGCGGCAACAGCGACGCCTCGGCCACGGCGACGGCAACACCGGCCGCGCCGCCCCAGGCGCGCAGCCTGACCTACACCTTCACCGATGACGGCAGCACCATAACCATTACCGCCTCGGGCAGCCTGGATCTCTCGGCATTCACATACGATCCATTCGACAATGTGGCCGGCGCTCAAAGCCTACTGCTGAACGATCGGAACATCTGGTCGGTTGAGCCGCCCGGCTTCAACGCTGCCAGACGCTATAACAACGTGAACTTGGTGACCACCGGCAGCGACTCCTACACGGGCACGTCCAATCTGAGCTTGGCCGGGAGGAACTACAGTACCGATTTGCACGTCCGGCTCAGTGCTGGCAGTACCTATCTGCGGTTGGACGCAGGCCGCTTCAACAGTCAACACGTTTATCAAGTCACGAACGCCACTGCGACGTTCACGGGCACCCTGCTCGACACCTTGGGAGACAACGACTTCCACGTCGAGCATGCGTTTGGCATTCAGAAGATCATCTTCAAGGCAACGCCCCCGAAGCCGGCCGCGCCCACCGGCCTCGCGGCGACGGCGGATAGCGGCAAAGTCACACTGAACTGGACCGACCCCTCGAACAACACCATCAGCAAGTACCAGCTGCGCTACGGCCAAGGCGCCACCGTGCCAGACAGCGCGGCCTGGGGTGACATCGCCGGCAGCGGCGCCGCCACCACCCGCCACGAAGTGACGGGCCTGACCAACGGCACCCAATACGCCTTCGAGATTCGCGCGGTCAATTCCGGCGGTGAAAGCGACGCCTCGGGCACCGTCACCGCGACGCCGGTCAGTGCCGTGCCCAGCTTCGGCACCCAGACCATTGCCGACCAGAGATACGGCCAGGGCACGGCGATAGCCACGCTGACGCTGCCTGAAGCCACCGGCGGCGACGTCCCGCTGACCTACAGCCTGACCCCGAACGCTCCGTCGGGCCTGGCATTTGACGCCACCAACCGCACGCTCACCGGCACGCCCAACACCGTCCAAAGCGCGACGGCCTACACCTACACCGTCACCGACGCCGACGGGGACACGGCCAGCCTTGCGTTCAACATCACCATTGCCCAGGCACGCACGCTGACCTACACCTTCTCCGACGACGGCAGCACCGTGACCATCGCCGCCTCGGGCAGCCTGGATGCCACCAGCTTCAATTTCGTTCAAAACGATGTGCCGTCGGACACCACCAACATTCGGATGGACGATACGGATATCTGGGGAATTCATCCGCACAATTCCATCTCGATCCGGCGCTACAACGCGCTGCCGGACTTCGTGACTACCGGCGAGGGTTCCTACGGTGGCACCAACGAACTGTCCAACATGGTCAACTACAGCTCGAACTACCACGTTCGGTTCTCGACCTTTTACAAGCTGCTGCAGTTGGACAGCGCCAATTTCACCGGCGACATCTACCAGATCACGAACGGCGCGGCGACCTTCGATGGCACCCTGCAATCCTCGCTGGGCGACAACGACTTCGACATCGAATTCGCCATGGGCAACCAGAAGATCGTTTTCCAGACGGCGAACCCGGCCACGGTGCCGGCCGCGCCAACCGGCCTGGCCGTAACCGCGGGCGATGCCCAGGTTGACCTGGCTTGGACCAACCCGAACGACAGCAACATCACTAAGTACCAGGTGCGCCACGGCGCGGGTTCCACCGTGCCCGCCACTGCTACCTGGGCGGACATCGACAGCAGCGGCGCCGGCACCACCAGCCACACCGTCGCCGGCCTGACCAACGCCACAGGGTACGCCTTCGAGATTCGGGCCGTGAACGCCCGCGGCAACAGCAGCGCCTCCGGCACCGTCACCGCAACCCCGGCACTGGCCGTTCCCGCCGCGCCGACGGAATTCAGCGCCACCGCCGGCAATGCCCAGGCCAGCTTGAGCTGGACCCTGCCCACCAACGCCAGCGAGATCGGCGACGTGCAGCTGCGCTGGAAGGCCACCGCCGACCTGCCCTTCAACGACGCCACGGACACCTGGACGGGACTCAGCGACGGCACAGCCACCAGCTACATCGCCACCGGCCTGACCAATGGCACCGGCTACACCTTCGAAGTGCGCGCCACCAACACCGCCGGCAACGGCGCCGCGGCAACCGCCACGGCCACGCCCGCCGTGCCGCCCGCCACGGCCACCGGCCTGGCCGCCACCGCGGGCGACACTACGGTCACGCTAAACTGGACCGACCCCAACGACTCCAGCATCACCACATACCAGCTCCGCTCCGGCGCGGGCGCCACCGTGCCGGCCACCGCAACCTGGGGCGACATCGCCGGCAGCGGCGCCGGCACCACCAGCCACATGGTGACGGGCCTCACCAACGGCACTCAATACGCCTTCGAGATTCGCGCGGTGAATGCCGGTGGGCCGGGCCCGGCTTCAGAGCAGGTGGTGATGCGGCCCGGCCCGCCGCTGCAACCGAGCGGCTTCCGGGTGGTCGGCGGCAACGCCCAGGTTACGCTGAGCTGGGACGATCCTCCTTCCGATACCACCCTCACCAGGTATCAGCTTCGCCACAAGGTGGGAACAAGCTTCTCCGACAGCGACAACTGGAGCGACATCGCCAACAGCGGCCCGACCACCACCACCCATAACGTCACCGGGCTGACCAACGGCGCCACCTGGGCCTTCCAGATCCGGGCGGTGAACGCCGCTGGCGCCGGGCCGGCTTCCGAAACCCTCACGATGTTGCCGCGCGCCAACAACCGGGCACCGGTGCTTCGAGGCACCGTATTCAGAAACTACGGAGAAGTTCTGGGCTCTCGTTACCGTAATGTCAGGTTGACGAAAGGATTTAGCCCAAGATTCTCAGACCCGGACGGCGACGACCTGACCTTCACCTGGACGGCGAACCCGGAGCAAACCAATCTCGACGTGCAGATTGTGACCGGATTCAGTGATGAGTATCCTGACGCGCACTATCTGCGCTTCAGATCGACGGGACCGGTGGAGAGGACGACAATGACCGTGACGGGGACGGATCCCTACGGACTGTCGGTCTCGACATCCGCCGTCGTGACAACGAGCAACACCACCCCGAAGGCGAAGAGTCCACCCTATCCGGATCAAACCCTGGCGGTCGGCAACACATTGACGGTCAACTTGACGGACATGTTCGTCGATGACGAGGGTGACAATCTACACTTGTTCCTGCGCTCCCCGGACGACGGCGATAACATCGACACAAGGGCCATAGATTCAGGCGCAGCAATTAGAGTGATTGCCCACACGCCTGGCGAAGAAGTCTTTAGCGTGACTGTAAGGGACATCTTTGGCGCCGAGGGGTCCGACAGCTTCAAGGTTACCGTCATCGCGGCGGCGGCCGCGCCGGCGGGGCTCACAGCCACCTCAGGCAACGGGCAGGCGGTCCTGACTTGGACCGATCCCGGCGACAGTGGCATCACCAAGTACCAGTTGCGCTACAAGGCGGGCACGAGCTTCTCCGACGGCGACGACAGCCTGTGGGCGGACATTGCCGGCAGCGGCGCTTCCACCACCAGCCACACCGTGACCGGGCTCACCAACGGCACGGAATACGTCTTCCAGGTCCGCGCCGTGAATGCCGGCGGCACAGGCCCGGCTTCAGAGGTGGTGCTGCGGCTGGGCGCGCCGTTGCAACCGGGCGGCTTCCGAGTGGTGGGCGGCAACGGCGAGGTGACGCTGAGCTGGAGCGATCCTTCCGACGCCACCATCACCAGGTATCAGCTTCGCCGCAAGGAGGGGACGAGCTTCTCCCCCAGCGACGACAGCCTGTGGACGGACATCGCCAACAGCGGCGCGGCCACCACCACCCATACCGTCTCCGGGCTGACCAACGGCACCACCTGGGCCTTCCAGATCCGGGCGGTGAACGCCGCTGGCGCCGGGCCGGCCTCCGAGACCCTCACGATGTTGCCGCGCGCCAACAATCGGGCACCGGTGTTTCGAGGCACCGTATTCGGAAGCGACGGAGTAGTTCTGCCCTCTCGTTACCGTAGTACTAGGTTGACGAAAGGATTTAGCCCAAGTTTCTCAGACCCGGACGGCGACGAACTGACCTTCACCTGGACGGCGAACCCGCCGCAAGCCAATCTCGACGTGCGTTTCGAGGAACCCGGATTCAGTGAGGCTAATCCTGACTCGCAATATCTAAGCTACAGGGCGACGGGGCCCGTGGAGCGGACGACACTGACCGTGACGGGGACGGATCCCTACGGACTGTCGGTCTCGACATCCGCCGTCGTGACGACGAGCAACACCGCCCCAAAGGCCAAGAGCCCGCCCTATCCGGACCAGACCCTGGCGGTCGGCAACACATTGACGGTCAACTTGACGGACATGTTCGTCGATGACGAGGGTGACGATATACGCTCGCAACTGCGCTCCCCGAGCAACGGCAATAGCATCAACACATGGAGCATAGATTCAGGCTTTGACGTGATTGCCCACACGCCTGGCGAAGATGTCATTAGAGTGACTGTAGCGGACCTCTTTGGCGCCGAGGGGTCCGACAGCTTCAAGGTTACCGTCATCGCGGCGGCGGCCGCACCGGCGGGGTTCACGGCCACCTCAGGCGACACGCAGGCGGTGCTGGCCTGGACCGATCCGGGCGACAGCGGCATAACCAAGTACCAGTCGCGTCACAAGGCGGGCACGAGCTTCTCCGACGGCGACGACGGCCTGTGGACGGACATCGACGGCAGCGTGGCCTCCACCACCAGCCACACCGTGACCGAACTCACCAACGGCACGGAATACGTCTTCCAGGTCCGCGCCGTGAATGCGGGCGGCCCAGGCACTGCCTCCGACCCGGCGACGGCGACGCCCGTCGCCGACTTGATGCCGGACTTCGGCACGGCCACGGTGGCCGACCAGAGCTACGTCCAGAACACGCAGATCACGACGCTGAACCTGCCCCAGGCCACCGGCGGCGACGGTACGCTGACGTACAGCCTGAGCCCGGATGCCCCGGATGGCTTGGCCTTCGACGCAGCGAACCGAACCCTGTCCGGCACGCCGACCACGGGCCAGGCGACCACGGCGTACACCTACACCGCCACCGACGCGGACGGCGACACGGCCAGCCTGACGTTCGACATCACCGTCTTGGCGCTGCCGGACGCACCCACGGGTCTGACCTCGCTTGGGACCGGCGCCAAAGTGACTCTGTCATGGACGAACCCGGGCGATGCCACCATCACCAAGTACCAGGTGCGTCACGCCGCCGCCGCATTCGTCCCCGAAGAAACGATCTGGACGGACATCACCGGCAGCGGCGCCGGCACCACCCGTCACGACGTCACCGGCCTCACCAACGGCACCCGCTACGCATTCGAGATCCGCGCGGTCAACGCCGCCGGCGCCGGCACCGCCGCCACCATCAGGGGCACGCCGGTCATGGCGCGCACGCTAACCTACACCTTCTCCGACGACGGCGCCACCGTGACCATCGCCGCCTCGGGCAGCGTGGATCTCCGGGGCTTCGATTTCACTGAAACTTCGGGAATTGTGCCGGGCGGCCAACAATCCATCAAAATTGACGCTACGGAATCGGACGCTTCCAACATCTGGGCGATTCACCCGCCCAACGACATAACGGTCAGGACCTACGCATCGCTGCCGAGTTTCGTGACCACCGGCAGAGGTTCCTATGAAGGCTCCAGCAGTCTCAGCCAGTTGATGGGCTACAGTGCCAATTTCCACATCCGTTTCGAGACATCCGACAATTTCCTGCAATTGGACGCTGCCAATCTGAGTGGATACATCTACGAGATTTCGGACGGGGTGGCGACGTTCACGGGCACGCTCGACGGCTTGCTGGACGATGACTTCCGCGTCGAACACACAGTCGGCAATCAGAAGATCGTTTTCACCACCGCGGCGCCGGGCACGCTGCCGAGCGCGCCCACCGGTCTGGCCGCGGCGGCTGGCGACACGCAGGTTGAACTGACCTGGAGCGACCCGGGCGACACCAGCATCACCAAGTACCAGGTGCGCCACGGCGAGGGCCAGACGGTGCCGAGCAGCGCGACCTGGGCGGACATCACTGGCAGCGGCGCCACGACCACCACCCATACGGTGATGGGATTGACCAACGACAAAGCGTACGCCTTCGAGATCCGCGCGGTGAACGCCTCCGGCTACAGCGACGCCTCGAACACCGTCTCCGCAACGCCATTGGCGAAGCCGTCCACACCGGTGGGCCTGGCGGCGGCGGCGGGCAACGCCAAGGCGACGCTGACCTGGACGGACCCGGGCAACGACAGCATCACCAAGTACCAATTGCGCTACGGCGCCGGCTCCAGCGTGCCGACCACCGCCACTTGGGCGGACATTCCTGACAGCGGCGCCACGACCGTGCGGCACGAGGTGACGGGCCTGACCAATGGCACCGAGCACGCGTTCCAGATCCGCGCGGTGAACGCAAGCGGCGAGGGCGCGGCCTCGGCCGAGGTGACGGCGATGCCTTCGAACACCCCGCCGACCGCCGCGGACAACACGATCACCACCGACGAGGACACTGCCTACACCTTTGACGCGGCGGACTTCAACTTCAGCGACGCCGATACCGGCGACACCCTCGCCAGCGTCAAGTTCACCGGCCTGGAAACCGCCGGCGCCCTGCAACTGAGCGGCGCCGACGTGACCTTGGACCAGATGGTCACCGCCGCCGACATCGACGCCGACAATCTGACCTTCACCCCGGCGGCCAACGCCAACGGCGACCCCTACGCGACCTTCCAATTCAGCGTCAACGACGGCACCGACGACAGCACGTCGTCCTACACGATGACGATTGATGTAACGGCGGTGAACGACGCGCCGACCGTGGCCAACGCTATCGGCGCCCGTTCGGTGGCTGCTGGCTCGAACCTGACCGTGGCGCTGGAGACCGACGGCAGCGAAGTGTTCAACGACGTCGACGGCGACACGCTGACCTATTCGGCCACTTCCGCCACCGAGACCGCCGCGACGGTGACCGTGGACAACGACGCCGACACGATCACGCTGAACGGCGTGGCGGTTGGCACCTCGGAGATCACCGTGACCGCGGCCGACGGCAACGGCGGCACGGTGAACGACACCTTCACGCTGACGGTGACGGCCGCGCCGGCGACCAACAAGCCGCCGACCGCCGCGGACAACACCGTCACCACGGATGAAGACACCGCTTACACCTTCGACGCCGCCGACTTCAACTTCAGCGACACCGACACCGGCGCCACGCTCGCCAGCGTCAAGATCACCGGCCTTGAAACCGCCGGCGCCCTGCAACTGAGCGGCGCTGACGTGACCCAGGACCAGGTGGTCACCGCCGCCGACATCGACGCCGACAACCTGACGTTCACGCCAGCGGCCAACGCCAACGGCGACCCCTACGCCAGCTTCCGGTTCAGCGTCAACGACGGCGATTCCGACAGCACGGCGTCCTACACCATGACCATCGACGTCACCGCCGTGAACGACGTGCCGACCGTGGCCAACGCCATTGGCGCGCGTACGGTGGCTGCTGGCTCGAACCTGACCGTGGCGCTGGAGACCGACGGCAGCGAAGTGTTCAACGACGTTGACGGCGACACGCTGACCTATTCGGCCACGTCCGCCACCGAGACCGCCGCGACGGTGACCGTGGACAACGACGCGAACACGATCACGCTCAGCGGCGTTGCGGCGGGCAGTTCGGAGATCACCGTCACCGCGGCCGACGGCAACGGCGGAACGGTGAACGACACGTTTACGCTGACGGTGACGGCCGCGCCGCCGACCAACACCCCGCCGACGGCTTCGGACAACACCGTCACCACGGATGAGGACACCGCCTACACGTTTGACGCCGCCGATTTCAACTTCAGCGACGTGGACAGCGGCGACACGCTTTCCAGCGTCAAGATCACCGGCCTTGAAACCGCCGGCGCCCTGCAACTCAGCGGCGCCGACGTGACCCAGGACCAGGTGATCACCGCCGCCGACATCGACGCCGACAACCTGACCTTCACCCCGGCCGCCAACGCCAACGGCGACCCCTACGCAACGTTCCAGTTCAGCGTCAACGACGGCACCGACGACAGCACGGCGTCCTACACGATGACCATCGACGTCACGCCGGTGAACGACGCGCCCACCGTGGCCAACGCCATCGGCGCGCGTACGGTGGCCGCCGGCTCGAATCTGACCGTAGCGCTCGAGACATCTGGCAGCGAAGTGTTCAACGACGTTGACGGCGACACGCTGACCTACTCGGCCACTTCCGCCACCGAGACCGCGGCGACGGTGACGGTGGACAACGACGCGAACACGATCACGCTGAACGGCGTGGCGGCGGGCACCTCGGTGATCACCGTCACCGCGGCCGACGGCAACGGCGGCAGCGTCAGCGACACCTTCACCTTGACCGTGACTTCGGACCCCGGCCCGACCAACACCCCGCCGACGGCTTCCGACGACACCGTCACCACGGACGAGGACACCGCCTACACCTTCGACGCCGCCGACTTCAACTTCAGCGACGCCGACACCGGCGACACCCTCGCCAGCGTCAAGATCACCGGTCTCGAAACCGCGGGCGCCCTGCAACTGAGCGGCGCCGACGTGACCCAGGGCCAGGTGATCACCGCCGCCGACATCGACGGCGACAACCTGACGTTCACGCCAGCGGCCAACGCCAACGGCGACCCCTACGCGACCTTCCGGTTCTCGGTAAACGACGGCGAAGCCGACAGCACGGCGTCCTACACCATGACCATCGACGTCGCCGCCGTGAACGACGCGCCGACCGTGACAAACGCGATTCCGGACCAGACCGCGATCGTGGCCAGCGCCTTCAGCTACGCCTTCCCGGCGGACACCTTCGCGGACGTGGACAACGACACCTTGACCTACACCGCGCAACAATCCGACGGCGCCGCGCTGCCGACCTGGTTGAGCTTCACCGCCGCCACGCGAACCTTCACCGGTACGCCGCAGACGGCGGATGAAGGAACGCTCTCGGTGCAGGTGACCGCGAACGACGGCAACAACGGCCAAGTCTCGGATACTTTCGATATCACGGTGTTAGGCACGCCGAACGCGCCCACCAACTTGACTGCGGCAGCGGGCGACACACGGGTCACCTTGAGTTGGAACAACCCGAATGATTCCAGCATCACCAGGTACCAACTCCGCTACGGCGCCGGCGCCACCGTGCCCGACAGCGCGACCTGGGCGGACATCGCCGGCAGCGGCGCCACCACCACCACCCACACAGTGACCGGTCTGACCAACGGCACGCAATACGCCTTCGAGATTCGGGCGGTTAACGGCGCCGGCAACAGTGACGCCTCGAGCACCCCAACCGCAACGCCGGCGGCTTCCGGTAGCGGCAGCGGCCCCGTAGATCGGACGCCGACCTTCAATAATCGGGCAATTGCGGATCAGACGCATAAGCAGAATGTATCGATTGATGATCTGACTCTGCCCTCGGCGCGCAGCGGCGACGGCAGCTTGAGCTACACACTCAGCCCGGACCTGCCGGCGGGCCTGAGCTTCGACGCGGCAACCCGGCGGATCAGTGGTACGCCGACCGAGGCATTGGCGCAAACGGAGTACACCTACACCGCGACCGATCGAGACGGCGACACGGCCACGCTTACTTTCAACATCACGGTGGAAGCCGAAGTTGTGGACCTGATGCCGAGCTTTGGCGACGAAACCATCGCCGACCAGGATTTCACGCAGAACACGGCGATTGACACCTTGACGCTGCCGTTGGCAACGGGTGGCGATGGCGCACTCAGCTACAGCATTGAACCCGCACTGCCGGCTGGTCTGATGCTGGATGAGGACACGAGGACCATCAGCGGCACGCCGACAGTAGCCCAGGCCGCGGCGAGCTACACCTGGACGGCAACCGATGTCGATGGCGACACGGCAAGCTTGAGCTTCAATATCAGGGTGGCCGCTGTGCTGACCCTGAGCGGCGTGGCCGATGCCGACACGGCGGAAAACACCGAATACAGCGCTGCGGCGACGCTTGAAGGCACACCGGTCGGCGATGTCAATTGGTCACTCTCGGGTGCGGACGCGGCGTTGTTCAGCCTGTCGAACGAGAGCAACGATGGCGTAACGGTGTCGCTGCCCGCGCAGGATTTTGAGAATGCGGCGGATGCCGATGCCGACAACACCTACGAGTACACGTTGACGGCGACCGATGCCGACGGCAACGGCGTGGGGGTCGAGGTAGCCGTGCGAGTGACCGACGAGGCCGACACGGCGACTGTGCCTTCGGCTCCGGCGGCGCCGACGCTGGAAGCGGGCGACCAGCGCATCGCGGTGACGTGGTCGGCTCCGGCGGATGATGGCGGTAGCGCGATCACCGGTTACACCGTGCAGTGGAAGGCAGGCGATGGCGCGTGGCCGGAGCCTGGCCCCATGGACAGCGTCGAGTTGGGTGCCTCCAGCACCAGTTTCAACATTGACGGACTCTCCAACGGCACCACTTACGAAGTGCGGGTGTTGGCAAGCAACGCGGTTGGCGATGGCGCCTGGTCTGACGCAGCGCGCGCTACGCCGATGGCGGTGACTGACGCTTCACGGCTGTATCGGGATCTGAACGAAGCGATACTTCCGCGTCTTGGTCAGACCATACTGGATGGATCGATCACGGCGGTGCGGAACCGTCTTGACCTGGTTGGTCAGCCGCTGCCAGCGCAACAGAGCAGTTTTGTGGCCAATCTGGGTAGTTACCGCTTCAACAACAGTGCGGAGAGCATTGGCGCCGGTGGCTTGCACGCAGAGGGTCAATACGGTCGGCTGTCGGGTCCGCTGGGTGCTGGTGGGACACTTTCGAACGCCGGTCTGCCGGGTCGTGAATCCATGCAGGCGGGTGGCGTGTCTGAACCGGGCTTTGGCGGACGCGGTGTTGGCGGAGGATTCGCTTCCGTTGGCATGAACGGCACCAACGGAGCAGGTGGAATGGCCTCATCGAGCGGCATGACCGCCATGAGCAGCAGTGGCGGCGGTATGAGCGGCGTCCTTGGCGGCATGGGCATGAGCAGCATGGGCGGCGGCATGGGCGGCATGGACAACATGAACAGCGGCATGAACGGCAGGGGCAGCGCCGGCGGCATGGGCGCTACTGATGTTCTGCGCTCAATGTTGAGCCGCACGCTCGGCAATTCCGCCTTCTCGTTGCAGCAGGGCACTGCTGCCGGCAATACCTGGGGTTTCTGGGGCGCGGGCAGCTACGACAATCTGAGTGGCTCCGGCGCGGGTCTTAGCTGGGACGGAGACCTGTATGGCGCCCGCCTGGGCGCGGACATGCAGATCCAGGACTATCTGCTGCTGGGTCTTGCCTTGCAGTATTCACAGGGCGCTTTCGATTGGAATGGCACGGCGTCCGGAAGTGGCTTGAGCCACGGCGGACAGTACGACATCAAGATGCCGGGCATACATCCCTACATTGGCTGGGTGTCGTCTGACCGCGCCTGGCAGTTGTGGGCAATGGCCGGTTATGACGAGGGGCAGATAGAGATTCACGAGCAGGGAGGTCTTACTGCTAGGCAGGAGAGCGACGTGGACATGCTGTCTCTGGCTGGCGGCATAGGGCGCGAATTGTGGAGCGCTGGCTCGGTGTCCGGTGGTGGCCAGTACTCGCTGCGCGGCCGCGCGGAAGTCGCCGGCCTACAGATGGATCTGGCGGGCAACCAGGCAATCGGTTCTTCCTTTACCGGCGCTATGGAGAGCATGACGCTATCGAGCCATCGTCTGCGGGCCGGTCTGGAGGCGAGCCACGCGCGAGTAGTCGGCAACGGCAATATGCTTGATTTGTCGCTTGAGGCCGGTTTGCGCAGTGATGGGGACGACAGCCAGGACGACACGGCTGTGGAGCTTGGCATCGGAATTGGCTGGCGCGGTACTAACGGATTGACTCTGGACGGCCGGGCACGAGTGTTGACCGCTTCGGACATCGATTCCGAGGAGTGGGGCGTGGATCTGCAACTGCACTTTGATCCCGGTCAGCCGAACGTGGGCATGAATTTGGATGTATCTACTGTCTATGGTGCGGCGGACATGCTCAACATCGGCGCCCCGGCGCAAGGCGGTATGGGCGGTGCTGCAGGCATCTTCGGCGCAGCGGCCAACATGGGTCAGTTGGGTTATTCGCAATGGCATCGTCCGCAACTGCGATTCGAGTCGAACATGGGCTATGGATTCGAGACCCGTTCGGGCTTGTTGACGCCGTATTGGGGCATGGCTGCTTCGGGCGCCGAAGAGCGGCACTATCGCGTCGGCGCGCGCTGGGAGATCAGCTACAGCGCGCGACTGCTGCTGGAAGTGCAGCAAGACGGCAGCGATCGCATTGAATTCTCATCGCCAAACGGCGACAGGACTCCGCGCAGCCGCATAATGCTCGAATTCCACGTGTCGTTCTGACCAGGCCATAGCATCGATCCCTATCGCGGTTGCGCTCCAACTGCTAGCCGGTGTCTCATACAGAGGTTCTTGAAGCCGCCGGATTGAGCGTCGGCGAATGGAAGGAAACCGGTGGCGGGCGCGAGGCCGGCTCGGCCGCTAACGTTCTGAAGCCAGCCGCACTTCGGCCAGCGCCTGCATGGCTTCTCCGTCCTGCGCGGCGCTGATGATCGTGATGGCGCCCAGTTCCGGATGCGCAATTCTGGCGCCCGGTTCCGCCGCTGCATTCTGGGGTAGTCGAACGGGCTGCATGCGGCGTTTGGGCGTACCCCGGTGCTCCATGCGGGCGATGATTTCCTGGCCCACGTAGCAGCCTTTGGCGAAGCTTACGGCGCCGGAGCGATCCAGGTTCAGCGAATGCGCCAGGAACTTGCCGGACGCCGCCTCGCCAATCCAGGGGATTTCGGCCTTGATGTCGGCAAGCCGCCAGCGTTCAGCCGACCAGCCGCTTTTCGCGGCCTCGTCCCAGCTTTGGGGTGGGTCGCCGATCAGCAGCGCCCGCTGTGCCTCGCCAGGGAGCCGCAGGGCGCAGTAGCCAGGCCCGGTGGTGCAGGCCCAGGCTGCGTCGGCAGGTTTTTCGGCGGTTGCAGGAAACGCGGCGCCCGCGTTCACGCAGCCATACACCGGCAAACCTGATGGTTCAATCCGCACCCGGGCGCGCAAAACAAAACGACGCAACCCCTGAGCGCAAGTTTCGGAAATGTCGGCCGGTACAACCAGGTAAATCGCGTCCTGCCACTCGGCCACAGCGGCAAAGCACAGCACCCGGCCTTGCCGATTGCACCAGGCCGCCGGCGCTGCGTGCTGCGCAGTGATCTTGTGCATGTCCTGGCTGAGTTGACCCTGCAGGAATTCGTGCCGGTCTTCGCCGTCCACTTGGATCGCGGCCAAGCTCTCCAGGCGCAGTGCTGCCGGTCCAGAGGCGTTCCCGGACATGGCGCTAGCGTTCATGCTGCGCCGCCCATTCCGCACTCCGCGGGCTACAATTGCACACCTTCAAAATTCTCCCTCAAGCGATTTCGTAGATGCCCACCGCCGCCAACCGGCCTGTTTCGCCGCACCTGTCGGTCTATCGCTGGCAGTACACCATGGCTCTTTCTATTCTGCACCGGTTTACCGGCGTGGTGTTGTCGGTGGGTTCGGTGGCCTTGGTGGGGTGTCTGCTGACGCTGGCCATGGGGCCCGCCGAGTTCTACCGCTGGGAGTCGATTTTTCGTTCGCCGCTGGCGCAGTTGGCGGCTTTGGGCTGGACCTACTGCCTGTTCTACCACTTTGCCAACGGCCTGCGGCACCTGGCATGGGATGCCGGCCGCGGGTTCGGCCTCAAGCAGGCTCGATTGTCCGGCTGGTTCGTGTTTCTGTTTTCGCTGGCCGCCACCGGTGCCTACTGGTGGTGGGGACCGTTCGAGGGCCGCCTTCCGTGAGCCTGCGTAGTCCGTTGGGCCGCGCCGCCGGCCTGGGCTCGGCAGGCCATGGCGTGGCGCATTGGTGGGCGCAGCGGATCAGCGCCGTGGCGCTGGTGCCGCTCGTGCCCTGGTTTATGTGGCGGCTCGCGTCGCTACCCTCGCTGAAATACGAAGACCTGCTGGGCTGCTTTCAGGGTTTGGGTGACGCTACCCTGCTGACCGCGTTCCTGCTGGCTTTGCTCTATCACTCGGAGCTCGGTGTACGAGTGGTGCTGGAGGATTACGTGGGCGGAGGGTTGCGCGTGGCCTGCCTGATCGGGTCGAAGCTCGCGCACCTGGGGCTCGGATTGGCCGCGCTGCTATCGGTGGCGCGTATCGTGACCCAAGCGTAGCGTCGTGGCAGACGCCAACACCATGCCCGGCGGCTACCAGGTCATTGACCACACGTTCGACGTGGTGGTGGTGGGCGCCGGCGGCGCCGGCCTGAGAGCGACCTTCGGGCTGGCGGAAGCCGGGCTCGATACGGCATGCATCAGCAAGGTGTTTCCGACCCGCAGCCACACGGTGTCGGCGCAGGGCGGTATCAGCGCTGCGCTCGGCAACATGGGCGAGGACGATTGGCGCTGGCACATGTACGACACGGTGAAGGGTTCGGACTGGCTCGGCGACCAGGACGCGATCGAATACATGTGCAAGGAAGCGCCGCGGGCGGTAATCGAACTCGAGCACTACGGCATGCCGTTCTCGCGCAGCGAGGACGGGCGCATCTACCAGCGCCCGTTCGGCGGCATGACCACCCACTACGGCGAGGGACAGGCTGTGCGTACCTGCGCTGCCGCCGACCGCACGGGCCACGCGATGCTGCATACGCTCTACCAGCAGTCGCTCCGCCACGAGGCGCAGTTCTTCATCGAACATTTCGCCATCGACCTGATCATGGTGGACGGCGTATGCCGTGGCGTGGTGGCTATCGACTTGGCCACCGGCCACCTGCACCGCTTCAACGCCCACCGCGTGATTCTGGCCACCGGCGGCTACGGGCGCGCCTATTACACCTGCACGTCGGCGCATACTTGCACCGGCGACGGCAACGGCATGGCCTTGCGCGCCGGCTTGCCGCTTATGGACATGGAATTCGTGCAATTCCATCCCACCGGCATACCGGGCGCCGGATGCCTGATCTCCGAGGGCGTACGGGGCGAGGGCGGGTATCTGACCAATTCAGAAGGCGAGCGTTTCATGGAGCGTTATGCGCCGTCGGCCAAGGACCTGGCTTCCCGCGACGTGGTGAGCCGGGCGATTACGCTGGAGCTGCGCAACGGCAGCGGGCTCGGCCCGCACAAGGATTATGTGCATCTCAACATCATGCACCTTGATCCCGAAGTGATCGCCGAACGGCTGCCGGGGATAGCGGAGACCGCCAAGGTTTTCGCCGGTGTGGACGTGAGCCGCGAGCCGATTCCCGTGGTGCCGACAGTCCACTACAACATGGGCGGCATTCCGACCAATTACCACGGTGAGGTGCTTCAGGATCGCGACAGCATCGCGCCGGGCTTGCTGGCCGTGGGCGAGGCCGCCTGTGTGTCGGTGCATGGCGCCAACCGCCTGGGTTCCAACTCGCTGCTGGATTTGGTGGTGTTCGGCCGCGCTGCCGCGCGCCGCTGCGCGGCCACCCTGCGCGGCGAGGGGCATCCGGGGCCGCTGCCGGCAGGCGCCGGCGAGGAAGCCATCGCCCACCTGGACCGGTTGCGCCATGCCGACGGAGCCCGCTCCACCGCCGGCATCCGTGTCGAGATGCAGCGCACTATGCAGAACCACGCCTCGGTGTTCCGCACCGGCGAGGTGCTAGCCGCCGGCGTGAAACAGCTTGAGGAAACGCTGCAGAACTTTGCCGACGTAAGGGTTGCCGATCGTTCGCTGATCTGGAACACCGACCTGATCGAAACACTGGAACTGGAAAACTTGCTGGGTCAGTCCATGGCGACACTGGCCTCGGCTCTGGCCCGCGAAGAAAGCCGGGGAGCGCATGCGCGCGAGGACTATCCCAAGCGCGACGACAGCAACTGGCTCAAGCACAGCATGGTGTGGGTGGACGAATCCGGCGGGGTGCGGCTCGATTACCGCCCGGTGCAACTGGACACGCTCACCAGCGAAGTCGAAACCGTCGCGCTCAAGCAGCGGGTCTATTAACAGGGCCGATTAGCAGATTCGCTTGCCCGGCCCGCGGGGTGCTGCGCCGGGTTTCACTGCCATGAAATTGTTCCCGAACTCCGACGATTTTGCCGCGCGTTACGGAAAGGGCGTTAGCCAGGTGGTCTGGGCCACCCTGGTGGCCGACCTCGAAACGCCGGTTTCGGCGATGCTGAAACTGGCGCAAGGATTGCCCAACAGCTTTCTGCTTGAATCCGTGGAAGGCGGCGAGGTGCGCGGGCGCTACAGCATTATCGGGCTCGATCCGGACCTGATCTGGCGGTGCCGCGGAGATCAGGCGGAGATCAGCCGCGGATCGCAGGCCGGCCGCGCACCCTTTGAACCCTGCTCCGGCTCTCCGCTGGATGAATTACGCCGCTTGATTGCCGATTCGAGGATCGACTTGCCGGACATGCTGCCGCCCATGGCCGCGGGGCTGGTCGGCTACATGGCCTACGACGCGGTTCGGCTGATGGAGCGCTTGTCCGAGCCCGGGCCTGACCCGCTGGGGCTGCCCGACGGCGTGTTTCTTCGCCCGACGGTGATGGCCATTTTCGACTCGGTCAAGGATGTTGTCACCTTCGTTACCCCGGTGCGCCCGACCCCGGGCGTAGACGCCCGGCGGGCCTATCGCAAGGCCGCGGAAGTCCTGGAGGATGCCGTGGGGCGGCTAGCCAAGGGCCGTTTCCACGCGCAGCCACGCGGGGAAAGTGCGCCGGCTGCTCCTGCACCGAAGTCGAATATGAGCCGCGCGGCCTTTTGCGGCATGGTCGAGGACGCCAAGCAGCACATTGCCGCCGGCGACATTTTCCAGGTTGTTCTGTCGCAACGCTTCAGCCTGCCCTTCGGGTTGCCGCCGTTCGCGCTTTACCGCGCGCTGCGACGTACCAATCCTTCGCCGTTCATGTATTTTCTGAACCTTGACGGCTTCGCCATCGTGGGCTCCAGCCCTGAAATACTGGTGCGCCTTCGCGATGGCGCGGTAACGACCCGGCCCCTGGCAGGCACCCGGCGGCGCGGGCGCAACCGCGCCGAAGACGAGGCGTTGGCCCGTGAGCTACTGGCCGACCCCAAGGAACGCGCCGAACACCTGATGCTGCTCGATCTGGGCCGCAACGACGTGGGCAGGGTCGCGAAGATCGGCTCGGTGCAGGTTACGGAGCGCATGGTTATCGAGCACTACTCGCACGTCATGCACATCGTGTCCAATGTCGAGGG
The DNA here is from genome assembly GCF_965221325.1 of Candidatus Foliamicus sp. Taxonomy (GTDB): domain Bacteria; phylum Pseudomonadota; class Gammaproteobacteria; order Steroidobacterales; family Foliamicaceae; genus Foliamicus. The sequence continues at coordinate 1,799,722 of NZ_OZ244880.1, read as the reverse complement.
GCAGATCGACGAACGCCATGACGCCATGGATGCCTTGTGCGGCGCCTTTCCGGCCGGCACCGTGAGTGGCGCGCCCAAGGTGCGGGCCATGCAGATCATCGACGAACTGGAACCGGAAAAGCGCGGCGTCTATGCGGGCGCCATCGGCTATTTCTCGGCCAACGGCAGCATGGACACCTGCATCGCCTTGCGCACCGCCATCGTCAAGGACGGCACCATGCATGTGCAGGCGGGCGCCGGGATCGTTGCCGACAGCGAACCGGACGCAGAATACGAAGAAAGCCGCAACAAGGCCAACGCCCTGATCCGGGCGGCTGAGGAGGCCGTGCGCTTCGCTGCGCTGGACGCTTGAAATGCTGGTCCTCATCGACAACTACGACAGCTTTACCTACAACCTGGTTCACCTCGTGGGCGAACTCGGGTTCGATTGCCAGGTCTTTCGCAACGACGCGATTGACCCGGAAGGCGTTCTGGCGCTTGAGCCGCAAGCGATCGTGCTGTCGCCGGGGCCGGGCTACCCCGACAGCGCCGGCATCTGCCTGGAACTGGTGACGAAAGCCGCCGCCGGTCCGCCGCTGCTCGGCGTGTGCCTGGGCCACCAAGCCGTCGGCCAGGCATTCGGCGCCCGCATCTTGCGCGCGCCGCGCATCATGCACGGCAAGCTCAGCGCGATCCGCCATTGCGCCGACGGGCTGTTTGCCGGATTACCCCAGGAATTTCAGGCCACGCGGTATCACTCGCTGGCCGTCGAACGTGCATCGCTACCGGATTGCTTCGAGATCACGGCGGAAACCAACGACGGCGTGATCATGGGGCTCGCACACCGCGAATACCCGCTGTTCGGCGTCCAGTTCCACCCCGAGAGCATCGCCTCGGAGCACGGTCACGCGCTTCTCGCGAACTTCCTGCGCGCCTCCCATCGCTGAGAACCGCCGCCGGCACTATCCCTGTTAGATGTCGCGCGGCTCGTTCTCGCCAAGGCGCTGTCGCATACTCATGCAGGCGCCTTCCGAATCTGCACCGGCGTGTTCCTCGCATATTGTGCCGAAGTCGTCGGAGACGGCGGATAGCATCAGGTCGGCGTGGTGTTCATCGCGCCACGCGGTCAGCGCGTCGGTTAGCCAGCCGAGCGACCGCAAGTTGCGGTTGGCCAGAGCGTCCGGCTGGCCGCGCACTTCGGCCAGTACTTCACGCGCGACACCGATGATGGTGTCCGCTTCCTGCGGCTTCCAGAGCATCAGTCTGCGCGCGTAGTTCACGCCGTGCTGCAGGCGCGTGGCCACACCGTAGGCTTCCCGGTAGTAGCGTTCCATCCACCGCGCGGCGCCATCCACATCGCCGGCTTCGTAGCGCAGCGTGGCGAGCGGATACATGAAGTAGTAAGGCTCTTCGGAAATCTCGAGTTCGCGTTCCAGCAGCGCCTGGGCGCGTTCGTTCTCGCCCGCCGTGTGCAGCAGGCTGTAGGCGTAGAAGATCACGCTCTGGCGTTCCTGCTGCGTTTCGGCTGCTGCGTCGGCGCGCTCCGCGGCAGCCACGATACGGTCCTGTAATTCCGGTCCGGGGGCGGCGCCGGGATCGTCCAGGCGTTCCAGTTCCAGCAGCAGTCCCAGCGCGAACAGCGGCGCCACCTTGCTGCCGCCCGGCGCGGTGAGCACTGACTCGACCGCTGCCGTGAAGGCGGCGCTTAGTTCCTCACGCCGCGGCGCTTCGGGCGCTAGCGCCGCAAACGTGGCTGCAAGCTTGCCGGAAAACATCATCAGGTTATCGAGGTCGGGCGCACTGGTGTCCAGAACGTTCAGCAATTCGGCGTAGTCCTCAGGCGCCAAGGCCCCATTGCCGGCAGCGGCTGCTTCGGAGAGCCGCAGGGACTGCACCCTGCGGGTCAGCGCGCGATCCTGGCCGGAGGCCTGCTCCTGCAAGCGGCTGAACAAGGCCAGATACTGATCGGACGCCAGGCTGCGGCGGTCCTGGTACCAGGAGTGGTAGGCCAGCCGGCGCACTTCGGCGTCGCTGAGCGGCCGTTCGTCGCGCAGCGCAACTTGCGCGAGTTCCGCTGCCGGGGCAAGGCCGGCCTGCGCATCATCCAGCGCAGCCATGAACGAAGCGGCTGTTAGCGTGCCTGGAAGCCGTGTAAGCTCACGCCCGGAAGCGTCGAACACGATCACCGACGGGTAGCCCACGGCATCGTGCCTCTCGCCCCACACCTGGGCCCGCTCGGTGTCGCCATCCAGGAAGACGGCCACGAAATTCCGCGTCTTGGCGATGAATTCGGGCTGCTCGAAGAGCGTGCTCTTGAGCGCGTTGCAGGGCGGGCACCAGACCGCACCCCAATACAGAAACAGCGGCTTGGCTGCCTGCTCGGCCTCGGCGAACGCTTCCTCCACGCTACCCGCATACCAGTCGATTGCCTCGTAGCTGTCGGCGTCCGCGGTCGCGGCGGTATTGGGCGCGCAGAGCACCAGCAGGACGCCCGCCGCCAGCCCGAAAAGGCCGGCAGCCCGCGTTCCGCGCGAGTTTGCTGCATATCTGTTCATGGCGTTATTCCCCCAACACTTGTGCCGCGCGCCAAAACCCGGCCGCGACTCTCCCCCGAGTCTAGCACTACGCAGACACTCCCGCGCGCCCTCCGTGGCCCTCCGTCCTTTCTGTACTCAGCGCCTCCACCTGCCAAGCTTGGCCACGTGGTAGTTGAACCCAAGCTCAAGTTCTTCGCTCGGTCTTGGGCGCGGTTCGTCCGCGAGAGGAATTCGTCTAATCGGGAGGAAAGTAGCGGCCGTTGTTGGTGATTCCGCCGTTCGGATGATGTATCCGGTGATCGCCGTGCAGTGCCCGTTCCACGGCTCGGACCGCGCGCCGTAACGTTGGCGTTGCCAAGTCGGCCAACTCCTCGGTCAAGGGACGCAAATTGCCGCTGTCTGCCGCTTCCAGCGCTTCAATGTAGGCATCGCGCTCTCCCGCCCGAACAACCGGAGGTGGCAACCCGCGCCGAACGTAGGCGTAGGCCATCAACTGCCTGGCCACCCGGCCGTTGCCATCACGGAAAGGATGGGTTGCCACGAAACGATGATGCAGCCATGCCGCTTCCACCTCTACGCGATAGCTCTTCTTCCGGATCTCCTCATAAATCAAGAACAGCCGGTCCATCTCTCCGCGGCATTGCTCCGGCGGGCAATACTCGTGAATAATCCCGTCCGGGCGTATCGGGTTGTTAGGCCGGGTCTTGTACATGCCCTTTTCCTCGCCAGGGAAAGCCGCCTCCACCCGTTGCCCCTGCGGCGTGATGCCCATCACGGTTTCCTGGTGCCGCGTGAGTAGCGCATGCCACTCGCAGATCACGGCGTGAGACAGCGGGCGCTCCTGCCGCACACTGGAAAATACCAATTCCAGCGCCGATTCCTGGTCGGCCAGCAGTCCCTTGATCCTGGCATCGTCCACTCCCTCAAGTGTATGGATGCTGCGGACGCCTTCCAGGCCTTCCGTAATCAGTTGTTCGGTGATGCCTCGCTTGAGCGTGTAGAGCCCTTCAATCTGCCCGGTCTCGATGGCGAACTCACGCCGCCGCTCGCGCAGGAAGATATCCAGCGCCAAGCGATCCGTGCCCGGACGGGTAAGCGCCTGCCGCAATTCCTGCCACCGCTGTGCTACCTGAGCATAACCGGGTCTGCCCCACCTCTCGGCCCCGGGCGGCAAGCCGGAGAGCGGTTTCCAGCGACTGTGCTCTGGAGACGGGGACACAAAAAAAGTATAACGGTTGCCGCACACCCGACTCCTGAATTTCCGCCTACTCCAAGCGACAGATTTTCGCTCTTTGCCTCAGTCAATTGGTGATGCCGCCACCCGAATTCCGGCATGATTGCCCGTTTGACCGATGGGAGTTCCGCGCCGGATTTCGTGAAGCGGGGGACAACGGACATTTAGGATGTCGCGGAGCACCCTCCGCGAGCAGCGTCCGCTAGTCCAGGCTGATCCGTCCACAGGCGCACCGCAGGAAAACCAGATCGAAATGTGGTCGACTAATTTTAAGGTCAACTTCGTGCCCATGAAACTGCGCCACCATGGCCATGGAAGCAAGCCCGCATTCCGCCGCTTCCGTTTGCAGTATGGGACGCATGCAACGTCATCTCACCGATAACCGTAACAACAGATAGACCATCGGATAAAAGGCAACGACAGCTATCGCTGAAACAATATGCAGGGTTAACTGCTCGTGTACTGCTGGAAAAACCCAAAGAAACGCCCGTATAAACCCTGGAGAACCGAAGTATTCCGTCAAGTTGTTGACAAAGAACAGAAACCGCATTCCTCCAACCGCACCAATAACGACCAAAGTCCAAACTGATGAAATCACCCTCCTGTTTGCAGCCCACTTATCTTCAAGGTGCGCGCCAAGTGCTCTCTCTCGCAAGTATTTCTTGACCACGTTCCGATTTCTCAGCGGTAGCATGGTTGCCATGGAAAATGCAAGCAGGAATACGCTATTGATCTTCACGAGACTGCTAACCGAAAAGTCCCCGTTGGCATCAATATAGTTCTGATTGATCTCTCTGAATTCGTCTCCAATGACAACTACCATCAGGTAGGTGGATGCCATATCCAGAAGAGTTCCGACCCACAGCAGCAGTAAAGCGATAGCTATCGGCACTCCAGGATCACCTCGGTCTGCAGTCCGGATGCGGACCCATCAATTCGTTCATATGCAAGTCTTAAGCATCATACAGACCAGATAACTTGCCGCGTGTCCAGCTTGCAACGGCAGTGATCGTTCCGGTGGCGGCGGCTCGGCAATGGTGGCGGCGATTTGCTAACATGCGCGGCGCAGGCTCGGCCTGGCTTTTTCCGGAATCAGGACACACGCATGGCGCAATTTCTGCTGCCCAAGAATTCCCGCGTCAAGCGCGGCCGGCGCTTTCCGGCGCCACAAAGCGCCGACGCCAACGGTTCGCGGAGCATACGACGCTTCAAGATCTATCGCTACGACCCGGATTCGGGCGATAACCCGCGGGTTGACCGCTACGAAGTCGATATGAACGACTGCGCTCCGATGGTGCTGGATGCACTTATCCATATCAAGGACAGAGTCGATTCCACGCTCGCTTTCCGTCGTTCCTGCCGCGAGGGCATCTGCGGCTCCTGCGCCATGAACATCAACGGCGTCAACACACTGGCCTGTACGCAGGCGGTTGACGATCTGCGCGGCGAAGTGGCCATCTATCCGCTGCCGCACCTGCCGGTGGTCAAGGACCTGGTGCCGGATCTCACGCACTTCTACGCGCAATATGCAGCGGTGGAGCCCTGGCTCAAGACCAAGACCCCGCCACCGCCCGACCGTGAACGGTTGCAGTCCCGCGAGGATCAGGAGAAGATCAATTCGCCGGCCGCCTGCATCCTGTGCGCGTGTTGCTCCACTAGCTGTCCGAGCTACTGGTGGAACGGCGACCGCTACTTGGGTCCCGCCGCACTGCTGGCCGCTTACCGCTGGCTGGAGGACAGTCGCGATGAAGCCGCCGGCGAACGGCTCGACCAGCTTGAAGACCCGTTCCGGCTCTACCGCTGCCATACCATCATGAATTGCGCGGAGGCTTGCCCCAAGGAACTCAATCCGGCGCGCGCCATCGCGGAGACTAAGAAGAAACTGGTGGAGCGGCGAGTCTGAGCTCAGCGGCCTCACGGCTGCGATGGCGCTGCCGCCGCGGCGTACGCGAACTGGATCTGCTGCTGGAGCGCTATCTGGATCGCCGCTACGCAGATGCAGGCGCCGCCGAACGCGCGGACTTCGAGGCGTTGCTGGAACTCAACGATCCGCAACTGGGCGATTTGCTGGCTGGCCGCGTGAGGCCGCGGTCGCCGCAGCAGGCGAATCTTGTTGAGCGGATTCTCGACAACGATTGAGCTGCGCGCGGCGCGCCCGCCCTGGGGTGTGCCGGCCGTAGCGGCGCTGCTGTTACTGGCGGCCTACGCGGTGCTGATTTCGGACCTTTCCGTTTGGCTGCGCCTGGCGGTCGTGGCGATGCTGGTCGCGGCTTGCGCGCGCTCATGGCGGGCGCTGCGGAGTGGCAGCATTGCACCCGGAGTCGCTGCCTTGTGGTACGCCCCGCCGGACGAGTGGCGGCTGATTCTCGATAGCGGCGAACTCGAACAGGTGCGGCTGCTGCGTCGCCGGAGTTTTGTCACCCGCGCGATGGTGGGGCTGACCCTGCGCCGGGAGCGCCCGGGGCAGGGCGGGGCCAAGAAGCTGAAGCTGTGGCTAACGCCGGCAATGCTCAGCGCTGCGGACTGGCGGCGGCTGCAGGTTTGGTTGCGCAATCCCTGATGGGGCAATGAAATTTCGGCGGGCGGCAGCGCCCGCCGCCGGATTGTCTTGGGGCGGTTAGAATCGCGCTCCATGGATTATTCCTTCATTCTGGTTGCGATTACGGGCCTGGCGCTGGTTCTGTGGCTCTTTGATCGCCTGCTGATTGCCCCCAAGGCAAAACGTCTCGCGGCCTCCGGCGCCGAGCCCGGCCCCAGGCACAAGGTGTTCGAGTATGCAGCGGCGTTCCTGCCGGTACTGCTTATCGTGCTCTGCGCACGTTCGTTCGCCTACGAGCCGTACCGCATTCCGTCGGGCTCCATGCGCCCGACGCTGCTGGTGGGCGATTTCATTTTCGTGAACAAGTATGTTTACGGTCTACGGCTGCCGGTCACCAACACGCGCATCGTGGAGTTAGGTTCGCCCGAGCGCGGGGATGTGGTGGTGTTCAAGCTGCCGTCGGATTCGAGCGCCAATTTCATCAAGCGGCTGGTGGGCTTACCGGGCGACCTCATCGAATATCGAAACAAGCGGCTGAGCATCAACGGCGAGCCGGTACAGCTCAGCAGACCGGCGCCGGTGAACGAGGAATCTGCCTTTTCCGTCCGGCAAGCGGAAGAGATCTTGGGCGAGAGTCGCCACGATGTCTATTTCATGCCAGGGCAACGGGGCCGGGAGGGGGTCTATGAGGTTCCGCCCGGCCATTACTTCGTGATGGGCGACAATCGCGACAACAGCAGGGACAGCCGCTATCCGGGCGTGGGGTTCATTCCGGAACACCGCCTGGTGGGCCGTGCCGAGCGCATCTGGTTCAACTGGGACTTTCGCAGCATGCCGGAATGGGGCCGCATCGGCGACCCGATTCGTTGAGCGAAGAGCGCAAGCTTGCTCAATGGGCGGCCGCCAGGCTTCAGTACGGGTTTAGCCGGCCGGAACTGCTCAAACAGGCGCTCACGCATCCCAGCGAGGACGAATGCAACAACCGCCGCCTTGAGTTTCTTGGCGATGCGGTGCTCGAACTGGTAGCCTCCGACAGCCTGTTCCGCCGTCATGCCGATGCGCTGGAGGGAACGCTCACGCACATGCGCCAACGGCTGGTGCAGCGGGCCACCCTGGCCGAGGTGGCGCGCGAACTGGACCTTGGCAGCCTCCTGCGCTACCAGGGCGCGGACCTGGCGCCCGGCGGACCGGCCCACGAGGCCATGTTGGCGGATGCGCTGGAGGCCGTGTTTGCCGCAGTATGGCTGGACGGCGGTATAAAGCCCGCCACCGCCGTGTTCGAGACACTGTTTGCGAAGCGGCTCGACTCCGTGGCTGAGCAGCCGCGCGACGCCAAGAGCCGGCTCCAAGAGTACCTGCAGGGCGGAGGTCTTAATCCCCCCGAATATCGGCTGGACGACGCTAGCGAAGATCCGCAGGCGCCGCTCTTTCGATCGACTTGCAGCGTACCGGAATTGGCGCTGAGCGCGCGAGGCGAGGGGCGCACGATACAGGCATCGGAAATCGAGGCCGCGGCTGCGGTTCTGGTCTGCATATCCCGGCAGACCAACACGTAAGCCCGTAGAGTGCCCAAGGTGGACGAACGGCGGTGAACTTTCGTAGTGGTCTGGCGCCGATTCTGGGCCGCCCCAACGTGGGCAAATCGACCCTCATGAATCGGCTGCTTGAAGAAAAGGTGAGCATCGAAACGCGCAAGCCGCAAACCACCCGTCATGCCATTACCGGCGTACGCCACGCTCGTGCCTGCCAACTGGTTCTGGTGGATACTCCCGGGCTGCACAGAGCGGAGCAGCGTGTGCTGTCGCGGAGCATGAATCGGGCCGCTCTGGGCGCGCTGGCGGGTGCTCATGTGGTGCTGATGGTGGTTGAGGCCGGCCGCTGGCAGCGGGGCGATCAGCGGGTGCTGGACGAGATCGAGAAATCGAAACTGCAGTGCATACTGGTGGTGAACAAGATCGACCGCATGCAGAGCCGTGAAGACCTCTTGCCGTACCTGGAGCAGTGCGCTGCCCGCGCCGAGTTCGCCGAGATCGTTCCGGTGTCGGCGTTGCGCGGCGACAATCTGGAGCGTCTCTGCGATGTCGTGACGGAATACCTGCCCGAGGGCGGCCCCCTGTTTCCCGCTGGCGCGGTTACCGACCGCGGCATGGAGTTCCGCATCGCCGAAATGCTGCGCGAAAAACTCACGCTCAACACGCACCGCGAAGTGCCCTACGATCTGGATGTCGTGGCGACTTCCCTGGAAACACGCGGCAGGGCGGTGGTGGCCGAGCTTGAAGTGCGAGTAAATCGCGCCTCCCAGCGCGGCATAGTGATCGGTCGCGGCGGACTTCGCCTCAAGGCGGCGGCCCGGCAGGCGCGCATGGAATTGCAGCGCATTTTCCGACGCCCGTTTCATATTCGCGCGCAGGTGCGGGTGCGCAAGAACTGGTTCAACAACCCCCGGCTATGCCAATGAGCACGATGCGGCGCGTCGAGCTGGCCGAATCCTGGGCGCTGCACAGCCGCCCGTTCGGGGAAACCAGCCTGATAGTGGAAGCCTTTTCCCGAGACTTCGGCCGCGTGGGGCTGATGGCCCGCGGTGGCCGCCGTCCGCGTTCCACCTTGCGGCTTGCGGCCCAGCCCTTTCGGCGATTGCTGTTGTCTTGGAGCGGACGCGGAGAGTTGGCCACGCTGACGCGCGCCGAAAGCGCGGGCGCGGAAAGTGCCGGCGATTCCCCGCAAGGGCAGGGCCTGCTGGCGGCAATGTACCTTAACGAACTGTTGTTGCGCCTTACTCGCAGGGAGGACCCGCATCCCGAACTGTTCGACCGCTATTGCGATGCTGTTGCCAGCTTGACCGCCGGCGAATCGATGGAGCCGGTGTTGCGGCGCTTCGAACTGGACATGCTGGCGCTTCTGGGTTACGGACTCAACCTGGAACGCGATGCGCTCGGGCATGCGCTGGTGCCCGACGCTGCCTATTGCTATCGCATGGAGCGGGGCGCCGAGGCCTTGCCCACCGGCGCCCGCGTCGGCACCGCGATGAACTTCAGCGGCGCCGAACTGCTGGGCATCGGGCGCCGCGATTGGACCAGCCGCGACATACGGCGGGCCGCCCGCCGCTTGCTCAAGACGGCGATCGATTTCTACCTGGAGGGGAGGCCGCTCAATACCCGCAAGGTATTTGCGGCGATGCAATGACCATACAACTGCTACCGGATCACTTGGTTAACCAGATCGCCGCGGGCGAAGTGGTGGAGCGTCCCGCGTCGGTGATCAAGGAGCTGGTGGAGAACAGCCTCGACGCCGGCGCGCGCCATATCGTGGTGCAGGTGGAAAAGGGCGGGTCGCGGCTGTGCCGGGTGCGCGATGATGGAGAGGGTATTGCCGCTGCGGAGCTGGCCGTGGCGCTGCAGCGGCATGCAACCAGCAAGATTGCGAGTCTGGACGATCTGCGCGCGGCTGCGACGTTGGGTTTCCGCGGCGAGGCATTGCCAAGCATCGCCGCGGTATCAAGGCTGACGATCAGCTCCCGGATAGCCGGGGAGCGCAGCGCATGGACCGTGAAATGCGCGGGTGGCAGCGTGTCCGAGCCGTTGCCTTCCGCCCATTCGCCGGGCACCACGGTCGAGGTTCGCGACTTGTTCTACAACACGCCGGCGCGGCGCAGCTTTCTGCGCAAGCCGCTAACGGAGCTGCGTCACATCGATCGACTGATGCTGCGCCTGGCGCTCAGCCGGTTCTCCACAGGATTTCGATACGAAAAGGACGGTCGCCTGGCTTACGATCTTCCGGCTGCCGAAAACCGCGCGGCGCAGGAGGAGCGGATCGCTCGGCTGTTGGGCGGCGAGTTTCTCGAGAACGCCTTGTATTTCGAGGAAGAGCGGCAGGGGATATACCTGCGCGGCTGGCTGGCACGGCCGAAGTACTCGCGCAGCCAGAGCGACCGGCAGCACCTGTTTCTGAACGGACGGGCCATTTTCGACCGTACAGTCGCACACGCTGCGCGGCAAGCGTATGCGGACGTGCTGTTTCATGGCCGCCATCCGGCTTGGCTGCTCTATCTGGACATGGACCCGGCAGCGGTTGACGTCAATGCGCATCCGGCCAAGCTGGAGGTTCGGTTCCGCGAGGGGCGCAGCGTTCACGACATTGTGCGCCGCACCCTGGAAGCGGTGCTGGCGCAAACTCGGCCCACGGTCTTGCCCGACTCCGCCGAACCGGCGGGCGATAACGCAGGCGGCCCGATGAGCACTCACTGGTCCGCTCGTGGTCGCTCCGGGGCGCGGGCCGGAGCGGCCAATCCGAACTTGGCATTGCTGGTCGGCGCATCGCGCGAAGCACCGCCCGCTCCGCCGGCCTCGGGGGAGGTGCGCGAAACACTTCCGAGCGACAACAGCGATATGCCGCCGCTTGGCTATGCCTTGGCGCAACTGAGCGGAATCTACATCCTGGCGCAGAATCGCGAGGGGCTGATTATCGTGGACGCGCACGCCGCCCACGAACGGGTGGTTTACGAACGCATGAAGGCCCAATTGGGCGAACAGGGCATCGGTTCGCAGTTGCTGTTGGAGCCGGTCCTGCTGCGCGTAGGTCAGGAAGACATCGCCACGGCGGCGCAGCAGCGCGACGCTTGGAAAGAAATGGGGCTGCTGGTGGACCAGGTGGGACCGGACACCCTGGCAGTGCGCGAGATTCCTGCGCTGCTGGCGGGCGGCGATGCGCAGGCCTTGCTGCGCGATCTGCTGTCGGAAGCGCAGTCGGGGGCGGCTCTGGACAGTAGCGAGTCCGGCCAGGAGATTGCCGAACGCGTGCATCACATGCTTGCGACCATGGCCTGCCACACGTCGGTTCGGGCCAACCGGCGCTTGACGCTTGAGGAAATGAACGCCTTGCTGCGCGACATGGAGCGTACGCCGCGAGCCGACCAGTGCAACCACGGACGTCCCACCTGGAGAGCTTTCAGCATTGCTGAACTGGACCGCATGTTCCTGCGCGGCCGCTAGCCGGCAAAATTGCGCCAGAGCGGGCCAGTGGACGCTGTGCTGATGAAGGGGCCGACCTGCGTGGGCAAGACCCGGCTGGTCGTGGAACTGTCCGCGCGGCTGCCCTTGCGCATAATCAGCGTGGACTCGGCTTGCGTTTATCGGGGCCTGGACATCGGCACCGCCAAACCCGGCACGGCCGAACAGCGTGCGGCTCCGCACTTCCTGATCGACCTCTGTTCGCCGGCCGAGCGCTACTCGGCCGCGCAGTTTACGCGGGATGCGCGACGCGAAATCGGGAAGGCGCGCAGCAAGGGCCAGGTGCCGGTGCTGGTGGGCGGCGCCATGTTGTATTTCCGAGCCCTGGAGCGCGGGCTGGCCGACATGCCGGGCGCCGATGCCGCGCTGCGCCGGCAGATTCGGGCGCAGGCCGAAACGCAAGGCTGGCCGGCGCTGCATGAGCAACTTCGCGCGCTTGATCCGGCGGCGGCGGAGCGGCTTGCGCCCAATGACAGTGCCCGCATTGAGCGAGCGTTGGAGGTGCTGCGGCTTACCGGGCGTCCGATCAGCGCGCACTGGTCAAACGCGCCCCGCGAGAGCACGACCGGCTATCTCCGGTTTGCGCTGATGCCGGATGATCGCGAGGCTTGGCGCCGCCGCATCGAGGAGCGCTTCCACGACATGCTTGAACGGGGGTGGCTCGAAGAGGCGCGGGCGCTCCACGCGCTGAGTCTGGCCCCCGGTCTGCCGGCCACCCGGATCGCTGGCTACCGACAACTTCTCGAGCATCTCGACGGCCGTTGTACGCTCGCCGAAGCGATTGCCCGGGGAATCCGCGCCACCAAGAGACTTGGTCGTCGGCAACTGACGTGGCTTAAGGCCGATGCAGACATCGAGCGGCTCACGGCGGAAAGCCCGGATTGTGCGGCGCGCCTGGAAAGCGAAATTCGCAGCCATTGGAAGATCGCCGGGGGCCGAGCCGAACCCCGATGAACGCCAAATCGGCGAGCTCGCGGCTCGATTCCACAGGGGCGCGCGAAATTGCGCGTTCGCGGCCCATTTTGCGCTTGGCATTGCGGAACGAATTAGGCAGTTTGCTTTTCAGGCCAAGCCCCGGGCGCTGGTCGCTTTTTCGCCCGGCTCTTGGCGCGTCAACAGGAGCGCACGATGGAAAGCCGGCAAGACTTGCAGAACAGATTCCTTAATGCGTTGCGGCGGAGCAGGGCGCGGGTATACGTTTTTCTGGTCAACGGGATCAAACTCAAGGGCGTGATCGGGGGCTTTGATATGTTCGTGATCCTGCTGCACAATGGCGTCAGCCAGATCGTGTACAAACACGCCATATCCGCCATCGTTCCAGTCCGCCAGCAAGACTTGGCAGCCTTGTCGCGTGAGGAAGGGGCCGAGACGCTTGACTGAGCCCGCCGCGCGTGCGCGCGCCATCCTCCTTGCGCCCGCAGGAGACCATGACCGGCGCCGGGAATTCGAGTCGCTGGCCGCTTCCGCCGGCGCGCAACTATTGCGTACCGTGACAGCGTCGCTGCGCCGGCCCCACCCCCGTACATTCATACGAACCGGCAAATTGAAGGAGTTGGAGTTGCTCCGCCGCGCACTTTCGCCGGACTTGGTAATGGTGGACTTTCCCTTGAGTCCCGCGCAGGAACGCAATCTGCAAGCGGCCCTGGACTGCCCGGTCGTCAACCGCACCAGCCTGATTCTGGACATTTTCGCCATGCGCGCCCGCAGCGGCGAGGGCAAGCTGCAGGTGGAACTCGCGCAGTTGCGCCACCTGGCCACCCGCCTGGTGGGTGGCTGGACACACCTGGAACGGCAGAAGGGCGGCATCGGTCTTCGGGGCCCGGGCGAAACGCAACTGGAAACCGACCGCCGCCTGGTGGCGCAGCGTATCCGTCGGCTGGAGACGCAGTTGTCCGGCGTGATGGCCCGCCGGCGCATGGGCAGGACGCGCAGGCGCCGCTCAGGGGCGCTGGTCGTGTCGCTGGCGGGCTACACCAACGTAGGCAAGTCCACACTGTTCAATCGGCTGGCCGGCGCCGGCGTAACCGCCCGCGACCGGCCTTTCGACACCTTGGACCCCACCATCCGGCGCGTAACCCTGCCCGGCGGTCAGGACATTCTGCTTTCGGACACGGTCGGCTTCATTCGCGATCTGCCGCATGAGTTGGTTGCGGCATTCCATTCCACGCTGGAGGAGATCGCTTCTGCGGACCTCATTCTGCATGTGATCGACGCCTCGCTGCCCGACCAGATGGAACGTATCGGCGAGGTAGAACGTGTCCTTGAACAGATCGGCGCGGGCGACAGACCGGTACACCGCGTATTCAACAAGGCGGATATAATGCCGGAAGGGTTGCAGGCGGGCGATATGGCCTGCTCGGCGGCCCGCATTTCGGCGCTCACCGGCGCCGGCGTGGAAGACTTGCTTGCGAAGGTTGCAGAGCGTCTGTCGGCGGGGCGGTTGCGCCGCACTATCCGTCTTGACGCAGGCCAGGGTAGGCTCAGGGCATTGCTTTACCGCCGGGGCCGGGTAGTCCGCGAGCGTTTGCTGCCTGGCGGCGGCTGGACATTGGACCTGGAAATAACACGCCCGGCCTATGAAAAGCTGGCCAGCCGGGAAGACCTCGGCGCGGCCTGAGCGGCGCATGAAGTACATGACACGGAAAATCTGATATGGCTTGGAACGAACCCGGCGGTGGTAACGGTTCCTGGAATCGGGGCGGCCGCCAGCAGCCCGATCTTGAGGATGCCCTGCGCGATACGCTGCAGAAGGTGTTTGGCGCGTTCGGCGGTAAAGGCGGCCGGTCCGCCCGCCGCGGGCTGACGTGGCTGGTTCTGGGCGCTTTGGCGCTATGGGCTTTCACCGGCCTCTACCGCGTTGACGAAGCCGAGCGGGCCGTCGTGCTGCGCTTCGGCGAGTACGCCTCGACCCGGGGCGCCGGCCTGCGCTGGCACCTGCCCTGGCCGATCGAAAGCGTGGAGAAGGTCAACGTGGCCGAGGTCAACAAGTTCAGCCAGCAGACTCGAATGCTGACAGCCGACGAGAACATCGTGGTGGTGGACCTCGTTGTGCAGTACCAGCGCAGCGATCCGGTGGATTTCCTGTTCCAGGTGCGTCAGGCCGAAGAAACGCTGGGTGACGTGAGCGAAAGCGCTATCCGCGAGATTATCGGCAAGAACGAAATGGACTACATCCTGGGCGAAGGCCGCGGCGACATCGCCCAGCGCACCGAGGACTTGATACAGCAGACCCTGGACGACTACCGCGCGGGCATAGGCGTTACTCAGGTCAATTTGCGCGACGCTAACTATCCGCAGCAGGTGGAGGCCGCCGTGCAGGACGCGATCAAGGCCCGTGAGGACAAGGAGCGGCTGGCTTTCGAGGCGCAGGCCTATGCCAACGACGTGGTGCCCAGGGCGCGGGGCGAGGCAGCCAAGCGCCTGCAGGACGCCGAGGGCTACAAGGCGCAGGTGGTCGCCGACGCGGAGGGCGAGGCGCAGCGCTTTGAAAAGCTCCTTGTGGAGTACGCCAAGGCGCCTCAGGTGACTCGCGAGCGCCTGTATATCGAAGCGCTGGAGGACTTCTATGGCGGCGCCAACAAGGTATTGCTGGAAGCCGAAGGCAGCGGCAACCTTCTCTACCTTCCGGTGGACCAACTGATGAAGCGCAGCGCGTCGGGACAGTCGTCCGGCGGCGGCTCCGGCCAAGGCTCCGCAGCCCCGCGTAGCGGCGGAAGCAGCCGAGGAGGATCAGGATCATGAAGCTGGGCAATTGGCTGGTCATTGGCATAGCGGCGGTGCTGCTGGTGCTGAACAGCGTATTCGTGGTGGATCAGCGGGAGTTCGCGATCCGCTTCCGTTTCGGAGAGATCGTGGATGCCGATTACGAATCGGGGCTGCACTTCAAGTTGCCGGTGGTCAACAACGTGGAGTTCTTTCCCAAGCAGATACTGACGATAAACAATCCCCAGGAGCCGTTCCTGACCGCCGAGAAGAAGAACCTGCTGGTGGACTTCTTCGTCAAGTGGAAAATCTCCGATGTCGCCAACTACTACACGACCCTGGGCAATGAAACCCGCGCGCAACAGCGCCTGCTGGAGATCATCAAGGACGACATCCGGGCCGAGTTCGCCAAGCGCACCGTGCCGGAGGTCGTGTCCGCCGAACGCCGGGAATTGATGTTCGAAATGCTCAGTAACGCGCGCCGCGCGGCTGCCGAGCTGGGCATCGACGTGGTGGATGTGCGCGTGAAGCGGATCGAGTTCCGCGACGAAGTAAGCGAATCGGTGTTTCAGCGAATGCGCCAGGAGCGTGCCCGCGTGGCCTCGGAACTGCGCGCCGAGGGCGCCGAGACTGCTGAGCAGATTCGCGCCGACGCCGACCGGCAGCGCACCGTGATTCTGGCGGAGGCGTATCGCGACGCCGAGATTCTGCGCGGCGAGGGCGATGCCAAGGCGGCGGAAACCTATGCCAGCGCCTACAACAAGGATCCGGAGTTCTACTCCTTCTACCGCAGCATCAATGCCTACCGCAATGCCTTTGGAGACGAGGGCGACTTGCTGGTGCTGGACAGCGACAGCGATTTCTTCCGCTACCTGAACGAAGCGGAACAGAAGAAATAATTTACGCCGCCGGTCCGCCGCCGTCCTCCAAGCGGCGCCATCTTTTGGTGCGCGCGGCGAACGCCTTATGTCTAAACCAGATCAAGCCCGCGGCGTAGTTCTGATTGGCGCCCAGTGGGGCGATGAGGGCAAGGGCAAGGTGGTGGATCTGCTTTCCGGACGCTGCGATGCAGTCGTTCGCTTTCAGGGCGGTCATAACGCGGGGCATACCGTAATTGTCGGGAACGAGACTCGGGTGCTGCATCTGTTGCCCAGCGGTATCCTCCGCGAGGGGGTGCAATGCCTGATCGGCAATGGCGTTGTGCTCTATCTGCCGCAATTGTTCAAGGAGTTGCGCTCGATTCCCGGCGGCGGCGAGCGCCTTTTCGTAAGCCCTCTTTGCCCGCTCATTCTGCCCTCGCACATTGCGCTGGACCAGGCGCGCGAACAGCACGCCGGGCGGGGCCGTATCGGCACTACAGGCCGCGGCATAGGGCCCGCTTACGAAGACCGGGCGGCACGTCGGGCAGTGCGGGTCGGCGACCTGTTTGACCCGGAGGCGTTTCGCGAGCGTGTGCGCTCGGCCATGGATTTGCACAACTTCATGCTGGAGCGCTACTACGGCGCCGACGCGCTGGACCCGCAGGCGGTTGCCGACGAATGGCTCGGCATGGCCCCGCGCTTGCGGCCCATGATGGATGACATTGCGCTGCGCCTAGGGCGGCTCCGCGCTCGCGGCAAGGCGGTGCTGTTTGAAGGCGCCCAGGGCGTGATGCTCGATATCGATCATGGCACCTATCCGTACGTGACCTCGTCGAACACCGTCACCGCCGGAGCGCTGGCGGGTTCAGGAGCGCGGCTGGAGCAGCTTAGCGAGGTGGTGGGGGTAGTGAAGGCCTACACCACCAGGGTAGGCGAGGGACCATTCCCGACCGAGCTCAAGGACGCCACCGGCGCGCACCTGGCCCGCGAAGGCGCGGAGCGCGGCGCCACCACCGGACGGCCGCGCCGCTGCGGCTGGTTCGACGCAGCCGCAGTGCGTTCGGCGGCGCAGCGCGCCTCGATCAACAGCATGTGCATCACCAAGCTGGATGTGCTGGACGGGCTCGATACCCTGCGCATTTGCACGGGCTACCGCCTCGACGGTCGGGACATCGATACGCTGCCACCGGTTATGAGCCGCTACGCGGAATGCGAACCGCGCTACGAGGAACTGGAGGGCTGGCGCGGCTCCACTTGCGGCGAGACCCGCTGGGAAGACCTGCCGGCTGGGGCGCGGGCCTATATCCGCCGACTGGAGGAACGGGTAGGGCTGGAGGCCTGCATCGTATCCACGGGTCCTGCCAGGGAGCAGACGATCGTGCGCCGCCATCCCTTCGACTCTTGAGCGGCTTTTCCTGTGCCCTGCGGACTGGTGCCGAGAAGAGGACTCGAACCTCCACGGGGTTGCCCCCACTGGCACCTGAAGCCAGCGCGTCTGCCAATTCCGCCACCTCGGCGCGAGGTCGCCTTGCGAACCATCGGCGCATGTACGCCAGCGGTGCGTCAAGGCGCTTGGAATAAACGGCAATTTTGCGTTTCGCTCATGTTTGTGTCAATCACGAGACGCGATCTGGTGAGGTATGCGGCCTAGTCCCATTGAGCAGCGGGTCATTGCCGAAGCGGGCCTGCGCTCGGTGTGGCCGGCCAAGCTCCGCGCCCGCGCCCAGGCGCTCGCAGCCGACCCGCCTCGCGTCGGCCGGCGCGAGGACTTGCGCGCGCTGCCGCTGGTGACGATAGACGGCGCCAACGCCAAGGACTTCGACGACGCCGTTTTCGCCGAGCCGCAGGGCGCCGGCTGGCGCGTGATTGTGGCCATCGCCGATGTCTCCCACTATGTGCAGCCGGGCGATCCGCTGGACGTGGAGGCGCGCTTGCGCGGTGTTTCGGCGTACTTTCCGGGATTCGTGCTGCCGATGTTGCCGGAAATTCTGTCCAACGACTTGTGCTCGCTGAAGCCCGCGGTGGATCGCTTGTGTCTGGCCTGCGAATTGCGCCTCGATGCGGTTGGAAATCTCAAGTCATGGCGTTTCTTCCGGGGCGTCATGCGCTCCGCTGCCCGGCTTACCTACGCCGGCGTGCATTCCGCCATCGAAGCAGGCAACGCGAAGGCGCGCCGGAGTCTGGACGGACTGCTTGAGCCGGTGGAGAATCTCTACGGCGCTTGGCGCGCGCTGGCGGCGGCGCGTCGGCGGCGGCAGGCCTTGGACTTGGAGTTGGCCGAAACGAGGGTGCGTCTGGGCCCTGGCGGCGAGGTTGCGGGCCTGGTGCGCGGTGAGCGTCACAATGCTCACCGTGTGATCGAGGAGCTCATGATCGTGGCCAACGTGGCTGCCGCGCGTTTTTTGGGCCGTGCCCGCATGCCCGCGCTGCATCGTGTGCATCCACCACCGGACGCCGACGGACTGGAAGAGATGCGCCAGCTCTTTGCGGCTTCGGGGCATGCATTGTCCGACGCGGCAAGCCGCCGTCCCGGCGAAATCAATTCCGCGCTCAGGCAGCTCGAAGGTACGCCTGCCTACGAAATGACCGCGCTTGCAATGCTGCGCTGTCTTCAGCAGGCGCGTTATCAGCCTGCCAACGCAGGCCACTACGGGCTTGCGCTGAAGGCCTATACCCATTTCACCTCGCCCATCCGGCGTTACCCGGACTTGTTGACGCATCGCGCCATCAAGCATCTTCTGGATGGCGGGCGGGGTGAATCCGCTCCGTTACGCGGCGCGCAGTTGGCCGATTTGGGCGTTTCGTGCTCGGAGCTGGAGCGTCAGGCGGAGGCGGCGATGCGCGCCGCCGTGCAGGCCTACAAGCTGCAATTCCTCTCGGGTTGCCTCGGCGACCAATTCGAAGGCGTGGTGTCCCACGGCATCGGCAAAGGCTTGTTCGTGCAACTGCCCGAGCTGGGTGTGAGCGGCATGATCCCGCGCTGGCGACTCCCGGCGCGCCGCTCACGAAGCGCCCGTCGCTCGCCTGCGCGGGCATCCGCCGGCCGTGCCGGCGCTCGTCGCTCCGTAGCCCGCCGTTCCGGCGTTCGCCCGGCCGCTGATGGCGGCTCGGGCATGCAGCTTTATGGCTTCACTCTCGGTCAGCCGGTTTCGGTGCGCATCGCGCGCGTGGATAAAGAGCGCGGCCATTTGGACCTCGATCTTCTCTGATGTGCCGATTCGCGCGCTTCACCGCTTCGAAGGAACCAGACGGAAGCGGGACAGGCGTCATCCCACACGCATGGCCATGCTTCTGCTCACGAGCATCGGCTGGCCCACAGGTTCGGCACCGGGCGCAGTATCCAGGCGAGCTGTTTGCGTATAATCCCTTGCCTGCGCCGCAGGCTTAATGCTTGCGGATTTCTCCTTAGCCGCACCGCGAGAGCGGGCGGCCCAAGACCAATGAGGAGTTTCCTTGCGACATTACGAAATCATGCTCCTGATCCATCCGGATCAGAGTGAGCGCGCCCGGGTAATGATGGAGCGCTACGTAGCCATCATCGAAGGCGGAGAGGGCCAGGTGCATCGCAACGAGGACCTGGGCCGGCGCATGCTCGCTTACCCCATCGCCAAGGTGCAGAAGGCGCACTACATGTTGATGAACGTCGAGTGCGGCCAGGAAACCCTTAGCGAGCTGGTGGGAGCGCTGCATTTCAGCGACGCGGTGCTGCGACACCTGGTAATACGGTGCGACGGCGCGATAACGGATCAGTCGGCGCTGGCCAAGGCCGCGGAGCGGGAAGCTGCGCGCGAAAATCGCGAATATCCATACGACCGCGAAATGGCGCATGGGCGCCAGGGGTCGCCGGGCGACCGGAGACCCTCGAAGGACGAAGCGCCTGCGAAGGACGCGGCGCCCTCGGAAGCGGACGCGACCACCGAAGACGCAGTGCCTACCGAGGCGGATGCGGCAGGCAAGGCATCCGCAGCCCAGCATCTAGATGCGCAAGACGCCGCGGCTGAAAGCGCACAGGAAGCGGCGCCCCAGGACGTGCAGGAAGCGGCGGAGCCAGATCAGGACGCGGAGACCTCCGCAGTTGAAGATGCAGAGGACCCGTCGGCTGAGGATGCGCCGGACGCGCCAGCCCAAGAAAGGCAGGATGAAGCGGCGGCAGACGCTGCCGACGCGCCGTCGGATGCCGCCGAAGCATCGCCGGGCGGCAAACAAGCTGAAAACGCTGACGATGCGAAAGCTGCGGAGGCCGACAGCGAACAGGCCGCGAAAGCCGACAGCGCTGAAGCAGCAACGGGCGACGCCGACACCAGCAAAGCCGCAGCAGATGACAAGGAGCAAGGCAAATGAGCCGCTACAACCGCCGCCGCCGATACTGCAAGTTCACTGCCGAAGGAATCGAGGAGATCGACTACAAGGACGTGGGCTTGCTGCGGCAGTTCGTAAGCGAAACGGGCAAGATCATCCCGGCGCGCACCACCGGCACCTCGGCACGCTATCAGCGGCAGTTGGCGCTGGCCGTCAAGCGGGCCCGATTCCTGGCCCTGTTGCCCTACACGGATCAGCAGAGGTAGGCGCCGCCATGCGCATTATTCTCCTGGAACGCATCGAGAGCCTGGGCGGTATAGGCGATATCGTGGATGTTCGCGCCGGCTACGGGCGCAACTTCCTGCTGCCGCAGGGCAAGGCCGCCCCGGCCACCGACGAGCAGATTGCCGCCTTCGAGGAGCGCCGCACCGAGTTGATGGCGCGCGAAAATGAACGCATGGCCGCCACCACGGCGCGCGCAGAGCGGATCAGGGCGCTGACGCCGCTAAAGATCGTGGCCAATGCCGGCCCGGCGGGCAAACTCTATGGCTCCGTGGGACCTGCCGAGATTGCCGCCGGATTTGCCGATGCGGGCGCGGAAATCGCCCGGGCCGAAGTCTTGATGCCGGAAGGCCCGATCAAGGAGCTCGGAGAGCATGCGGTAGTGCTCAAGTTGCATGCCGATGTGCGCGAGGAAGTCGCTGTGCAGGTGGTGGGCCAGGCCGTCGACGTCGAGACCCTGCCCGGCGCCGAGCCGTTGCCGGCGGACGAGGACGAGGGCGACGAAACGCAGGCGACGGACCTGACGGTGGGCGAGGAAGACCTGCCGGGAGCGCAGGAGACCTCGGGCGAGGCGGGACCGGCGGAAGATGAGCACGCGCTGCCCGAAACCGATTCGCCCGATGAGGATGAGGCCGGGCAGGCAGCCGAATCGGTGGATGCGTCAGCGCCAGCGGCTAGCGCCGCCGCAAAGCCGGAGGAGGCCGCGAATCGCGACGGCAATGCCTGAAGGCGAGCTTCTTCCTTCTTCGGTTGACGCCGAGCGGGCCTTGCTTGGCGGCTTGATGCTGGACAATGAGTCCTGGGACGAAGTGGCCGATCTGCTCGGTGGGAGCGACTTCTCGCGTGACGACCACCGGCTCATCTACGTGGCGATCCAGGACCTGATCGCCGACGGCAAGCATTGCGACAATCTCACGGTTTGCGAGCACCTGCGCTCGCGCGAGCAGCTTGATGACGCCGGCGGCGCCGGCTATGTCGGCAATCTGCTGCTGGGAACGCCCAGCGCGGCCAACGTGCAGACCTACGCGCGGATCGTGCGCGACATGTCGATCCTGCGCCAGCTCGCTCGTGCCGGCCGACGCATTGCCGGGAGTGTTCTGAAGACCGGCGGGCGGGAGGCCGACGAGTTGCTGGACGAGGCCGAACGGGAAATCTTTCAGATCAGTGAGCAGAGTCATCAGGGCGACCTTGATGACCTGGGGCTGGGCGAGTCGTTTCGCGCCGAACTGGTGAACTGGCTGCGCGAACGCGAACGCAGCGGTGAGGCGGTGACCGGGGTGGGTACGGGCTTGACGGACTTCGACAACCTTACCGCCGGCCTGCAGAACGGCGATCTGATCATCCTCGCCGGTCGGCCATCGCTGGGCAAGACCTCGCTGGCACTGACGATTGCGCAATATGCGGCGCTGGGCAGCAAGCCGGCATCAGTGCTGCTGTTCAGTCTGGAGATGCCCAAGAAGCAGATTGCATTGCGGCTGCTGTCCTCGCTGGGCGAGATCGACCACAGCGACCTGCGGGTAGGCAAGATCGGCAAGAACTGGAGCAAGGTCAACAGCGCCCTGAACATGCTCAAGGACGCGCCGCTGCTGATCGACGATTCGCAGTTGCTCACGCCCGACCGGATTCGCTCGCGGGCGCGCCGCGTAGCGCGGGCCGAGGATCGGGCCGGCCGCCGGCTGGGGCTGGTGCTGGTGGACTACCTGCAACTCATCGACGCGACCCCCACCGACCGCCGCGACGTGAACCGCGCCATGGAACTGGGTGCGATTTCCAAATCGCTCAAGGCGCTGGCGCGCGAGCTGGACGTGCCGGTGGTCGTGCTTTCGCAGTTGAACCGCGAGGTGGAGCGGCGGCCCGACCGCCGGGTGCAACTTTCGGATCTGCGCGATTCCGGCGCGATTGAGCAGGATGCCGATGTCGTGGCCTTCGTGACCCTGCCGGCCGGCCAGGAAAAACAGGAGCTCTTTCAGGCCAACAAGCGCTTGATTCTGGTGGCCAAGCAGCGCAATGGCCCCACCGGCGAATGCGAGGTGTACTTCGAAAGCGCTTGCATGCGTTTTCGCGATCTTGAGCCCGGCGACGCCGACGAGCTTCCGCCCCCGCCGGCCGTCGAATACTGACGGCCCACTGAGGCGCATTTCAGCCGCGGGGGAGGCGGGCAAAATCAGCACTACGCTGGACCAGGTTCAAGCCGCGTTCCGCGCTGACGGGCCGCTGTCGCGCGTCATTGCCGGCTACGTGGCGCGCGAAGGGCAGCTTGAGATGGCCGAGGCCGTTACCGAGGCGCTGGCCGGTGGCGATTGTCTGATTGCCGAAGCGGGGCCGGGCGCCGGCAAGACGGCCGCCTACCTGGTGCCCTTGCTGCTGGCCGGACGGCGCGCGGTGATTTCCACGCACTCGCGCAATCTACAAGACCAGTTGTTCCACCGCGACCTGCCCATGATCGGCGAAGCCTTGGGGCGGCCGGTGAAGGTGCGGATGCTGAAAGGCCGGGGCAACTACTTGTGCCGCTATCGGCTGGCACGCACCGCCGAGAGCGTCCTCGCGCCGAGTTCCGCCGAACAGTCGGAACTGAGTCTTGTGCGGTCCTGGGCCGAACACACCACGTCCGGCGACCTGGCCGAATGCGAGGGCTTGCCGGAAAACACCCTGCTGTGGCGGCAGATCACTTCGACCCGCGATAACTGTTTGGGAAAGGAGTGTCCGGACTTCGATTCCTGCTGCGTGTTTCGCGCTCGCGCCCGGGCCTTGCGCGCCGATATCGTTGTCGTCAACCATCACGTGCTGATGGCCCATTTGCAATTGAAAGCAGCCGGCGCCGACGGCTTGCTGCCGAAGTTCGATTGCGTAGTGGTGGACGAGGCCCACGCTTTGCCGGAAGTGGGCCGGGAAAGCTTTGCGCTGAGTCTCAGCACCCGGCAGATTGCCGAAGCGCTCAAGGACATCGAGCGCGAGGCGTTGGCGCATGGCCGCTGGAGCGAAGTGCAGGAGGCGCACTCTGCGCTGGACAAGGCGGTCCGCGACTTGCGGCTGGCCTGCGCTCGGGAGCCCGGCGAGAGCGATTGGACCCCTAACATGCTGCGGTCGGAAATCTCGCTGCTGGAATTCGCCATGGACGAATTGATCGAGTGCTGCGAGGACTCCGCCGACGAGGAGCTGCAGCCGCTGACGAACGCCGCCGCCGCGCTGTCCGAGTTGCGACAGAGGCTGGAGGTCATGTGCGGCATCCTGGAGCAGCTAAGCCCTGCGCCGGCAAAGGTCGGGCCGGCGATTGGAGAGCCGAAGGCTCACACCAACGGCGAACGATCACTGGAGAGTTTGCGGGCCGGCTGGATCCGCGTTACGCGCAGCAGTGCGAGCCTCAACCTCACGCCGGTGGACATCGCTGATGACTTTCAGCGCCTGATCGCCGAGACGGAGGCAGCCTGGGTATTTGCGTCTGCCACCTTGAGCATGGACGGCGACCTGGACCATTACGCCAGGCGGCTCGGGCTGGAGGACGCCAGGGAGCTGATCGTGGCCAGCCCCTACGACTACCGCCGCAACACGCGGCTGTTCGTGCCACAGAACATGCCTATGCCGGGCGCCGATGTGGAAGGCTATACGCGCGCCATGCTTGATGCGGCTCTGCCGCTGGCCGCGGCGGCCAACGGCCGTGCCTTTCTGCTGTTCACCAGCTATCGCGCACTTGGCGAAGCATGCGAGCTGCTGCGCCGCGATCCCGTATGGAGGAACCGTTTCGTGGCCCAGGGCGCGGGCCAGGCGCGCAATCTGCTGCTGGAGGAGTTCCGGCGGCGTGGCGACGCCCTGCTGCTGGGTACGCGCAGCTTCTGGCAGGGAGTGGATGTGCGCGGCCCCAACCTGGTGCTGGTGGTTATCGACCGATTGCCCTTCGAAGCGCCGGGCAACCCGGTGTATCGGGCGCGCCAGCAGGCCCTGCGGGCGCGGGGCGGAGATCCCTTCAATCAGATATCCCTTCCGGAAGCGGTGCTGGCGCTCAAGCAGGGCGTGGGCCGTCTGGTGCGCGGCGAGAACGACGGCGGTGTGGTCATGATTTGCGACCAGCGCCTGCTCACCAAAGGCTACGGACGCCGTTTCGTCGCCAGCTTGCCGCCGATGCCGCTGATCCGAAATGCCGACGAAGCCCTGGAGTTCATGACCTGGATTGGCGGCCGGCAGTCATCCGGCGCCGCATGAACGGGTTTCGTTGTCTGGCGCTGGAAGCCGGCGTGGCCCGGCCCACGGTGGCTGCCTGCAACGGTGATCGGGAGTGCGAGATCGAACTTTCCGACGCGCGCAAGGTTGCAGGCAGCTTGTTCGGCGCCATCGACGAGGCATTGGACGACGTGGGCCTCTCTCTGCACGACCTGGAATGCATAGCGTTCGGCAAGGGTCCCGGTGCGTTTACCGGCTTGCGGGTGGCCGCCGCCGCAGCGCAAGGATTGGCTGCCGGCTTAGGATTGGGATTGTGTCCGGTGTCGAGCCTGGCCACGCTGGCTCAGGATGCGCTGCATAGCCAGGCATCGCTTTCTGGCGCGACCGATGTGTTTGTTGCGCCAGTGCTGTCCGCCGGCCGTGGCGAAGTTTATGCCGGTTGGTATCAGGCCGCCGAGTCCGGGCTCGTGGTCAGCCGGGGCGAAGATCGTATCGCCGAGGCGAACGAACTGCGCATTCCGGGCAGCGAACCGTTTCTGGCGGCTGGCGGCGATTGGGAAGAGTGCGCCGTTGCGCGAGCCTCGGAACCGTCGCGGGTTTTGGGCGAAGCACCGGCTGCGAGACCCCGTGCCCGCGCGATCCTGCGGCTGGCGCGCGAGGATTTTCGGCTCGGCCGGGCTGTATCTCCGCGGGATGCGCAACCGGTGTATTTGAGGGCCGCCGTGTAACAGTCGGCTTTGCGCAGCATGGCTTGTCGGTTTTGCCATCCGCGTCCGGGAAGCTTGGGTTTGACGTGTCCGCGGCAGCGCCTCATGGCGGCTTTCAGCGTTGTCGCGCCCGATCGCTTAATCCGGGATGACGGCGGTAGCCTCGATTTCGACCAGTGCTGGCGGCTCCAACAGCGCCGCCACTTGCACCAGGCTCATGGCTGGATAGTGCCGGCCGAGCACGCGCCGATAGGCAGCGCCCACCTCGCGTTTCTGGTCAATATAGGCCTGCCGGCTGGTAACGAACCAGGTCAGGCGAACCAAATGTTCCGGCCGCGCCCCACCTTCCGCAATCACGGCCACGACGTTGCGCAGCGCCTGTTCCACCTGCTCCGGCAAGCCGGAGGGGAAGCGTTGTGCGGCGTCCCAGCCCACTTGGCCCGCGGCGTAGATCACCGTGCCGCGTGCCGCGACGCCATTGGAGTAGCCGGAAGGGCGCGGCCAGCCCGGCGGTTGCAGAAACTCGATCATTGCGTCGTACTTTAGCAGCGCGCCATTCGCCGCTGTGCAAACCGACCGGACGGATTCAATCATCGCAGTAATTTGTTCAAGCTTCCTGCATCTGTCCGATAAAATGGCCACCCCTATGCGCTACAGTGGGTCGCCAATTTATTTTCGCGGCAAGGAGGAAGTCCCTCTCAGAGAATTCTCGATACGAATCAACGGGGAGGGATAGCAACCAGTGACAGATATAGTGCTACGAAAACAGCTCTTGGAACAACTCGAAGGGCTGCGGGGGTCCAAGGCCCTCTTGTACGTAACGGGGGACCGTCCGGGCAAAGAGACAAGGATTGGCCAAGACGTGATCGATCTCTTTGTGGATCACCTCGATTCCATGGGTCCGGTACCGAAGATTTCACTCGTTCTCTACACTTCGGGCGGAGATACCGCTGCCGCATGGAACTTGGTAAACCTGATCCGGATGTTTGCCGAAGAATTTGAGGTAATCACCCCAAGCAAATGCCGAAGCGCCGGCACGCTCGTTTGCTTGGGCGCAGACCGTATTGTTATGACCAAGCAGGCGACCCTAGGGCCGATCGATCCTGCTATTCGTCACCCTCTGGGGCCTAGTATTCCCGGCGCCAGCAGTGACGCGCGGGCAGAGGTCAGCGTCGAGGCAGTCAATGGCTATCTGGACGCGGTTCGCCATTATGGAGGCGAACAGCGCGAGCAAGCTGAAGCGCTGTTGAGTCTCGCGCAGCAGATACACCCCTTGGTCCTAGGCCAGATTTTTCGATCCAGACAGCAAATCAGGAGCTTGGCCGAACGTCTGCTCAACCAGCGAATGCCGGACAAAACAGCGGTTGGAAAAATAGTCGATTTCCTCTGTTCGGAATCCGGTAGTCATGACTACACCATAAACCGGCGTGAAGCGGACGCTCTCGGCCTCAGTGTCGAAAAGTGTTCGGGCGAGTTATATGAAGTCGTGAGGGCGATTGGGGACAGCTATTCGACGCAGATGGAATTCCGTAACCCGCACAGCCTGAGCGCCACTCTTCTTCCTCACGCACAGAAAGTCCGCGAGTTGGCAAAGGAAAGATCCATCCACTACGAACACACGCGTGCCGTGATAGAGAGCGTCGAGCATCCGCCGCATCATTTCGTCTCTCGCGGTACAATCGAAGTTCTTGTGAATGAAGATCAAACCACGTTGCGAGAACGGGGCAACTTCGACGGTTGGATTGAAATGAAATGAAGCCCGAGACAATTTCCGAAACTCTCGTCAGCCAGACCGCTGCATCTGGTTTCCATCTTTCGTCAACGCTCGATTGGCAATCCGAGTCCGTGCGGCAGCGGAATTGCGAGTTGAAGCTTGCAGTGCCACTCACGGAAGTGCTTCGCGTGGCGTCCATTCCGGTGGAACCGGAGGAAGATGATCTGTTGAGCGGCATAAGACCGTTTCCCAAACGTGGTGGGATAGTGACCAACGAGCTGATTGATAGCCTGCGGGAAAACATTGGAGACTAGTGTGCTGTCCCGTAAATGAGTGCTATGGAGATGCGAGGCATTTTTCCTTCTTGGCAAGGCGCGACGACGCAGTGTGGCAGGCCCCACATAAGGAGGAGCAACGCCGTCAGGGAGGGAAAAGGGCCGCAGATTCTAGTAGTCATTTACGGGACAGCACACTAGGTGAGCGCATTGCTCGACGTGAATGTGCTCATTGCGCTGCTTGATGCTCAACACGACATGCACGATTCCGCAACGCACTGGTTGCGAAACAATGTAAGGCATGGATGGTCCACCTGCCCAATCACACAAAACGGCTGCCTCAGGATCATGTCTCAGCCTGATTATCCCAACTCGCTGCGACTACATGAAGTCGCGGGTCGGCTTCGGTCGTGGACAGAGACAAAGTACCATCGGTTCTGGCCAGACGACGTAAGTTTGTTGACCCGGCGAGCCGTGGAGTGGAAACGCTTGCTGGGGGCTAAGCAGATAACGGATGCTTACCTGCTTGCGCTGGCCGTTAAGCGCAGAGGACGATTCGTTTCGTTTGATTCTCGCATTGACGCAGCCGCAGTGGCGGGCGGTGGCGATCATCTGGAAGTCATTGGAAGGCCCTCGTAAGCATTCGCCCTTCAACCGTAATGATTACCGGCGCCAATCGGGGCCTGGGGCTTGAGTTCGCGCGCCAGTACGCCGCCGATGGCTGGCGCGTTCTGGCTACCTACCGCAACCCCTCCGACTCCGGGGAATTGCTGGAACTGGCCGGGAAGGGAAGTGCACAGGCCTTTCTTCTCGACGTGACCGACTTCGACGCCATCTCAGCGCTGGCCGAACAGTTGCGGGACGAATCCATCGACGTGTTCCTGAGCAATGCCGGGCTATTCGGTCCAAAGCCGGGAGCGGAATCCGATCTACGGCAGTCCTTCGGCCACATCGATTACGGGATTTTGCGCAAGGTGTTCGCCGTGAATACGCTGGCGCCGCTGAAGTGCGCGGAAGCCTTCGTGGAGCAGATCGCGCGTAGCCAGCAGCGCAAGTTCGTGGCGCTGTCGTCCATCGAAGGCTCGATCAGCCGGGCGCAGCGCGACCTCTATGGCTACCGCCCCAGCAAGGCCGCGCTTAACATGGTCACGCGGCTCCTCTCCGGCGACCTGGCCGACCGCGGAATTACCGTGGCCAGCATCTGCCCAGGTTGGGTGAAAACCCGCATGGGCGGCGAATTCGCAAAGCTGGAACTCACGCCCGCCATCGCCGACGTGCGCGCTCTCATCGCCCGCCTTACCCCGGAAGACAGCGGCTCCTTCATCGAGTCGCCCGGCAATCCACTGCCGTATTAGGGCCGCGCCCGAAGCCAAGCTTCGCGCGCGAAGGTTTAGTCTTTCGTCAGCGTCCCAACGAGCGCGAGCTGATCGTGAGCACGATGCCGCGACCGGCTGGATTCAGCGGCGCCGCACCGAGCGAGCGCAGCGAGTCCGCATAGCGGCCTGTCTCGCCCGTGTGCGGCCCAACATCCGCCAGGCGCTCGTCTGCGAGCCCGGAAAGAGCCGAAGCTGAAGCGCCGCCAAACAGCCCGCTTGAGAACACATCGCCGTTCATGCCGCCAGGAGCTGATGGCGCGCCACCCGCCGCCGAACCGTCCCACTGCAACTCCAAACGCACATGCCAGCCCGCAGTCGCCTCAAAGCGCCCGCCTACATGCAAACGGCCACTCGAAGACGCCGCAGGATTCACACCTTCACCCGCCATTGCCGAACCGCCGCCATACAACTCCACAAGACCACGGTTCACCGGCCAGCCATAACCCAACTCCAGGTCCAGACGGCTCTGATAAGCCCCCGCATCCAAAAGACCACCCAGAGCCGGAGCAACGCTTCCGCTCATACCGTCCGACCACAACCGGTCCAATACACCGCTCATGCCCCCGGCAGGACCATACGCCGGACTCAAGCGCATCCGGAAACCACCCGCACCCGCCGCAGGCTGTCTCGACAGCGTCGCCTGCAACTGCCACTCCCGGCGGCTGCC
This sequence comes from Candidatus Foliamicus sp., assembly GCF_965221325.1. GTDB lineage: Bacteria > Pseudomonadota > Gammaproteobacteria > Steroidobacterales > Foliamicaceae > Foliamicus. Next base: position 1,770,390 of record NZ_OZ244880.1, on the reverse strand, counting down.
CGAACCCAGCGCCAAGCTTCGTGCCTCGCCCTCGAACTGCCAGCCCGAAGAACCCGAGTAGCGTACGCCGCCGCCCGCCTCCAGACCCATGCTCGAACCGCCGGCGCCGCCGTCATGGCGCAGACCCAGTTCCGCATAAGGCGACCACACGCCCAACTCCCAGTCCGCCTGCACCGACATACGCAAGCGCGATACACGCAGCGCCAGGTCATCCGCAGAACCGACATCCGACACCGTCACATCCGATACCGAACCGTCCGCCTTGAATGCCAGGCCCCAGACACCACGCCGCGCCAAAGGACGCTCCACACCGCCGGACAGCGCATGCACGCTCAGCGCATTGCGCACCGCATCCTGTTGTTCTTCCAGCGCACGGTCCCACACCTGCACTTCACCACGGCTGGCGCCGGCCGACAGCCACACTCCAAGACCGCTGGTATGCTGCCAGTCCGCATACGGATGTACACCCGACAGCGTAAAGCCATATGCGCCTTCGAGGACTTCGCCCCGATACGTTTCCGTGTAATCCATCTGCGCCGAGGAATGCGAGACCGCAACGCCCGCCAGCAGCGTATCGCTCAAGCGCGTATCCGCGCCCAGGTGCAGCCCGGACAAGCCGCCCGAGAACGCGATGCCGTCCTGCTGCGCGCTCAAGCTTCGGTAGCCGCCCTGACCCCAGAGCGTATAGCGCCGGCCCATACCGTCCGCGCCGCCGCCCAGGTGCATCCGGAACGATGCGCCCTCCAGCGCCCGCTGCATCAAGGCCTCGCCCGCATCCTCGGTATTCAGTGTCGGACCCGTGCTTTGCAGGAGACTCGGCAAACTATCCAGCGCCGATGATTGCGGGTCTGCGTTCTTGTCTTGCCTACTGCCGAATGTGAAATGCTGCTCCAGAAGCTGTGCTTCGCCCGTGCCGGGCGCGGCCAGACCTTGCGTATCGCCTGCCCGTGCTTGTTGCGCACGCGTTCCGATAGCATCCAGTGTCATGTCCGTGGCGCCGCGCACCAAGGGTGCCAGAATCGCCTTGTGCGCCCATTCCGTACGGTTTGCCACGCTGGGTTCGGAGACTACCGTCATCCGAAACTCCGCCACCGCCATATCGCCGTCGCTGTCCACCGCCGTCCAGCGATACAGCGTCTCATCGTGCACCGTTTCCGGCGTTCCCGAAATCGTGCGCGTGTCTTGGTCCAGATATAGCCCCGCCGGCAAGAAGGGTTCAAGCGCGTAGCGCAACTCGCCCTCGCCGCCCGTGGCTAAAGGCAGCACCCGCGGCTCGATCGCCTGGTAGCGCTCAAACGCCATGTCCGCCACGGTCTGCGCGAATACCGGCTTGGTGTCCGCCCCCACCTCCAGCAGGAACGACAGCGACGCGCTTTGCGGCATGGCCTCTGCTGATGCTTCAGCCTCGGTGACAGTGAGCGTATAGCGCGTCTCGGCCACCGGCGCCAGGGGCGTACCCGAGATCGTGCGCGTGTCCGCATCGAACCGCAAGCCCGCCGGCAACTCCGGCGACAGCGCATAGGTCAATGCGCCTTCACCGCCCTGCGCCTCGGGCAGCTCCTCACGCACCGCGCGGCCTTCGCGCAAACGCAACGCCTCCAACGACTGCCCCGCAAACGTCAGCAAGCCCGGAACGCCCGCACCGGGCAGCAAATCATCTGGAGCGGATGCAATAGCGTCTCCAAGAAGCCCCGCCGTCTGCGTCGCATTAGGTGACATACATATAACGTTAACAATTACCTCCAAAGAGTCGTAATCCGAATCCTCTGAAGAGGCATTCAGATAAATATGAGCACCCCATGTTCCGACGGTCGGACTGAATATGTCACAACTTATTTGTACTGACTGCGCTGTATTCCAATTGTCCTCCGTGAAGGTCAAGCTAGTCAGCGCAAGGACCATATTCATTTCTGTTTCCACCCCTGGGGGATACACGCTGGTTAGATTGATCGTAACGTCTTCTGTTGGCTGTGCCGTAAGTGCTACCATTAATCCACCACCGAACTCGAGTTCCACAATTCGCAACTCTCCTGGATAACTTGGATCTTCCGGATGCACTTGCCACGACAAGTCTGCTATATCGCTATCATCAACTGCCACCGATACATCCTCGGTCACACCTTCATAACCGCCGCCCGAAGCCTCCAGACTCACGCTAACGCTCTCATCCGATGCGTCATCATCATCCACTGGCGTCACCGTCACGGTCTGGGCGGTACTGTAGTTCCCCGGGGTGTTCGCGGTGTCCGCAGTGAACGTCAGGGTCGAAGGGCTCACCGTCACAGCGCCCTCATCATCGCTCGACACCGTCAGCGTCACATCGCTCGTCGGCGCCGCCGTCAGCGCCACCGTAAAGCTCCCCGAACTACCGCCTTCGTCCAAATTCAGGCTGGTTGGACTGACCGTCAAACCCGAATCCACAGGCGTCACATCCACCAGTTCGGCAGGCCCCGCGCCCGCACTGTTCGTCGCCCGCACCTCGAAGGTGTAAACCGTCCCGTTCGTCAATCCGGTCACCGGATGGCTGTAGGTCAGACCCACATCCAACCAGTTCGTAAACGAGCCGCCAGACTTGATTTTGTGCCGCACCTCATACGCCGAAACCGGACCCCCGCTTGTTGGTGCAGACCAATTCAGCGTCACGCTAGTGTCGCCCGCCACAGCGCTCAAGTCCGTAACTGGGCCCGGCTTCTCGATCACCGTCACCGTAACGCTCTCGCTCACACCGTCATAGCCGCCGCCCGAAGCCTCCAGACTCACGCTAACGCTCTCATCCGATGCGTCATCATCGTCCACCGGCGTCACCGTCACGGTCTGGGCAGTGTCGTAGTTCCCCGGGGTGTTCGCGGTGTCCACAGTGAACGTCAGGGTCGAAGGGTTCACCGTCACAGCGCCCTCATCATCGCTCGACACCGTTAGCGTCACATTGCTCGTCGGCGCCGCCGTCAGCGCCACCGTAAAGCTCCCCGAACTACCGCCTTCCAGCAAAGGCAAAGGCGGGCTAATCGCGCTTACCGTCAAATCCGAATCTACAGGCGTTGCATCCACCGATTCGGCAGGACCCGCGCCCGCACTGTTCGTCGCCCGCACCTCGAAGGTGTAAACCGTCCCGTTCGTCAATCCGGTCACCGGATGGCTGTAGGTCAGACCCACATCCAACCAGTTCGTAAACGAGCCGCCAGACTTGATTTTGTGCCGCACCTCATACGCCGAAACCGGACCCCCGCTTGTTGGTGCAGACCAATTCAGCGTCACGCTAGTGTCGCCCGCCACAGCGCTCAAGTCCGTAACTGGGCCCGGCTTCTCGATCACCGTCACCGTAACGCTCTCGCTCACACCGTCATAGCCGCCGCCCGAAGCCTCCAGACTCACGCTAACGCTCTCATCCGATGCGTCATCATCGTCCACCGGCGTCACCGTCACGGTCTGGGCAGTGTCGTAGTTCCCCGGGGTGTTCGCGGTGTCCACAGTGAACGTCAGGGTCGAAGGGTTCACCGTCACAGCGCCCTCATCATCGCTCGACACCGTCAGCGTCACATTGCTCGTCGGCGCCGCCGTCAGCGCTACCGTAAAGCTCCCCGAACTACCGCCTTCCAGCAAAGGCAAAGGCGGGCTAATCGCGCTTACCGTCAAATCCGAATCCACAGGCGTCACATCCACCAGTTCGGCAGGCCCCGCGCCCGCACTGTTCGTCGCCCGCACCTCGAAGGTGTAAACCGTCCCGTTCGTCAATCCGGTCACCGGATGGCTGTAGGTCAGACCCACATCCAACCAGTTCGTAAACGAGCCGCCAGACTTGATTTTGTGCCGCACCTCATACGCCGAAACCGGACCCCCGCTTGTTGGTGCAGACCAATTCAGCGTCACGCTAGTGTCGCCCGCCACAGCGCTCAAGCCCGTAACTGGGCCCGGCTTCTCGATCACCGTCACCGTAACGCTCTCGCTCACATTGTCGTAGCCGCCGCCCGAAGCCTCCAGACTCACGCTAACGCTCTCATTCGATGCGTCATCATCATCCACTGGCGTCACCGTCACGGTCTGGGCGGTACTGTAGTTCCCCGGGGGGGTGTTCGCGGTGTCCGCAGTGAACGTCAGGGTCGAAGGGCTCACCGTCACAGCGCCCTCATCATCGCTCGACACCGTTAGCGTCACATTGCTCGTCGGCGCCGCCGTCAGCGCCACCGTAAAGCTCCCCGAACTACCGCCTTCCAGCAAAGGCAAAGGCGGGCTAATCGCGCTTACCGTCAAATCCGAATCTACAGGCGTTGCATCCACCGATTCGGCAGGACCCGCGCCACCGCTGTTCGTCGCCCGCACCTCGAAGGTGTAAACCGTCCCGTTCGTCAAGCCGGTCACCGGATGGCTGTAGGTCAGACCCACATCCAACCAGTTCGTAAACGAGCCGCCAGAAGTGATTTTGTGCCGCACCTCGTACGCCGAAGCCTGACCCCCACTCGTCGGTGCAGACCAACTCAGCGTTACCTGATCATCGCCTGCTGTCGCACTCAAGCCCGTTACCGGGCCCGGCGGCGGTGGATGCACCGTCACGCTGAACACATCCGAGACCGACAGATTGCCGGGGTCCTTCGCCGTCACCGTCACTGTTGCGTCGCCGGCCGCCACTCCGGTTACGGTCAGCGTCGTGCCGTCCAGCGAAACCGTCGCAGTTGCCGTGTCGTCCGACTCCGGCTCATACGTCAACGGGTCGCCATCCGGGTCGCTGAACACCGAGCTGACGTCCACGGTCACTGAACTCCCAGCGATAACGGATTTATCCTCAATCGGATCATCCACCGTCGGCGGATGGTCGTCATCGTCCACTGCTACCGATACGCTATCGCCCACACCGTCATAGCCGCCACCCGCAGCACCCAGGCTCACCGTAAGGGTCTCGTCCGCCGCATCCGCATCACTCAACGGCGTCACCGTCACGGTCTGAGCGGTATCGTAGTTCTGCGCGGTGAATGTTAACTGCGCAGGGCTCACCGTCGCCGCGCCTATGTCACCGCTTAACACATCCACCGTGACCGTCACACCTTCCGGCGGCGGCGCGGTCAGCGCTACTGTATAGGTATTGGTTCCCCCAGTGCTGTCCTCTTCAATCGACAGATTCGTCGCAGACAGCACGAACTCCGCAGTCTCGTCATCGTCCACTGCTACCGATACACTATCGCCCACACCGTCATAGCCGCCGGCCGAAGCACCCAGGTTCACCATAACGGTCTCGTCCGCCGCATCCGCATCACTCAACGGCGTCACCGTCACGGTCTGAGCGGTATCGTAGTTCTGCGCGGTGAATGTTAACTGCGCAGGACTCACCGTCGCCGCGCCTATGTCACCGCTTAACACATCCACCGTGACCGTCACACCTTCCGGCGGCGGCGCGGTCAGCGCTACTGTATAGGTATTGGTTCCCCCAGTGCTGTCCTCTTCAATCGACAGATTCGTCGCAGACAGCACGAACTCCGCAGTCTCGTCATCGTCCACTGCTACCGATACGCTATCGCCCACACCGTCATAGCCGCCGGCCGAAGCACTCAGATTCACCATAACGGTCTCGTCCGCCGCATCCGCATCACTCAACGGCGTCACCGTCACGGTCTGAGCGGTATCGTAGTTCTGCACGGTGAATGTTAACTGCGCAGGACTCACCGTCGCCGCGCCTACGTCACCGCTTAACACATCCACCGTGACCGTCACACCGTCCGGCGGAGGCGCGGTCAGCGCCACCGTATAGGTTTGCGCACTGCCATCCTCGCCAATCGATAGGTTCGTGGCAGACAGCACAAACTCCGCCGTCTCGTCATCGTCCACCGTGACCGTCACACTTGCGCTGACGGTGTCATAGCCGCCGCCGGAAGCGTCGAGGTTCACGGTAACGGTCTCATCCGCTGCATCGGCGTCATCGACCGGTGTCACGGTGACGGTCTGAGTGGTGTTGTAGTTACCTGCCGTGAACGTCAAGCTGGCAGGGCTGACCGTTGCTGCACCGGTGTCATTGCTTGATACGCCGACCGCCACGGTCACAGTGCCCGGCGGCGGCGCCGCCAGCGCTACTGTAAAGGTTTCCGCACTGCCGCCTTCCGTCAGAGACAGGCTGGCCGGGGAGACCACCATAGTTTCGTCAACATTAGTGATGGAGATGGCCACATCTGCCGAGGCCGTGTTGTTGTCCCCGTCGGTGGCGGTCAGGGTGTATTCGTAGACATTGTTGGCGCCGGCGTCCGCTGGGGACTCGAAGTCCTGCGCTGCCAGGGTCACCGTCACGCCGGTGTTGGTCTCGTTGGACAGCGTGAAGCTGCCGCCGTCAGCGCCCGTCAGCGTCCAAGTGACGTTGCCCACCGGGGTACCACTAATCGTCGCCGTGCCGCTGTAGGCGGCATTTTCGGGCTGACCGGCGTCGGCCACGCCGCCCACGGCCAAGGTCGCCGCCACGCGGATGTTGAACGTCAACTCCGCCGCATCGCCGTCGCCGTCGGTGGCCGTGTAGGTGTACTCCGCCGCCGCCTGGGGTGCAGTCGGGACGCCGGTGAGGGTGCGCGCAGCAGCGTCGAAAGCCAGACCCGCCGGCAGGGCCGGCGTCGCGCCCAAAGCGTAAGTCAGCGTGCCGTCACCGCCGGCCGCTGTGGGCAATGTCAGCGTCGGGATTGCCGTGTCCCGGGTGTAGTTCTGGTCGTCAATCGTCTCCGTGCCAAAGCTCGGCATGTTGTCCGCCGCAATCGTGATGTTGAAGGTGAGGCTCGCCGTGTCGCCGTCGCCGTCGGCCGCGGTGTAGGTGTATGGCGTTGCTGCCTGCGACACGGCCGGCGTGCCGCTCAGTGTGCGCGCCGCAGCGTCGAAGATCAGGCCGTCCGGGGCCTCCGGACTCAGGGAGTAGGTCAGCGTGCCGTCGCCGCCGGCCGCTTCCGGCAGTGTCAGCGTCGTGACCGCCATGTTCTGCGTGTAGCTCTGGCCGGGTATGGCCGATGTGCCGAATGTGGGCGCGTTGAGTATGGGCGTCGCCGTGATGGTGGCCGCGGGGCCGTCGCCGGCGGTGTTGGTGGCGCGCACTTCGAAGATGTATTCCGCGCCGTTGGTCAGGTTTTTGACAATGTGGGCCGTGGTGCCTTTATCGCTGCCGTCGATGTCCGCCCAGGCGGCGGTGTCCGGCACGGCCGTCCCCGCCGCATAGCGCACCTGATACTTGGTGATGGTGGCATCCGACGGATCGTCCCAGCTCAGCGTGACTTTCGTGTCGCCTGGGGTGGCGGAGAAATTGGCCGGCTTGCCGGGAGGTTCGTCAACATTGGTCACCGTTACCGTAAAGGCGCTGGAGGTCACCGTGTTGGCTTTCTCGTCTGTGGCGGTCAGCGTGTAGATGTATGTGTTGTTGGCGTCGGTGTCCACCGGGGCCTCGTAGTCCTGCGGCGCCAGCGTCACCGTCACGCCGGTGTTGGTCTCGTTCGACAGCGTGAAGGCGTCCGCATCCGCTCCGCCCAGCGTCCAGTTCACCGCCCCGATGGGCCCACCGGGCGTGCCCGTGAGCGCCGCGGAAACGGAATAGGCCGTATTCTCCGCAATGCTTGCGTCCGATATGCTGTCCAGCGTCAGCGCCACAACCGCCGTCGGCGTGGCGGTGACTGTCGATGCGGCGCCCGCTCCATCATCGTTCTCCGCCCGCACCTCAAAGGTATATTCCGTGCCGTTGGTCAGGTTATCGACAGTGTGGCCCGTGGTCTTGTCATTGCTGCCGTCGATGTCCTTCCAGCTATCCGTATCCGCAAACGGCAGCGCCAACGTCGGCTTCGAGCGCACCTGCCACTTCGTGATGCTGGAATCCTGCGGGTCGATCCAACTCAGAGCGGCCTGGCCGTAGCCGCCTATGGCCATAAGGCCCAAAGGCGGATCCGGCGTCTCGTCGTCGTCGTCCACCGTTACGCTCACCGAACCGGTCACGCTGTCATAGCCCCCGCCGCTGGCGCTCAGCGACAGCGCCGCGCTGCCGTCATCGTTATCGGCGTCGTGCGCCGCGCTCACCGTCACGGTCTGCGGCGTGGTGTAGTTGTCTAGGGTGAACGTCAGCGGCGATGGCGTCACGCTCACATCCGTGCTGTTGCTGGCAAGCGTCACCGTCACGGGCGCCAGCGGCGCCGCGGTCAGAAACAGCGTCAACGTCTTGCTGCCGCCCTCGACCACCATCAGGCTCGCCGCGCTTAGCGTCACCGCCGACGCCACCGGCGTCACGCTTACCTTCGCGGACCTCCCGTTCTTGTTGCTGCTGCTGGTGCTGCGCCTGCCGCGCACCTGAAAATCGTATGCCGTGCCGTTGGTAAGCCCCGACACCGGGTGGCTCAAACGCCCGCCGGGGAGCACCGCCGGATTCGCCAGCGTCCAATTCCCAAAGTTCTCAGAATCCGCCGGCTTCCAGCGCACCTGCCACTGGTCTATCGCCAGCAGGGAGGACAGGGGATCCCAGCGCAGCACCGCTTGCCCATCGCCCGCCAGCGCCTCCAGATTGGCCGGCGCCGGCGGCTTCTCCAGCACCGCCACCGACACGCTCGCGCTCACCCCGTCATAGCCGCCGTCCGCCGCCGACAGCACCACCGCCGCAATGCCGTCCAACTTGTTCGAATCCGTCACCGGGGTGACCGTCACCGTCTGTCCCGTGCCGTAGTTGCCTGTAGTGAACGTCAGAACCGCTGGGCTCACCGCCGCCACGCCCGGGTCACTGCTCGACACCGTCACTGTCACCGTGTCCGCCGGCAGCGCATGCAGAGACACATCAAAGCTCTCCGCACTGCCGCCTTCCGTCAGCGTCACGGCCGCCTTATCCGTCTTCACCGCGGGGGACGCCACCGGCGTGGCCGTTTTATCATCCGAAGCCGCGCCCGCGCCGGCCACGTTCACGGCGCGCACTTCGAACACATACTCCGTGCCGTTGGTCAGACCCTTCACCGTGTGGCTCACGGTGGAGGCACCGCTGTTCTCGATGTCGCTCCAGTCCGCCGGATCCCCGTCCGGGAGACTCGCGCCCGCCTTGTAGCGCACCTGCCACTTCGTGATGCTGGCGTTCGACGGATCGGTCCAGCTCAAAAACACCTGCTCATCGCCCGGGGTGGCCGTAAAGCCCGTGGGCTGCGCCGGCAGCTCGTCATCGTCCGTCACCGTTACGCTTACCGAACCGGTCACGCTGTCATAGCCCCCGCCGCTGGCGCTCAGCATCAGCGCCGCGCTGCCGTCATCGGTATCGGCGTCGTGCGCCGCGCTCACCGTCACGGTCTGCGGCGTGGTGTAGTTGTCTAGGGTGAACGTCAGCGTGCCGGGGACCACCGTCACGTCCGCATTGGCCGTGGCGGTGTCCTGCTCCACGCTCACCGTCACCGGCGACAGCGGCGCCGCTGTCAAAGACACCGTCAACGCCGTGCTGCCGCCCTCGTCCACCGTCAGGCTCGCCGCGCTTAGCGTCACCGCCGACGCCACCGGCGTCACGCTCACGTCCGCGGGCTTGCCGTTCTTCTTGCCGCCGCTGCTGCGCCTGCCGCGCACTTGAAAATCGTAAGCCGTGCCGTTGGTGAGTCCCGTCTCCGTGTGGCGCAAGCGCCCGCCGGCGGTCACTGCCGGATACACCGCCGTCCAATCGCCATAGTCTTGGGAATCCGCCGGCTTCCAGCGCACCTGCCACTGGTCTATCGCCAGCAGGGAGGCCGGAGAGTCCCAGCGCAGCACCACCTGCCCATCGCCCGCCAGCGCCTCCAGATTGGCCGGCGCCGGCGGCTTCTCCAGCACCGCCACCGACACGCTCGCGTTGACCCCGTCATAGCCGCCGTCCGCCGCCGACAGCACCACCGCCGCAATGCCGTCCAACTTGTTCGAATCCGTCACCGGGGTGACCGTCACCGTCTGTCCCGTGCCGTAGTTACCTGTAGTGAACGTCAGAACCGCTGGGCTCACCGCCGCCACGCCCGGGTCACTGCTCGACACCGTCACTGTCACCGTGTCCGCCGGCAGCGCATGCAGAAACACATCAAAGCTCTCCGCACTGCCGCCTTCCGTCAGCGTCACGGCCGCCTTATCCGTCTTCACAGCGGGGGACGCCACCGGCGTGGCCGTTTTATCATCCGAAGCCGCGCCTGCGCCGACCACGTTCACGGCGCGCACTTCGAACACATACTCCGTGCCGTTGGTCAGACCCTTCACCGTGTGGCCGGCGGTGGAAGCCGTGCTGCCGGCAATGGGCGTCCACAGCAAGTCGTCCGCAGCAGCGTCCGCAGAGTCAAAGCGCGCGCCCGCCTTGTAACGCACCTGCCACTTCGTGATGCTGGCGCCCGGCGGTGCGGTCCAGCTCAGCGTCACTTGTTCGTCGCCCGGCGTGGCCGTAAAGTTCAAAGGCGCATCCGGCGGCTCGTCGTCGTCCCTTACCGTTACGTCCGCCGCGCCGGTCACGCTGCCGTAACCTCCGCCGCTGGCGTTCAGCGACAGCGTCGCGATGTCGTCGTTTCCATCCTCGTCCTGCGCCGCGCTCACCGTCACGGTCTGCGCTATGAAGTAGTTGTCTGCCGTGAACGTCAAAGGCAGCACGTTCCCGTCCGCCGTTACATCCGGGTTGTTGCTGACCAGCGTCACCGTCACCGGCGACGGCGGCGCTGCCGTCAGACTCACCGCAAGAGTCTGGCTGCCGCCCTCGTCGATCATCAGGCTCGCCTCGCTTAGCGTTATCCCCGACGCCACCGGTGTCACGCTCACCTTCGCGGATCTCTTCCCGTTCTTGCTGCCGCGCTTCCCGCGCACCTGGAACTCGTAGGACGTGGCGTTGGTCAGTCCTTCCGCCCAGCGGCGCAAACGCCCGCCGGGGGCCACCGCCGGAGTCCCCGGCGTCCAGCCGCCCCAGCCCCCGGAACCCGACTTCCTGCGCACCTCCCACTGGTCTATCGCCAGCAGGGGATCGAGAGAGTCCCACAGCAACAACACCCGCCCGTCGCCCGCCAATGCCTCCAGGTTCGCCGGCGCCGGCGGCTTCACCAGCACCGCCACCGAAACATGCGCCGGGTCCACGCCGGCATAGCCGCCGCCCGCCGCCGACAGCGTAACCGCCGCGATGTCGTCCAGCGTGGGCGAAGCCGTCCCCGCGGTCACCGTCACCGTCTGCGCCGTGGCGTAGTTCGTTTGGGTAAACGTAATGCTTGCTGGGCTCACTGTCGCCAAGCCCGTGTTATCGCTCAACACCGTCACCGTCACGTCGCCTGTCGGCTCCGCGCGCAGAGACACACCAAAGGTCCCCGAACTGCTGCCTGGCGTCAGCGTCAGGCTCACCGTATCCACCTCCACAGCGGGGTCCGGCACCGGCGTCGCGAGCGCATCATCCGACGCCGCGCCCGCGCCGACCGCGTTCACCGCACGCACTTCGAACACATACTGGGTATCGTTGGCCAGGCCCATCACCGTATGGCTGGTGGTCGAAGCACTGCTGTTGGCGATATCGCTCCAGACCGCCGTATCATCGTCGGGGAGACTCGCGCCCGCCTTGTGGCGCACCTGCCACTGCGTGATGCTGGCGTTCGACGGATCGGTCCAGTTCAAAGACACCTGTTCGTCGCCCGGCGTGGCCGTAAGGCCCGTGGGCGGCGGCGGCGGCTCGTCGTCGTCCGTCACCGTTACGCTCACCGTGCCGGTCACGCTGCCGTAACCCCCGCCGCTGGCGGTCAGCGACAGCGCCGCGCTGTCGTCATCGCCGTCGGTGTCGTGCGCCGCGCTCACCGTCACCGTCTGCGCCGTGGCGTAGCCGCCTTTAGTGAACGTCAGCGAAGTCTTGTCCACCGTCACGTCCGCATTGGCCGTGGCGGCGTCCTGCGCCACGCTCACCGTCACGGGCGAGGAAGGCGCAATGGACAGCGCTACCGTGAACGTCCCGCTGCCGCCCTCGTCCACCGTGAGCTGCTCCAGAACCAGCGTCAGAGCCGGGGCCTTCGGCGTGGCCGTCACCTCGGCCGAGGCCGCGCCGGCTACCGTCACTGCCGAGGCCGTCCCATCGACCGTGACGCTGGCCTCCTTCAGCGCGCGCACCTCGAATGCATAGGTCTCGTCATTCGTCAGACCCGTTACCGTATGACCGGCTGTGCTGGCGCCGCTGCCGGCGATGTCCGTCCAATCGCCATAGTCACCCGTGCCCGCCTTGCGGCGCACTTGCCAGCCCGATACGCCGTCCACCGCCGTCCACGACAGCTCCACCTGCCCGCCGCCCGCAACCGCCGTCACCGAAGGCGCCGCCGGCGGCAGCGCAGGCGTGGTCTGCACCACGCACGTGTCTTGTGAACCGCCGCTCTCGCCGTTCGGATTGACCGCGCGCCACTCGAACACATAGGCCGTGCCGTTGCTCAAACTGCCCACTATGTGGCTGGTGGTCAAAGCGTTGCTGCCGTCGATGTCCGCCCACAGGCTGGCGTCGCCCGCACCAAAACTCGTACCCGCCTTGTGGCGCAACTGCCACTTGTCCACCATGCGCCCGGTCTCCTCCGGCGGCGGCGTCCAACTCAGCTTCACCTGACCATCGCCCGGCTCCGCCGCGCAATTGCCCGGCTTGCCCGGCGGCAAACGCCCCTCGTCGTCGTCCACCGTCACGTTCACGAAAAAGTTGCCGTTGTAGGGATAGCCCGAGGCCACCCACAGCCACACCCGGGCTTGCTCGTCCCTGCCATCGCTGTCCTGCACGCCGAACAGTTCCACCTCCTGCGGGTCCGACCATTTCCACTTGTCCAACCCAAGCCCCGTCGAGTTAAACTCAAAGGACGTATCCGTACTACTCAACGTCACCTTGTTCGTGTCTTCCAGGCTTGAACTCTTGATTGCACTGAGTTTGACCAGCGCCGTATTGTTCGGGCCCGGATCGCTGCGCAGACGCACCGTGAATGTGGTCGGAGAGGTGGACTCCTCGGGCACACTCAGCGAGAGGGGAGTGACCACGAGGCCTTAAACATCATTGTCGGCCACGCTCACATCCTTGGAGGCCGTCACGCCGGCATAGCCGCCGCCCGACGCCGTCAGGTTCACCTGCACAGCGTCGTCCTGGCTGCCGCTGTCCTGCGCGCCCGTGACCGTGACATCCTCCCCCGAACTCCAGTTCCCGGAGTTGAACGTCAAACTCGACGGGCTGACCGTCGCAATGCCGGTATCGGCGCTGGCCACCGTCACCGTCACATCGCCCGCCGGCGCCTGCGACAGCTTTACCTTGAACGTTTCCGACTCGCCTTCCACCACCCACAGGGTGGCCGTATCCACGACCAGCGTATTGCTTTGTGCTTGCGCCGGCTGAGGGGCAGCAGTCAAAACCACTGCCAGGGCCAAACACCCGCCGAAAAGCCGGACCAGGGAGCGCCGCGCTGCCGGCAGGGACCGGGACTCACGCTCTTGCAAGGGACCTCCCGCCGCAACGCCAGGATGGCGCACGACCGACCCGCGCCGAATAGTCCGGCATACCGGCCAAACGCTTCGCCCGGAATCGTGGGTCATTTATCCCCCTTCAGCCGCGCCCTAGAGTCCTCCGTGCAGACGGGCTGAATTATTGTTCGTGTGCGCCGTTCGCATTACCAAACAGCGAAACTAGCCTAACACACTATTGCATAGCGAAAATCATGCGGCTTCACATAGCGCGGCTGGCGTAGTCCGAAAGCGCTCTCTGGAGGGTGTAGAATCACTATCCCTCCGAACAAGACATGGTGTGGCTGCTATAAATGGACATACCGTTTGGCTGCCGTGCTGATGGAGGTTTGCGGAGTCGGGGCCGACGGGGAAGCGCCCTCGAAGACTTAAGAAAACGCCGGAAGACAAGGGAGGAGAACCCTAAACCATGAAACGCACATTGCTTGCGGCGACAGCCGCTGTCATAGCCAGTCCGTTTGCGGCTGCACCGAGCCTGGCCCAGGAGCAGTCCCAGATCGGGCTTGAGGAAATCGTCGTTACCGCCCGCAAGCGCGAGGAGTCGTTGCAGGAGGTGCCGGTATCCATCACCGCCTTCAGCGCCGAAGACATCTTCGAGAAGGACATGATGAACTTGGAGGATGTGGGTCTCTTGACGCCCGGCTTCCAGTTCGTCAACCAGGGCAATCAGCAGCCCGGACGCTACAACACACAGTTGCAGTTCCGCGGGCTGACCACAGCGCAGTTCTCGCCGAGTTTCGCGACCGGAGCGCTGTTCATTGACGGGGTGTATGTGTTGAACGGCGGAACTTCGCTGACGCTCATGGATTTGCAGCGGGTTGAGGTCATCAAGGGCCCGCAGTCTGCCTACTTCGGCCGCAACACCTTCGGCGGCGCGGTGAATCTTATTACCCGCGATCCGAGCACCGAGCAATGGGGCGGGGCCGTGCGGCTGCGTACAACCAGCCGCAGCAACAACGAGGTTAGCGCTTTTGTTGAAGGTCCCGTGTATCAGGACATGCTTTCGATGAGCTTGAGTGGCCGTTTCTACGACAAGCGGGGGCACTACTCGGCGTCAAGTGGAGACCGCACTGGTAACGAGGAGACGCAGACCCTGAGCGCTGTGGTCTTTTTCGCGCCGGTCGAAACTCTGGATATCAAATTGCGCTACTCGATGTCCGAGGACGACGACGGCCCGCCTACCCAGGGTTTTATTTCCGGGCTTGAGAACGATTCCTGTACCGGCCAGCCGCCTGCCAACGCGGAGGCGACATCGGGGCCGAAGAACTACATCTGCGGCGAGATTGCCTACGACGCTAACCCGGTGAGCATCGACGGCAGTCCCTCCCAGCTCATTTCGTCAAACACCTTTATCGCTACGGATCTGCCTTGGGACGCTACCGGAGCGGGCGCCAGACTGCGAGATTACGTATCCCAGCCGGGCACCTACTCGCCCCAGATCGCGGGACTGCCGAATATTGATCGGATTGGCCTCGCTCGCGAAACCGAGCGTTTCAGCATTGCGGCTAACCTGGACGTGGCGGACTTCGAGATCGGTTTCGTCTATGGCCGGAACGAACAGGACGCCGTCTGGATTCGGGATTTCGACCTGAGCGACCGCCAGAACTGGTTTTCCCGCGATCCACAAACGATGGAGGACGAAAGCTGGGAGATCCGCGTGACCAGTCCGCAGGATCAGCGACTGCGCTATCTGGCGGGGTACAGTTACTACGAGCAGGAGTTTTCGGCTAGCGGCACAGGCGGGGATGCCTTTGCGTTATGTGTGAGCGTCGCTTCCGGGTTATCGACCAAGTACCCTAGTGATTGCAATCTAGGGTTTGGCCCCTTCACAAACAACCTGACCAATTCGGACAATTCGGAGGTGTCTGGACTGTTCTTCTCGCTGGATTTCGATGTTACGGAAACCATCACCGCGATCGCCGAGGGACGCTGGGTGGAAGACGAGCTGACAAAGGGAGGCCCGCTCAGCAGAAATGGCCTATTGGCAGGCACAGCATCCAATAGCGAGACATTCGACGATTTTCTGCCCCGGCTTATTTTGCGCTGGACGCCCAGCGAATCTACCAACTTGTACGCCAGCTACTCGGAAGGCCTGCTGGCAGGCGATTTCAACACTGATTTTGTTCAAGCCACTCCTTACGAGAGGGAGCAATACGTGAGCCAGGACCCCAGTATTGCCGAACTTCTTCCAGCGGAAACGCTTGAGGCTATTGAGGTGGGGCTGAAGCAGTCTTTCGCCGATGGGCGCGGCCAGTTGAATCTCGCGGTTTACCGGCAGGAATGGAAAAACATCAAGGGCCGCTCCAGCTTCAGGATACGCGAAACATGTCGAGAGGTGGATGTGAACTGTCCGGACGAAGCTTCGATTGGATTGCCGAAAACCGTTGCCGATGCCGATGGTAACCGGGTGCCTTTCTTTAATTCTCGAAACGTTCTGCTTCCAGGTGATGCCGAGGTGCAGGGCGTGGAGTTCGAATTATCCTATCTGGCCACCGAGAATCTGCTCCTGCAGGCCACTGCCAGCTACATTGATTCAGAATATACGGACTATGAGTTTAACTTCGTTGTTCCCATAGCTGGCTTCTCCCAGATGCGCGGCAACAAGACGCCGCGGCAGCCGCAAAACACGTTCACAGCGTCGGGCACGTATTCGTTCACGCTGGCCGGCATGGATGCCTACGTACGCGGCGATCTGTTTCATCAGGGCAAGGCTTATGTGGATGAGGGCAATCTTGCCTGGCTCTCGCCATACACAGTTGCGAATTTACGCGGTGGGCTGACACTCGGGCAGTTGATGGTTGAGGTGTTTATCGACAACGCCCTGGACGAGAAAGCTTGGCAAACCGGTGCGCGTTGGACGGACTTCAGCCGCCCCCTGAACCGCAGTTTCATAGGGCTTACCGCTGCCCAAGGCATAGCGGTTTCGCCGTTGGACCGGCGCGAGTTCGGGCTGCGCGTGGAATACCGCTTCTGACCGGCTGACTTGCGGCAGCACACCTCGTCGCTTCCCGTAATGCGGGCGCGATGGGGTGTGCGGTTGCAATGCTGAGCCACTCATTCGTCCTTTCTCCGCGCCAGTGGAGTGGTTGGTGCGCCAAGCCTTGCGGAACGACGGCTGCAAGCTCTCGTTCCTCCGCGAAACGGGTAGGCGCACACACTGGTTAAGGGTGCAAGCTGGGGAAGCCGAAAAAGAGTGAAGGCAGGGAAGGTCGTTCTGGCTTATTCCGGGGGGTTGGACACCTCGGTGATTTGCCGGTGGCTGCAGGAGGCTTGCCAGGCGGAGGTGGTGACGTTTACTGCCGACATCGGCCAAGGCGAGGAAGTTGAGCCGGCGCGCGCCAAGGCGCGGGCGATGGGCGTCAAGGAAATCTTTGTAGAGGACCTCAAGGAAGCGTTCGCCCGCGACTATGTGTTTCCGATGTTTCGGGCAAACGCCGTTTATGAAGGCGAGTACCTGCTGGGCACCAGCATCGCTCGCCCCCTCATTGCCAAACGGCTGGTGGAGATTGCCGCGGAGACTGGCGCTGATGCTATTGCGCATGGGGCCACCGGCAAGGGCAACGATCAAGTACGTTTCGAGTTGGGCGCCTATGCGCTGAATCCCGGCATTCGGGTGATTGCGCCGTGGCGGGAGTGGGAGCTGAATTCGCGCAAGGACCTGCTGGCCTATTGCCGGGAGCGTGCGATCCCGGTGGATTTCGAGCAGGCCGGCGAATCGCCGTATTCGATGGACGCCAACCTGCTGCACGTGTCCTACGAAGGCGGCGAGCTCGAAGATCCGTGGCAGGCGCCGAATAAGGCTATGTGGCGCTGGACTGTGGCCCCCGAGGCGGCGCCCAATGAACCGGGAATCGTCGAAATCGAATTCTCGAGGGGCGACGCCGTGGCGCTGGACGGCCAGACCTTAAGTCCGGCTGCGCTTTTGGCGCGGCTCAACGAACTGGGCGGCGCTCATGGCGTAGGCCGGCAGGACCTGGTGGAGAATCGCTACGTGGGCATGAAGTCGCGCGGTTGTTACGAGTCGCCGGGCGGCGCGATACTGCTCAAGGCACACCGCGCGATCGAGTCGCTCACGCTCGACCGCGAATTGGCGCACCTCAAGGACGAACTGATGCCCCGGTACGCCAAGCTCATCTACAACGGCTATTGGTGGTCGCCTGAACGCAAGGCACTGCAGGCACTGATAGATGAATCACAGCAACCGGTGAACGGCACGGTGCGCCTGAAGCTCTACAAGGGCGCCGTTAGCGTACTCGGGCGCCGCTCGCCCGACAGCCTCTACGACGGCGGCCTGGCCACCTTCGAGGACGACCGCGGCGCTTACAGTCCCGGCGACGCCACCGGCTTTATACGCCTCAAGGCGCTTCGCCTGCGCCTTGCCGCAAAGCGCCAGCGCGGCGCCTGACTTCACGCATCCGGCGCCCTTACTCCTTCTGCGCGCGCACGTAGCTCTCCAAAACCCTGTTCATGCGAGATTGGTAGCCTCGGCCGGAGGCTATGAAATACGCAAGCACCGAACGCTTTACCCGCAAGGTAATTTGTTCGGTCCGATCCGGCTCGACAAGCTTCGCGCTGCGCCAGAAGTCGTCGCCGAGCTCGGGAATATCGCTGAAGTCAATGTCCCGATCTCTTACCGTAGCGATTTGCTTCGGCTTTAGCGGCTTCCGATATTTGGTCATGGTATTTCCCTTACGTGCGGGACGCGGCGTGCTCGGAATTACCGGATGTGGGGTGGTGGAGCCGATGGGATTCGAACCCACGACCTTCGCATTGCGAACGCGACGCTCTCCCAACTGAGCTACGGCCCCATGACGCTATTGACGGTGAATAAACAAGCCAATGGCGGAGCGCAATTTTAGCGCGCCGCGCCGCAGCGGAGCGGGCGCCTACCGGGCTACCACCAATACTCCAGATAGGCCCGATAGTGTCTCGGCAATTCGGGCAGGGCGATGACGCTGCCGTAAAGGTTGGGGAAATTGGCCCGAAAGTAGCGTTCGTTGGTGACATTGCGGGCCGTGAAGTTGAAGGTCCAGGGGCCGCGCTCGATCACCACGCCCAGGTTCAGCACGGTGTAGGCCGGCAGAACGACCGAGCCCGACAAGCCGGACGCTGCCGCGTCCACATCGATGGCGCTCGCGCTCACGGCCACCCCGCCACCGAAGTTATAGGTGCCGGTAGCCGCCAGCACATTGCGCGGCAGTCCGGCGCGCCGCGCTGCGTCCTCGCCCACGCGCGTCACGATGCCGGCCAAGGCGCCGCCGTAGAAGACTTCGGGCGCAATGCCCGGCACATCGTCGGCGCCGATGTAGCTGAAGCGTCCGCCATTGGCCAACGTGTTGAGATTCACCGCCTTCATGCGGGTGTAGCTCAGGGTGAACAGTAGCCGCGGTTCGGGAATCCAGCGAATTTCGAGTTCGGCGCCCTCGGTGCGCACGGCCTGATTGGTAGCCACGGCCTGCGCGGTGTAGTCGGTGCGCTCCTGACGGTAGCGCGCTGCCGCGAAATACAGAGCGTTCCCGAACAGGCTGCCTTTCAGTCCCGCCTCAAGCAGCTTCGAGCTGTCGTAGGCGCCGCCGCTCGCCACGTTTGCGGTGGAAAGCTCCGCACCCTGTCCGGCGATCACCGTGGACTGCCGCGAAGCCGTGATATACGGCGTCAGGCCGCTGGTGCTCATCCAGTTCACGCTCAGACTCCACGAGAGTCCTCCGAACCTGTTCTCGGCCTCTGCGACAACGCAGTCCGGCGCGGTAGGCAGGCATGAATGCCTGGCGCTCGGCAGCAGCAGTTTGTCCAGCGGCGACCGGCTCTTGGCCGCGATGGAGTCATAGCGCAGACCGGCAAGTACGCCCACGCCATTGTCCCAGCTCAGGTCGGCCAAGGCTGCAAGCCCGGGATTCAGGTAGCTGCCAATGTAGTACTCGGTGAATTCGCGGCCCAGTTCGGTTGCGAGCCACCGTATGTCGAGCGCGCTTTCGGGCTGGGTCAGGTCGCGCCGGTCGAAATACTCGTTGGAATAGTCGCTGGCATGATGGAAGCGGGTGTAGCGCACCGATGCCGACCACTGCAGGTCCAGCGTCGCGCCGGCGGGCTGGAACCGGGCCTCCGCTGCCAGCTTGTTCTCGATGACCCAGGTATCGTGAAATTGGGAGAAGCCATAGGTGCCCTGGTTCAGGTTGTCGTACGACTCGAAGAACAATTGATTCTTCCACTTCCAGCGCCCGCCACCCGTATCGACCAGCACATCGAAATAAAGCGTAACGACATCCGTGGCGATCAGATCGTCGGGACTCACCAGCACCTGGCTGCCGTCGAGCGTGGTCAGGCCCGGATTTACCAGTCCCAGCAGCTCGGGGCGGCAGTCGAACACGGGCGTGTCGCCGATCCTGCACACATTGCTGCCGGCGGGCGGCGGGGACAAGGTAGCCGTGGTGCCGGGCTCAAGGCCCAGCGCGAAGGGGTTGTGGTCGGTATAGCCGTCGCCGTCCACATCGAATTCCGCATGCGAGATGCGCCCGTCGCCGTTGGCGTCAAGCGGCGCCGGGCTGCCCGTAACGTAGATGCCGTGGTCAATCAGTTCCTGCGTGAGCCGATTCCAGCCGGCCACCTCGCTGACGTCCACGTCGTGGAGCATGCCACCGAACTCGAAACGAAGCCGCTCGTTGGTCTGCACATCGAATGACGCCTGCAGCAGCGTTTGTTCAAGACCGGCGCTGCCGCGGTAATAGCTCCCCGAATCCTCGCGTTCGGCATAGAGGCTGTAGCCGAATTCCCGGCCTCCCAGTGCGCCCGCGCCGCTGGCCTCGGCGCTCAGGGTGCGCTTGTTCCAGCTTCCCGCGCCCAGTTCCACGCCGCCTCCGGGCGCGTCCGGCAGTTCGCCGGTCTCGACGCTACGCGCCGAGGGTGGCGTGTAGTTCATGTATCCGCCAATCTGGGCCGGCCCGAAAATGGGCGACGCCGGGCCGCGAACGATGTCGATGCGACTGGAGGCCCCGATCGGGGTGGGATAGTTGCCGCGATTGTCTAGCCGGCGCATGCCTCGAAAGTAGCTTTCGCCGGCCGTGCCGCGGATGTCCAGGGAGCCGGCCACGCCGAAGAACGACTGTGTGTAAGTCCCCGGCGCCAGAGCCACGAGCTCGTCGATATCGCGCATGTCGAAGCGCCGGATCATCTCGCCGCTCACGCTGGATACCGAGCGCGGCGTCTCCAGCAGCGGCTTGCCGAAACCGAACACCGAGTCCACCGCTTCGCCCGGCTGGCTGCGGAGTTCGCCGCGCACGACGATTTCCTCCAGCACATCCTCTTGCGCCAGCGCGGGTGCAGTTGGGGTTGCAGCCGCGGCCAGCGCGCCGATAGCGGCGGCGCAGATGGTCAATCGATTGTTTTGGAGCGGGCGCGCTTGCTGCGATTCAGGCATAACGGAAACTGCGTTCTTGAGGCGGCGGCGATTGCAATGCGCTTTGCCTGTGTGCCTATTCTAGAATATGTGGCCATCATGCTGAGTCTGAAACACAGGCGAAATTTCCGATCGGAAGCCGTCAACCGCAAGCCGGGAGCAAGGCTTCTTTCTTTGCAGTGCAATAGACTCGCGCTGAGTCAGCACCATGCCGGAACACCGTGAGGGTCGGTGCCTAATGTGGACTAAGCGGCGGGCGTTTCTGAAGGAAGCGGGGTTTGCTGCCGCGGGCGCGTTTTCCGCCGGCATGCTGGCCGGCGGCCGCTGGGCGCCGGGTGGTTTTTTCTCGCAAGCGCAAGCAGCGGAACTTGCACCGATTCCGGGCAAGGAAGGGCTGGCGGTGCTCAATGATCGGCCCTTGAGCGCCGAAACACCGCCGCACTTGCTCGACGACGACATAACGCCCACCGCGCGGCATTTCATACGCAACAACGGCATCGTCCCGTCGGACATGGAGCCGGCGGACTGGAGGCTGCGCATCGACGGCTTGGTGGAGCGCCCCATGACGCTGAGTATTGCGGACCTTCGCGACCGCTTCGAAGTGGTGACCTACCGACTGTTGCTTGAATGCGGCGGCAACGGCAGAGCGCGTTTCGAGCCGCCGGCCCGCGGCAATCAGTGGACCTTCGGCGCGGTGGCCTGCGCCGAGTGGACCGGCGTGCGTCTGGCCGATGTGCTGAATGCGGCGGGGGTTGCGGACAGTGCGATCTACACGGCGCACGAAGGCGCCGACCAGCACTTGTCCGGCACGCCCGGCTTGCTTCCCATATCGCGGGGCGTACCGCTGGCCAAAGCCATGGACCCCTACAATCTCATCGCATTCGAGATGAACGGCGGTCCGCTGCATCCCATGAACGGCGCTCCTTTGCGGCTGGTTGTCCCGGGATGGCCGGGCTCCTGCTCACAGAAGTGGCTCACGCGCATATGGCTGCGTGACGTAGTGCATGACGGGCCTAAGATGACCGGGTCATCGTATCGGGTTCCGGCGCACCCGGTGGCGCCCGGCGAGTCGGCGCCGGCGGAGGACATGAAGATCATTCACGCGATGCCGGTCAAGTCGCTGATCACCCGCCCGCAGAGCGGCCTGCAGCTTGCCGAACGCGCGCTGGAGGTGGCGGGCCACGCCTGGGCCGGCGATGCCGAGGTGGCGCGCGTGGACCTGAGCATCGATTACGGCGCAACCTGGCAGCAGGCGGAATTGGAGCCGCCGGCTAATCCTCATGCCTGGCAGCGTTTCTCCGGCGCTGTGCATTTTCCGCGGGCCGGTCACTACCAGGTGTGGGCGCGGGCTACCGATAGCCAGGGAATCAGCCAGCCTTTCGAGGCGTCCTGGAACCCCAAGGGCTACCTGAATAACGCCCTGCACCATGTCGCGGTGCGTGTGACCTGATTCGCAGCGCCCGCACCCGTAACGGTGCCGCCGGCGTCGCGGCAGTGCTGGCTGTACTAATCATGCCGCTGTTGGCGTCGTGCGCTGTCGCTGGCGAGGAGGTAGAACCAAACAAACCAGTCGATTCCGGCATGGACGACGAACAGGAGCAGGAACTTTTTCGCGGCATGCCGCGCGGCGACGGCAGGCTGGAGGTGTTTGGATTCTGCGGTTCCTGCCACTCCATCGACCTGGTTCTACAGCAGGGACTGTCGCGTGCTGTGTGGGAAGAGGTGCTGGTGGAAATGGTGGACGAGCAGCAAATGCTTCCGCTTGCGCCGGGCATTCGCGCAAAGGTGCTTGCCTATCTCGAAAAGTACTACGGCCCAGACCGCCTCGCCCGAACCGGGCGCCAGGAATAACCCCCACCGCTGAAAATGCGGACGAACGCATAGACTCATGCGCTTTGCGGGCAGCGCGGTTGCGCTATGATTTCTCCATGACTTCAGCGGCCTTCGATACCCTCCAAGCCGTCCACGAAATTGAAGCGGCGGGCTTGGAACTTTCGCAAGCCGAGGCCATCGCCAAGGTGATCCAGCGGCGAGGCGCCGACCTTGCAACGAAGACCGATGTATCCACCCTGCAGAGCAGCATTGCCGGCGTGGAAGCCGGTATCGTCCGTCTCGAAAAGGCTATCAGCCAACTCCGCAATGGATTCGTGACCGGGCTGGTTGCGCTCCTGGTAGCAATCCTCGCCACGGCGCTGCTCCCTAGCTAGGCGCGTACCCGAGTGGAGCGCTGCGGGGTCGGCGAATGCCGCGACGTCCCAGATGTCGTGAATCGGTACAGGCCGCAGTGAGACTGGCCTACAATGTGCGGTTGTTGCTGTCCAGGTTTTGGGAGAAGAAATATGAAGCGCATGTTGTTCGGCGTTGTGGCGCTGGTTGCTGGCGGGCTGGCCGCGGGCGGGGCGTATGCCCACGAAGGACTCACCGGCGTTGCTCACGAGCGCCACGAACTCATGGAGTCGATGGCTGATGCGATGCAGTCGATGGGCAACATGGTGCGCGGAATCGAGGAATACAATGCCGACCGCATGCGCACCCTGGCCGGCGAGATCGCCGCGGCGGGCGGCGACAAGCTCGTTTCTCTGTTCCCCGAAGGCAGTTATGATCCCGCCGGCGAAGCCTTGCCGGCCATCTGGGAAGACTTCGAGCGCTTTTCCGCCTTGTCCCAAGACTTGACGGAAGCCGCCGAGACGCTTGCGGAAGCCGCCGACACACCGCCGGCTCCACCGAGCGCAGCGCCTCCGGATCCGTCCGCCGGTGGCGGCGCAGCGCCGGCCATGGACGCGGGCACGGCCCTGTTCGGCGTGGGCATGAGCTGCAAGGCTTGCCACGATGACTTCCGCGAGGAGGACAGCTAGCCGCAAAGGGCTTTGCCGGCCTATTTCGAACGGCTTGACCCCGTGTTAGCGCGTCTTCGCAGCGCGCTGCCGGAAATTCCGGCCGTCTGGCGGTTTGTTTTCGCGCTTGCTGCGCTTCTCGCGGCGGCGCCTCTTGCCTCGCAGGACCAAGTCGATGCCCTGCCGCGGGATTATTCCGGGCTGACAGGGGACGCGAACCGCGGATTTTACGTAGCCCGCCTGGCTGGCTGCATTACCTGTCACAGGGCGCCGGAGGAGGGCGGTTCGGCTTTTTCCGGCGGCTTGGCCGTCGAATCACGAGCCGGCACCTATTTCGTGCCGAACATCACACCGCATCCGACCGACGGGATTGGCGGCTGGACCTTTGAGGATTTCGCCCGCTCGCTGACCGAGGGACGGAGTCCCGAAGGCAAGCATTACTTTCCGGTATATCCCTACCCGTTCTACACGCGGCTCGCCAGTCAGGATATCGTGGATCTGTGGGCAGCCGTGCAATCCTCTCCCCCGGTAGCGGGACGTGCTCCAAGCCACAAGCTGAAGCTCTGGTATCGAATGCGGGGAACCGTTGGTGTATGGAAGAACCGATTCTTCGCTGCCGGTGAACTTGTGCCGGATTCAAGCCGCACAGAGCAGTGGAACCGGGGCCGCTACCTGGCCGAAGGTCCCGCCCACTGCGGGGCCTGCCATACCCCGCGCGGCGCCATGGGCGGGCGCGACCTGAAGCGCCGCTACCAGGGCGGAGTGGAGAAGGTCGGCCCCAATGGCCCGGACATCACTACGGAAACTTTGAAGGAAGACGGCTGGACCGAGGGCGATCTCGCCTGGTCGCTACGCAGCGGCATCATGGCCAACGGCGATGCCTACGGCGGTGAGATGGCGGAAGTCGTGCATCACGCAACCCGCTACTGGAGCAACGCCGATCTGGCTGCCATCGCGCATTACTTCTTAAATCTCCCGCCCGCCGAATAGCTCGCCGGCTGGGGGCGGTTCAATCAAGGGCGCCGATCGTGCGTGCGAACAAGGTATAGGGACGCGGCTCGCCGCGCATGGCCTCATGGCGCTCGCGCTGTGCGTCGCGGATTGCCGGGTCTGGCTCCACGCCGCAGCCTTCCACGATGCGGTTCATGAAGTTGAAGATGGCGCAGACCGAGATCGCGTGATAGAGCGCCTCCTCGCTCCAGCCGGCGTCGAACACGCGCTGGGCGTCCAGATCGGTCATTCGGGCCGGGGTTTCCGTCAGTTTGCGCGCGTAGTCGAGGATCGGCAGCATCCGCGATTCCACGCCGGCTGCCGCGGGATCCTGCAGCGCGCCGGCGAGCAGCTCCGCGTCGATGCCATGCAGCTCGGCAATGATGCTGTGCGCTCCGTGGCAGTACCCGCAGGCGTTGATTCCCGATACATAGGCTGCAAGGAACTCGCGTTCGCCGACGGTAAACGGGGACGGCCCGCGCAGCAGGTCGTCGGTGTACTCGCATAGCGCCTTCACACCCAGCGGGAAGCGCCGGAACACATCGGCCAGGTCCGGCTTTTCGGGCAGGGAGGGGAAGCGCGCCATCGCGGTCAGCTTCTGCCGTTGCCGACGGTTTTCGCAGGTGCCGCTTCGTTTTCGGTGAGCGACTTCAAGTCGCGCAGAATGTCGTGCGTAAACCGCTCACGCCGGGCCTTGAGCGCCGCTGCGCGCGCGGCGTCCGGTTTGTAGTCGTCGAGGGCCGCGGCTTTCACGACGCCCTGGCTCGCCAGGAGGTCTTCCAGCGCGTAGAGGCGGTCCATGCTCATCCAGAGCTGCGCGCTCAACTCCAGGATCATGTTCATCATCGCGTCCTGCAGCGGGTCATCGAAGTAGCAGGGGGAGTCGCCGGCCAGCGGCGCTCCGCCTTCGGGCGTTTGACCGGAAGGCTCCCCGCTGCGCGGATTCATGTGCCTGGAGAGCGCATTTCCCGTGCGTATCCCTTGCAGGGTAGCTAGTCCGTAGCCGGCGTTGCGTACCAGACCTGCGTGGTGCCCATGGTCTTGCCTGGGACTGCCTCGCGAAAGCCGTGGTTCCTGAGCAGCGCGTCAAAATCGGAGTAGCAGAAATCGTCGCCATAAGCTTCGCCGTTGTGGCGCGAATCGAAGTGTCGGTGGTAGAGCTGTGACGCGCTCATCTTGTCCGCCATTATGAAGTCGAAAACCGCGAAAACTCCGCCCGGCCGCAGCACCCGCCGCACTTCGTCGAGCGTCTCATGGATGATCCGTATCGGAATTTCGTGAAACAGGATGAAGGCGAACACGATATCGAATCGGTTGTCCGCGTAGCCCGTGTTTTCCACCAGCCGCTGCGAGAAACACACGTCCACGCCCAGTTCCACGGCGCGGCGGTGGGCGCAGCGCAGCATCGGCTCGGAGTGGTCGATGCCGATCACTTCCGCCTCGGGAAAGCGCTGCTTCAGCGCCGTCGTGCTCTGTCCGACCGAGCAGGCCAGATCGAGAATCCGCCGCACCTCGCCGTCCGCCGGCTCGGGAAGGTGGTTGTTGACGAGCGTGGCGTGCAGTTGATCCTGGTCGTTGTCGCCCACGAAGAACACCTTGGTGCCGTAGTGATAGCGAAACCCCGCCAGTGCGTCCTTGTAGTAGCCGTCCGGCTGCAAGTGAAAATGCACGTTGGCGTAGTCCGGTGTGGCGAAGTCGGGATCAAGCTCCAGCTTGGCCGGACCCTTTGACTCCGCATCCTTCAATGCGGCGAGATGGATGTCCCGCCGCGCATCCAGCGAGCTGCAGATGCGCCGCCACTTCATTTCCTGTTGCGAGCGCATCAGGCGATTGCGCACCCGCGCGATCGGCGTGTCGGCTACCGCGCGCCGCACTTGCGCCAGCCGCTCGCGGGGTTCTACGGAAGTGTCTTCGAGGCGCCGTGTGCGGGAGGCCAGTTGCTCGTCGAAGCGCATGCCGTCGAGGACAAAGGCGCGCAGACTCTCCACGTAGTCGAGGTAACTCTCGTCCTCGCGGCAGGCTAACTCCGGCAGGACCGAAGCGGATTTGCGCTGCAGCGCTTCCTGGGTATCGACATCGATTACCGGCATGTTCTGTTCCCCTATTGCGCCGCCATTCCACCGTCGATGGACAGTTCGGCTCCGGTGAGGTGGCGCGATTCGTCGCTGGACAGATAGCAGACCAACTCGCCTACATCGCGCGGATGCCCGATCTTGCGCATCGGCACATTGGCTTCCATCTTGGCCCTCAGTTCCTCGGCGCGGCCCTGCAGCACGCGCTCTACGCTCTCCGTCCAGACCAGTCCGGGATGCACCGAGTTCACGCGGACGCCGGTGCCCAGCGCCGCGGCTTCGGCTGCCACCACTTTTGTAAGGGCGGTAAGCGCGCCTTTCGCGCAGGTGTAGGCTGTGCCGTGAGGGAAGCCGCGCAAACCGGCCCGCGACGACATCACGATAATGCTGCCGCCCGGCGCCATGAGCGGCAGGCCGTCGCGAAGGCCGAGGAACTGTCCCTCCACGTTCACCTTGAAAAGGAAATCCAGGTCTTCTGCCTTGACGTCTTCCAACGGCCCCAGCTTGGCGTCGCCGGCATTGCTGAGCAGCACATCCATGGCGCCCCAGATTTCCCGCACCCGGTCGTAGAGCCGGGTCCAGTCCGCTTCGATGGTCACGTCCTGACGCACGAATTCCACCTCTGCGCCCGGCACGGCCTCGCCGACCATGCGCAGGGTTTCGGCCGCGCCTTCCTCGTTGCGGCCGGTAAAGATGATGCGCGCGCCTTCTTCGGCCATGTGCATGGCACAGCCGCGGCCGATACCGGAGGTGGCGCCGGTAATGACCACCCGCTTGCCCTCCAGGCGCCCGGGCTCGCCGTGCTTGGCCGTGTCGTTCAGGAAATCCATAATCCGCCATCCAGGGTAACCGCCGAGCCGTGCGTGTAGGTGGCGGCGTCCCCGGCCAACTGCACCACCAGCGCGGCTACTTCGGCGGCGCTGACCTGCTTGCCGAGCAGGCTTCTGTCCTGACCTTCGGGCAGCGCGGGGGCGCCCTCGTAGCGGCCGGTCAACACGGCATGAATGTGAATGCCATCGCCCGCCTCGGCGCAAGCCAGCGCCGCCGACTTGCTGAGCGAGCGAATACCGCCGGCGCTGGCCGCGTAGGCGGCCGTGCCCGCCAGCGCGCGGTCGGCAAACACCGAACTCATGTTGATGATTGCGCCCTTGCGCTTTGCCGCGCGCAGCCTCACCACGTGCGTTTGCACGCCGAAAAAGGCCGCCACCAGATTGCTGGCCAGCGCATCGCTGAATTGCTGCAGCGAGGTATCGGCCAACGTGCCGGAATGATGCGCGTAGCAGCCGTTGACCAGCACATCGGGGAGCGCGGATTCGGCGGCCAGCCGGTCGTAAAGTGCGGGCCACGCCTGCGCTTCGCCGCGGCGGTGCGCAACAAGGCGCGCTCCAACGCCGGCCAGCGCCTGCTCGGCGGCGGAGCGCGCGTCGGGGTCGTGCGCTACATACACTCGCCCGGCGCCGCAATCCAGAGCGCGCCGCGCGATGGAGGCGGAAATGACAGGGCCGGCTCCGCTGACCAGCAAGACCTTGTTGGCGAGTCGCTGCGACATGTCCAATGGATTCTACTATCAGCCCGCGGCGAAAGGACCGCCTTGGGCCGGCCGGACATTACGGCTGGCCTGCGTTGCCGGTGGCTTGCATATGCGCGCGCCGCGCGCTTGCGGGCAAGGGGTGGTTGGCTTTGGTCGGAGGCTTGAAATCGGCCGCTTCAAGCCCCAGAACTACAGCACGAAAGGCTCCCTTGATGGAGCGCGAGTAGATGGCAAACAGATAAAGGAGAAGAGCAATGAAGAGTCTTGTTGTAAGAACACGCCCCAGTGCTATGGCTTCGCCCTGGGTCTTGGGTTCCATGGCCCGCCAATGGGAAGATTGGGTGGATCGGGCTTTGGGCAGCCGCAATGGCGAGTATGTGGAAGCGCGCCCTTCGCTGAGTCCACGAATCGACTTTGCGGAAACCGATAGCGGCTACGAGCTTACGGCCGACCTCCCCGGGCTGGACGAGAAACACGTGCACGTTTCCGTGGCCGATCACGTGCTCACCATTAAGGGCGAGCGCACCTCCGAAGACGACGCCGAGGCCCGCAGCCTGCATGTGAGCGAACGCAGCTACGGCGCGTTCCGGCGCTCCATGAGCCTGCCGGACGATGTTGATCAAGCGGGGATAGAGGCCCGCCTGCGCAACGGTGTGTTGCACATACGGCTTCCCAAGTCGAAGGACGTGGCAGCGGCCGCCCGAGAAATCAAGATAACAACCAAGTAAGGCGCAAGTCGCCTCCTCCAAAACCCTGCCGGCCTTCCGCACTCCCCCCGCGGGTGGCCGGCAGGTTCCTGCATTCAAGCCAGCCGCGCGATAACGCGTCGCCCGTATTTCATTGCGCAGGAGGCGGGTGGGCCCGCTCCCAAGCGTCGGCGATCTGCAGGCGGGTGGCGACCCATACACCGGGCCGGGTAAGGGCTCGGCCAAGGAAGGCGTCGAGTGCGGCTGCGCGCGCCGGCCGGCCCGCTATGCGCGCATGGATCCCTACCGACATCATGCGCGCCTGACTGCGGCTTTCCGTGAGCAGCCAGTCGAGACTGTCGTTGAGGTAGTCGAGCCAGGCCCTGGGTGTGTACGCCGGGGCGTTCCACAGTTTCATGTCGTTGGTGTCCAGCGCATACGGCAACACGAGCATGGGCTGCTTCTGGTCTGTGTCCCACCACGGCAGATCGGCGCTGAAATCGTCCATGTGGTAGCGGAATCCTTCTTCCGCCAACAGCCGTCTCGTGTTCTCACTGAACAGGTAGCGCGACAGCCAGCCCTGCGGACGCTGCCCGGTGGTCTGCTCGATGCTGTCCGCCGCCTTGCGGATGAACTCGCGTTCCTCGCTTTCCGACAGGCGGTGCTGGAATGACCAGCGATAGCCGTGCGCGCAGACTTCGTGGCCGCTTTGGCCGATGCGCCTTGCAAGTTCGGGCGCTCGTTCCAGCGCCAGCGCGGCAGCGGCCACGGTGCAGGGTGCGCCGTAATGGTCGAGCAGATCGAGCAGCCGCGGCGCGCCAGCCTTGATACCGTATTGGTAGTTGCTTTCGTTGGCAAGATTGCGCCGGGAACCGCGCAGGGCCACCCCCAGCTCGTCCACCGGTTCCGGATGCGGATCCCCGTCCGCCGGGCGGGCTTCGGCGCCTTCCTCAATGTTCAGCACAATGGAAAGCGCGAGCCCGGCGCCGCCGGGCCAGCGGAAGTCGTTGTTAGGGGTTGTCATTTTTGAGCTAAGCGGCGAAGTTGCGCCGCACAGCCTCCCAGTGCTCGGGATCCGTCCAAGCCTGCACCATGTGTTGTTCTTCGGTGTCCGCCAGAGCCTCGTGCAGGCGCCGGCGCGCTTTCGAAGCCAGCGCCTTTTGCCCGCGAAGGACCGCAAGGCTCCGCGATGTCATGGTCGTGATCCAGGTTTCGACCAACTGCTCCAATGTTTGGCCCTCGTCGCACACTTCGTCGATGAGACCGGCGCTCAAGGCCTCCTGCGCGCTTAACTTACGCGCTTCCAGCAAGTGTTTCATGCCCCTGGCGCTGCCGCAGCGGGCGATCACGTCAACGCCGCCGCCCCAGGCGGTCATCAGGTTCAGGTTGGCCTGCAGGAAGCCAACCCGGGCGTGTGCGGCAGCCAGGCACACGTCGCAGGCCAGCGCCAGTTCGGCCCCGCCGCCGAGCGCGGCGCCGTTGAGCGCTGCGGCCACCGGAGCGGGGAAGTAACGAAGCGCATCCAGAGCCTGGCGGCCGGTCCGTGAAATGGTGCGCGCCTGCTCCAGAGAACGCATGCCGTCCAGTTCGTGCAGATCGCCGCCCGCGCAAAAGGATTTTTCGCCCGCGCCGGTCAGCACCACGCATTTAACCGACGCGTTTGCCGCGTAGCTTTCCAGGCAGTCGCGCAGTTCTTCGAGAAGGGCAAAACTCAATGCATTGTGCTGCCGGGGGCGGTTCAAGGTGAGCCGCAGCACCCCGTCAGCGGTTTCTTCGACCGTCAGCAGGCCCGCGCCCACGGATGCTACCGGCTCAACCGCAGCAGCGGGCGAAGATATCGCAGACGTTCCACCGGGTCCTCCAGTTCCAGACAATGCTGCTTGTGCTCAAGCCCGATCGGCAGTATTTCCGCCAGCCGCAAACTGACCCAGCTCGCATCGTCGAAGCGCTTTTCTATGCCCTGGTACAAGCGGTCCAGCTTCTGGATAAGGTGCTGCAGCGCTGTGCCCATGGAAATGAATTCGGGCGGCATGGGAACCTGAGGCTCCGGTGGAAGCTCCTCGATGTCGCCGGTGCGCAAGCCGTCGTCTTGCACGGCGGTTGCGTGCAACTGAAACCGCAGCGAGCCGATCGCCAGTATCCCGAGCATCCCGCCCTCGCTCTGAAACCAGTCGGCAATAATCGCAAGCGTACCGATCTTGCACAATTGCGTGGCCGATGACTGGCTGTCATCCTTGATGCGAATTACGCCGAAAGGCTCGTCTTCGCGCATGCAGCGACCCACCATGTCCAGGTAGCGCGGCTCGAACACGCGCAGCGGCAGCGGGCCCTCCGGGAATAGCACGGTCGGCAGAGGGAACAGGGGCGTTTCGCTGCGCATCGGCAAATGATACGCCCAGGCCGACGGTTTGTTGCAATTCGCCTGCGTGCTAGAATCCCCGCCCTTCGCAGACCGCAACCCGATACCAGGAGTCAACCATGCTGATGGGTCCGCCGCCATGCGATTTCGGCGCCGATGCGCCTCGTTTTATGCTTCCCGATCCGTCCGGCCGCGAGTTCAGCCTGGAGGATTGTGCCGGCGAAAACGGAACCCTGGTGATGTTCATCTGCAACCATTGCCCCTATGTGCAGGCCATCCTGGGCCGCATTGCGCGGGATACTGCAGAGTTGAGGGAGCATGGCGTGAGCAGCGTGGCTATCATGCCGAACGATGTACTCCGCTACCCGGCCGATTCTCCGGCCCGCATGGCGGCCCTGGCCGATCAGGCCGGCTTTACCTTTCCCTATCTCTACGACGAATCCCAGGATGTCGCGCAACGCTATGGGGCGGTATGCACGCCCGATTTCTTCGGCTACAACGCGGCTCTTCAATTGCAGTACCGAGGGCGGCTGGACGCCAGCACATCCCGCCCCGGGCCCGCCGACGCCCCGCGTGAACTATTCGACGCGATGGTTCGGATTGCGCGCAGCGGACGCGGGCCGCGAGACCAGAATTCCAGTCAGGGCTGTTCGATAAAGTGGCGCACCTGATCCTTTCGTTGCGCGCGTCCGTGCCGTATCTCGGTGATGCAAACCGGCAAACCTGAAACACCGCCGCCGGCTCGCCGCAAGCGCGCAAACGCCTTGCGCGTTCTGGCCATGGACGCCGTGCAGCGGGCCAATTCCGGGCATCCCGGCATGCCCATGGGCATGGCGGATATAGCCGAACTCTTATATTCGGACTATCTCGAAGTAGCTCCGGGGGAGCCGGGATGGGTGGACCGCGACCGCCTCGTGTTATCCAACGGTCACGGCTCGATGCTGTTGTATGCCGCGGCCCACCTGGCCGGATATCCGCTGGACTTGGAGCAGATAAAGGCTTTTCGGCAGCTCGGCTCGCATACCGCCGGGCATCCGGAGTACAACGTGGAGATCGGCGTGGAAACTACCACGGGGCCACTCGGGCAGGGCCTGGCAAACGCTGTGGGCATGGCCTTGGCGGAACGCCTGCTGGCCGCGGAGTTCAACCGTCCCGGGCATAGGATCGTGGACCACAAGACCTGGGTTTTGTTGGGCGACGGCTGCCTGATGGAAGGCATCTCGCACGAGGCCTGCTCGTTGGCTGGGGTGCTGCGCCTGGGCAAGCTGATCTGCATCTACGACGATAACGGCATTTCGATCGACGGCGAGGTGCAGGGCTGGTTTCGCGACGATACGCCGAAGCGGTTCGAGGCCTATGGCTGGCACGTGGTTGATGCGGTGGACGGACATGATCCTCAGGCGCTGAAGGAGGCTTTCGATCAGGCCGTTGCGGAGCGCAATCGACCGAGCCTGATTTGCGCCCGCACCATCATCGGTTTCGGGGCCCCCGGCAAGCAGGGCACTGCGGCGACCCACGGCGCGCCGCTTGGCGACGCGGAGATAGCGGCGGCGCGCGAGGCGCTGGACTGGCCGCACCCTCCGTTCGAGATTCCCGCGTCGGTACGTCGCGGCTGGGATATCCGCGCGAGCGGCGAGGCGAAGGTTGAGAACTGGAGGCAGCGGTTTGCCGCCTACAAGAGCGCCCATCCCGAGTTGGCGGCCGAGTTCGAACGCCGCATGCAAGGGCGGCTGCCGGAAGGCTGGCAACCCCGCGCGCTGGCCGCGATAGAGAAGATCGCCGCGCAGAACAAGACGGAAGCCACCCGCAAGTCCTCGCTGGGCGCTCTCGAGGCCTTCGCGCCAACGCTTCCGGAACTGGTGGGCGGTTCGGCCGATCTGACCGGCTCGAACTGCACGCGGCACTCGGGCAGCGTCGATGTTGCACCGGACGGCGGCGGCAACTACGTGTATTTCGGCGTACGCGAATTCGCCATGGGCGCGATGCTGAACGGAATGGCTCTGCACGGGGGGTTCATTCCCTACGGCGGCACCTTTCTGACCTTTTCCGACTACCAACGCAACGCGCTGCGCATGGCGGCGCTGATGCGCCAGCGCTGCATATTCGTATTCACGCACGACTCCATCGGTCTCGGCGAAGACGGCCCAACGCATCAGCCGATAGAGCACCTGGAGTCCCTGCGCATTATTCCCAACATGCGCGTTTGGCGGCCTTGCGATGCGGCAGAGACGGCTGTGGCCTGGCGCGCGGCGATCGAACGCGAGGACGGGCCTACCAGCTTGGCGCTGTCGCGCCAGGGCTTGCCGTCGCAGCCGCGCAGTGCGGAGCAGTTGGCGGATGTGGCGCGCGGCGGTTACGTGCTGGTCAGAGAGCGCTCGGATGAACCCGACGTGCTATTGATCGCAACGGGCTCAGAGGTGCAGTTGGCGGTGGCCGCGGCGGCCTTGCTGGAAAACGAAGGCATCGCCGCCCGGGTGGTTTCGATGCCATGCGTTTATGTATTCATGCAGCAGGACGCCAGCTATCGCGAGTCCGTGCTGCCGGACAAGGTGCGCGCTCGGGTGGTGGCGGAGGCCGGCGTGCCGAGAGGCTGGTCCGGCATTGCCGGTCCTTGCGGGCGCATTCTTGCGCTCACCCGTTACGGCGAATCGGCGCCCGGCGCCCAGCTTTTCGAACATTTCGGATTTACGGCCGAAGCGATGGCGGCGCTGGCCCGCGAATCCATCGCCGAGACCCGCGACCACAGGCCCTAGTGCCCGGCAGAGCGGCGTCGCATGGCGTTAACAAGACTTAGTCAAACCGAGGCAAACAAGTGACCGCAAGAATCGCAATCAACGGGTATGGACGAATCGGGCGTTGCGTTCTGCGCGCGCTCTACGAAGGGCCGCATCGCGGCGCAATGCAAGTTGTTGCTATCAACGACCTGGGCGACACAGAGGCCAATGCGCACCTGACACGCTACGACACGGCGCATGGGCGTTTCGGCCACCGCGTGGACGTGGACGGTGACGCTCTGGAGATCGACGGCGACCGGATCCGCGTATTGGCGGAGCGCAATCCCGGGCAATTGCCCTGGGCGGAACTGGGCGTGGACGCGGTGCTGGAATGCACGGGGCTTTTTGGCAGCCGCGAGAAAGCGAAGGCCCATCTTGAGGCCGGCGCTGGGCGGGTGGTGATTTCGGCGCCGGCCGGGAAGGATATCGACGCGACCGTGGTTTACGGCGTCAACCACCAGGTGCTGCGCTCCAGTCACAAGCTGGTATCCAACGCTTCGTGCACCACCAATTGCCTCGCGCCCATGGCCAAGGTGCTGCACGAGGCGGTGGGGATCGAGCACGGCATCATGAACACGGTGCATAGCTACACCAACGACCAGGTGCTCACGGATGTCTTTCACAAGGATTTGCGGCGCGCGCGTTCGGCCACCCAGTCGATGATTCCAACCAAGACCGGCGCGGCCGCGGCCGTGGGCCTGGTGCTACCGGAACTTGATGGCCGGCTGGACGGCTTTTCGGTGCGCGTTCCCACCATCAACGTGTCCCTTGTGGACCTCACGTTTGCGGCTTCGCGCGCGACGTCCGTGGAAGAAATCGATGCGGCCATGCGAACCGCCGCGGCCGGCGAACTGCAGGGTGTGCTGGCGGTCAACGACGAACCCCTGGTGTCGTCCGACTTCAATCACTGCCCCTATTCGTCGGTTTACGACAGCGGCATGACGAAAGTGCTGGGTGGCAAGCTGGTCAAGGTGTGCTCCTGGTACGACAACGAATGGGGTTTCGCCAACCGCATGCTCGACACTACGATGGCGCTGCTCAAGGCGCCGTGACCGCGCTGCCCGCGCTCGCCGCCGCCGAAGTGACCGGCCGGCGGGTGATGATTCGCGCGGACCTGAACGTCCCCCTGGGAAACGGCCGGGTTGCCAACGGGCAGCGCATCGAAGCGGCTCTGCCCGCAATTCGCGATTGTCTGCGCCGCGGCGCCGCGGTCATCGTGGTTTCGCACCTGGGGCGGCCTGAAGAGGGAACTTTCGATGCCCGTTATTCGCTGGCGCCGGTGGCCGAAGAACTCGGCCGCGCGCTGGGCATGCCCGTGCCATTGCATCGTGAATGGTTGGCAGGGGTGGATGTCCGGCCCGGCCAGGTGGCGCTGTGCGAGAACGCGCGCTTCAATGCGGGCGAAAAGGAAGATTCGGCGCAACTCGGCAGGCGCATGGCGGCCTTGTGCGACCTCTATGTCATGGATGCCTTCGCCAGCGCCCACCGCGCCCATGCCAGCGTTCATGCGGTAACGCTGGCTGCGCGCGAGGCCTGCGCCGGCCCCTTGCTGCTGTCCGAACTTGCGGCTCTGGAAGCGGCCTTTGCCGATCCCGCCCGTCCACTGCTGGCCATCGTTGGCGGCGCCAAGATTACCGGGAAACTCGGCGTACTGCGTTCGTTGGCCGCCAAGGCCGACCTCCTGATACCTGGCGGGGCCATTGCCAATACCTTGCTGGGTGCGACCGGCGTGCCGCTCGGCTTGTCTCTGGCGGAACCCGAGCTTTATCCGCAAGCCTTGGAGGCGCTGTCGGGCAGAGCGGAACTGCTGTTGCCGACCGACGTCGTGCTGGCGCCTTCGCCGCAACAAGCACAGGCGGCTCGTATCGCCGACATTGCTGGGGTGGGGCCGGACGAGATGATTCTCGACATCGGCCCGGAAACCGCCGAACGCTACGCCGAGGCGATTGCCGGGGCCGGCACGGTGATCTGGAACGGGCCGCTGGGTTTGTTCGAGATCGAAGCGTTTTCGGCCGGCACCCGCAGGGTGGCGCAGGCCGTAGCGGTCAGCACGGCGTATCGCGTGGCCGGTGGCGGCGACACATTGCGCGCGTTGGACGATATGGGTCTGGCCGCGGGTCCGGATCACTTGTGCACGGGCGGAGGGGCCATGCTTGCCTGGCTGGAAGGAAGCGAACTACCGGCGATTTCCGCGCTTCAGCGCAGCGCCGAACGCGCGGTTTGAAATGCCCGCCGTGTATGATGCGATGGGTATGCGCCGCACCAAGATTATTGCGACTCTCGGGCCCGCCACGGACCAGCCGGAGGTATTGCGTGGCGTGATGGAGAGCGGCGCCGATGTCCTGCGGCTCAACTTTTCGCATGGCGGCTGGGATGTTCGCCGGCGGCGCATAGATGAAGCGCGCGCCATGGCGGAAAAGCTGGGGCGTTGCGTGGGACTGCTGGGCGACCTGCAGGGGCCGAAGATCCGCATAGCGGGCTTTCGAAGCGGATCCGCGCGGCTGGAGGACGGCGGCGAGTTTTTTCTGGATCCCAGCCTCGACGGCGAAGCCGGCGACGAGAGCGGCGTGGGGCTGAACATTGCGACGCTGGCCGAGGATGTCGTTGCAGGCGATACGCTGCTGCTGGACGACGGTAACGTGGAACTTCGCGTGCAGCGGATCCGGGGCCGGCGCGTGCACTGCCGGGTTGTGCATGGCGGCGTGGTGTCCGATCAGAAGGGGGTCAACAAGCTTGGCGGCGGCTTGCTGTCGGCGCCCGCTCTGACAGAAGAAGACCGTGCCGATCTAAAGCTGGCGGCGGAAGCGGGCCTGGATTGGATCGCCGTGTCCTTCGTTCGTGACGGAGAGGACATCCGCACGGCGCGCCAACTGATTCACGACGCCGGTGGTTCGGCCCATATCATCGCCAAGATCGAACGCTCGGAAGCGCTCGACAATCTCGACGAAATTCTGGACGCCGCGGATGCCGTGATGGTGGCGCGCGGCGACCTCGGAATAGAGACCGGCTACGAGGGCCTGATCGGCCTGCAGAAGTCCATTATCCGGCGCGCCCGCGACCGGCACCGCGTGGTGATTACGGCCACGCAGATGATGGAATCGATGATCGACCGCCCGGTGCCCACGCGCGCCGAAGTTTCGGATGTGTCCAACGCGGTGATGGACGGCAGCGACGCGGTGATGCTGTCGGCGGAAAGCGCGGTGGGCGAATATGCTTCCGAAGCCGTGGCCGCCATGGCTTCCATATGCGAGGGCGCGGAAGCCTGGATGCCGGCGCGCCGCGAAGCCAGCCCGGTCACCGAGGGCAACTTCGAGCGCGTGGACGAAGGAATCGCCAAGGCCGCCATGTATGCCGCCAATCACATGGATGTTCGGGCCATTGTGGCGCTCACCGAGTCGGGAGCGACTGCCCTTTGGATGTCACGCATTCGCGCCGATATTCCGATTTTCGCCCTCACGCGGCACACCGCGACGCAGCGCCGCGTGACGCTCTATCGCGGCGTGGTGCCTTTGCAGTTCGACGTTACCGAAACCCAGGCCGACAAGCTGTTCCGGGCCATTTTCGATCGGCTCAGGGCAGCGGCCGGCCTTGAGGCGGGCGACCTGGTCATCATTACCAAGGGCGCCATCACGGGGGTGTCGGGGCACACCGACTCACTAACGGTTCTGCCTCTCGAATTCTGAATTCCGCCGAGTTCGGTAGAATGGTCTTGGCCATGAACGAGACGGGCGAAACAAGATGCCTGAGCAAGCGCACGATTCTTCGCGCCGGGAAGCGCTGCGCGCGCTGCTGGCGGCGGACCCCGAGCCGCGCCTGCGGCGTCTCGTCCATGCGCTGAGCCCGGGCGAAGCCGCACTTCTGCTGGAATCCCTGCCGCCTGCGCGGCGCCCTCTGGCCTGGGAACTCGTCGATGAAGAGGACGAGGGCGAGATCCTCGTCGAGCTCAACGATGAAGTTCGCTCTCAGATCATGGCCGGCATGGAATCGGCAGCTCTCGTGGACGCCGCCGAAGGTCTGGCGCTCGACGATCTCGCGGATCTTGTCGCGGACCTGCCCGCCGACATTACCGAACGCATTATTCGTTCGCTCGACCAGGACGAACGGCAACTGCTCCGTTCGGTGCTCACGTTTCCGCCCGATTCGGCGGGCGGTCTCATGGCGCCGGAAACGGTGTCGGTGCAACCGGAGACGACACTGGACGGTGTGCTTGCGCAGTTGCGCGCGCATCCCACGTTGCCCGAAGACCTCTATTGCGTTTACGTCGTGGACCGCGAGAAGCGCTACCTTGGCGTGCTGCAGGTCCGCGACCTGCTGGGCGGGGCTCCCGATGCAACGGTGGCCGGCTTGATGGATACCGAAGCGCGCCCCATTCATTGCAACACGCCGGCCTCCGACGTGATTCTTCAATTTCAGAGCATCGACAGTTCGGTCGCGGCGGTAGTTGACGACAACGGCAGGCTGATCGGGCAGATCACCGCGGATGATGTCGTGGACGCGCTGCGCGAACAGACCGACCGCGAGATTCTGGGCTCTGTGGGGCTTGATGAAGACGACGACATGTTTGCGCCGGTGGCGGTCAGCACCGGGCGGCGTACGCTCTGGCTGGGGTTGAACCTGGTTACCGCGCTCTTGGCCGCCGGCGTGGTCGCGTGGTTCAAGCCGGCGGTCGAAAGGGTGGCCTTGCTGGCCGTGCTGCTGCCGGTGGTTGCCAGCATGGGTGGGATTGCGGGCAGCCAGACGCTCACCCTGATGGTGCGCGGGCTGTCGCAAGGCCGGGTTCAGAATTCCAACGTGCGCTGGCTGCTCTACAAGGAACTGGCGGTGGGGCTGCTCAACGGCGTGGGCTGGGCCGTGGTTGTGGCGCTGGTTACCTTCGGCGTGTTCAGCAATCTGGAAGTGGCGCTCATAGCCGGCGCCGCGATTGCGATCAACCTGCTGGCCGCCGCGGCTTCGGGCGTATTGGTGCCGTTGGTCTTGCGGCGTATAAATGTCGATCCGGCTCTGGCGGGCGGCGTGGTGCTGACCACCATTACCGATGTAATCGGCTTTGCGGCCTTCCTGGGCCTTGCCAGCCTGCTGCTGTTCTAGTCCCCCAAATGGCGGGGCCGCGCGCGCCGTTCAGCTTAGCCCATGATGGGCCGCTTCACGGGCATGATGATCGTGCAGTTTTTCCTTGTGCCGCAGTACCTGCCGGTCCAGTTTTTCCACCAGGTCATCGACCGTGGCCCGCAGGTCGCGTCCCGCTGCATCGGCGTGCAGCCGCCCTTGACTGAGATGCACGGTGGCGTCCGCCTTGTAGCCTGACTTCTCCGCCGACAAGATGCAATGGATTTGGGTGATGCGGCTGAAATGACGCTGAATTCGCTGGAACTTGCTCTCTGCGTAGTCTCTCGTTCGCGGCGTGATTTCCAAGTGGTGTCCGCTCAAGTTAAGCTGCATTCTGTTTCTCCATTCGATTAACGCTCTATGTCACCTCCATTATGCACCTGGCCGGCAGTGTCCCTAGGCCGGTCGGCGCGGCGCGCGGTGTAGGGCTTTCCCGGCATGGAAAAAGTGCGCGTGGCAGCCGGTGTAATCAGGCGAAGCGACGGCCGTGTGCTGATTGCGCGGCGGCCGCCGGACAAGCACATGGGCGGCGCTTGGGAGTTTCCCGGCGGCAAGATGCGCGCTGTCGAGACGCCTCGCCAGACGCTGGATCGCGAGTTGCGCGAGGAGCTAGGGATTGTGGTGCGGCAAGCTTCTCCACTCATGTGCTACAAGCAGGCATATCCGGATCGATTGATCGAGCTGCATTTCTACCTGGTGAATGACTACGCGGGCGCCCCGCTCGGATGCGAGCAGCAGGAGCTGGCCTGGGAGTTTCCGGAACGTCTCGGCGAACTGGGATTCCTTCCCGCCGACCGCCCGCTTGTTGACCTGCTCATTGAGCAGACCGTCAAAGCGAAACCAGATTCCGGTCGGTAGAGCGTTCGCCCGAGGGGCTTTCAGGAGTCTGTTGACGGACGCGCTGCGTCCCCTGCGGCGCGCCCGGGCGAATCTTGCTCGCCCTGGCTCGGCCTGATGCGCAGGTAGAGGCGATGGAGTTTTTCGGTTTCTTCCAACAGCTCCGGCAGCCCGGCGTCGTTGAGGATCACGTCGTCGGCCAGCGCGCAGCGTTGCCGGCGGCTGGCTTGCGAAGCGAGGATCTCTCGCGCTTGCTGATGCGTCGAGCCGTCACGGCGCCGAAGCCTTTCTACCTGCTTTTCCCGGGGCGCATCGATCACCAGCACACGGTCCAGGCCGGTGGTAATCCCGGTTTCCGCCAGCAGCGGAATTACCATCACCAGGTAGCTCCCCGGAGCCGTCGCGGCCTGTTCCCAAGCCGCCTTTCTGATTCTTGGGTGCAGAATCGCTTCCAGCCGCTTGCGCGCCGCCGGCGTGCCGAACACCCGTTCGCGCAGCCGCGCCCGGTCGAGTGATCCGTCGGCCGCAATCATTTCCGGTCCGAACTCACGCGCAATCAAATCCAGTGCGGGCATGCCCGGCGCCGTCTGCTCGCGGGCGATCACATCCATGTCCACCACCGCCGCCCCCAGTTCCTCCAGGCGGCTCGCCACGACGCTCTTGCCGCTGGCGATTCCGCCCGTCAGCCCAACTGTGAATCGCTTGCTCATATTCCCGTCAGCCCCAGGGTGGCGCCGGGAGCCAAGGCCAGCCAGGCTTTCGGCCCCCACAGAATTGCAATCATCCCACCGGCAGCAAGAAACGGCCCGAACGGGAGCGGATGGCTCAATGTTGCGCGGCCGCGGACGATGAGTGTCAGCCCCACGGCCAGGCCCGCCCAGGCCGACAGGCCCACGATCAACGGCAATCCGCTGATGCCGGTCCAGGCCCCGAGGGCAGCGACGAGTTTCATGTCGCCCCGGCCCAGCCCATCGCGCTTGCGCAATATTCTCCATAGCTGGTTGATTGCCCATAGCGCCGCGTAGCCTGCAATCGCGCCGGCCACCGCTTGTCGGGGCGCGGGAAACGGCAGTTCCAGAAGGCTGGCTGCAAGGACTTGCTGCGGGACCAGGCTGAAGGCCAGTCCCGCCCAAAGCAGGCCGAGCGTGAGTCGGTCGGGCAGCAGGCCGTGTTCCAGGTCGATCAGGGCCAGGCAAACCAGCGTCGCACACACGAGCAAGGCCACCCAAGCGTGAAGCCCGGCGCCGTAGATACTCCAGCAAGCCAATGCCAGCAAGGCGCATAGCCCTTCGCTCAGCGGGTAGCGCCAGTGGATACGATGGCCGCAGCGCGCACAGCGGCCCCGCAAGAGCGCATAGCTGACCAGCGGCAGGTTGCGCTGGAATCCGACCGGTTTTCGGCACGCGGGGCAGAATGAACCGGGCTTGTCCAGCGGCAGGCCGCGCGGCAGCCGATAGGCCAACATGCCGGCAAAGCTGCCCAGGATCAGCCCGATCAGCAATGCGAAGACGCCAGTCCACAAGGGCAGCGGCGGCTCCAGGTTGAGCTCCCAAAGCAAGTTCATTTCGTTTTGGCGCGAGCCCTCTTGCCGTGGCCGTAGGAATGCGCCGGTTAGGATAATGCCAACAGGCGCGCGGCTGCAGATGCCCGCAAGCGTTCGGAGCAGTGCCGCGCCCGTGATGTGGACCCGCTCATATCACGGAGCCCATGCCGAAAATCGGCAGGTACATGGCCAGCACCAAGCCGCCGATCAATATCCCGAGGATCGTCATGAGCAGGGGTTCGAGAAGGGCGCCCATGCGATCGGCGGCGCTTTGCAGCTCTTCGTCGTAGCGGTCGGCGAGGTGTGTGCACATTTCTCCAAGCCGTCCGGTTTCTTCCCCAACGCCCATCATGCGCGCCAGACCCGGCGGCAAGGCCGCAATGTATGCCATCGCGGCTCGCAACCCCTGGCCGGCGGCAAGCTCTTCCCCGGCGCGTTTCATGGCTTGCTCATAGACGCGGTTGCCGCAGGCGCCGGCGGCGGCATTGAGGGCTTCTACCGCAGGCAGACCGGCTTGCAACAGCGTGGCTAGTGTGCGCATGAACCGGGCCAGTGCGGCGCGCGCAACGATGCCCCGGATAAAGGGCAGGCGCAGTTTGAGGCGATCTTCAAGGCCCCGCGCGCCACGGATGCGCTTGCGCGCCCAGGCCAGCGCACCGATTACGGCGCCGGCTGCGATTGCCCAGGCGAGACCGCTGCCGCGCGCGCCTTCCGACATGGCTACCACGAATCGTGTCAAGGGCGGCAGCGCCGCGCCATAACTCGCGAACATGCGTTCGAATTCCGGCACTACGTAGACGAGCATCAGGCCAACCACGACTACGGCTATGCCCAGCACGGCAAGCGGGTAGCTCAGGGCCGAGGCGATTTTCCTGCGTATCCGCTCGCGGCGTTCCAGCCAGATCGCCAGACTGGCTAGCAACTCCGGCAGCCGCCCCGAGCTTTCGCCGGCCGCGACGAGACTCACATGCATGCTGTCGAAATGCTTGCGTTGCCGCTGCATTGCTTCGCTCAGTGCGCTACCGGCGGCCACATCGCGGGACAAGGCTTCCAGCAGCTCCTGCAAGCGTGCCAGGTTCTGGCCTTCGGCGGTGATTTCCAGCGCCTGGACTACCGGTAGACCGGCTTCCAGCACGGTCGCAAGCTCGCGAATCATGGCTGCCATGTCGGCCGGCTTCACGGGGCGGCGCTGGCCGCGCGCGAGACGCTTGGCGCGGATGCGTAGCGGGGTGACGCCATCGCGCTGCAGGCTGGCGCGCACTTGCGCCGCGCTGCCACTGCGCTGCGCGCCCTTGAGCAGGCGACCGTCCCGCGAGCGGCCCTCCCACTGGTAGCCGCGCAAGGCCAATTCAGTTTCCGGCCGGGTCGTAGGCCGCCGGCCCAGCTGCGATGACGCGTTTGACTTCTTCGACGCTGGTGACGCCTTGGCGCACCAGTTCCCAGCCGGAAGCCCTCAAGTCTGCGATACCTTCCAAAGCCGCCTGCGCTTCAATTTCCATAGCCGGCGCCCCGTTCAGGATCAGTTCCTGCTGGGCGGTGGAGATAGGCATTACCTGAAACAGGCCCACGCGCCCGCGATAGCCATCTACGCAGTGGCGGCAGACCAGCGAACTGCTGCGGCGGAACAAATGCGTCCCGGCGGGGAGCGCTTCCTGGGCAATGCCTTGTTCGCGAAGTTCCTGGGGCTTGGGGTTGTAGCTCTGGCGGCACTCTG
This sequence comes from Candidatus Foliamicus sp., assembly GCF_965221325.1. Lineage (GTDB taxonomy): Bacteria > Pseudomonadota > Gammaproteobacteria > Steroidobacterales > Foliamicaceae > Foliamicus. The sequence goes on along the minus strand of NZ_OZ244880.1, from coordinate 1,727,141 downwards.
GGCACAGGCGCCGCGCCAGACGCTGGGCCACGATAAGGCGCACCGATGCGGCCGCGTAGGCGGAAACCTTGAGGTCGCGCAGGCGCGCCAGTGTGGCGGGCGCATCTTCGGTGTGCAAGGTGGAGAGCACGAGGTGTCCGGTATGCGCGGCGCGCATGCCGATGGCGGCGGTCTCGGCGTCGCGCATCTCGCCCACCATGATGACGTCCGGGTCCTGGCGCAGGAACGCGCGCAATGTACTTGAGAAAGTCAGCCCGGCAGCGCGGTTTACATTCACCTAGTTTACGCCCGGGAGCTGAATTTCGCAAGGATCTGTACCGGTTCACGACATATGGGACTGAGCGTGTTCGGCTGTCCTGTATTTTCGAAGGTATTGCATTGGTGTGAGCAAGTCCAGGGCGTAGTGAGGTCGGACATGGTTGTAGAAGTGCTGGTATTGTGCCAAGGCGGGTGCGGCGTCCTTGACGGTGAGTTGTCCGCTGTAGAGGTTCCAGAACTCGGTTTTTGAGCTGTCGTTGGCGCGTTCGACGACGCCGTTGAGCTGGGGGCTTTTGGGTGGCAGTACGGCGAGGGGGATTTGGAGCGTCTGGCAGGCGTCTTCGAACTCGGCGCGGAACTCGGCGCCGCCATCGACTTGCAGGGATTGCAGCGGACAGGGCAGTTCGGTTCGGACTGCTTGCAAGAAGCGCCGGGCGTTGTTGGCGGTAGCCCGGGAATACACGCGCACGACCAGTTGTTTGCTGACCGGGCAGACGGCCTTGAACTCTTTGAGCGTATCGCCGTCGCGCGACACACTCATGTGATCGATCTGCACCCACTCGCCGGGCTGAGCGGCCTTCACGCCGGGACGCCAGCGCTGGGCGTGTCCGTTGGCGAAGTTGCGCCTTCGCTTGGCCGTCACCCGCCCGCGGCAGAACGCGCACGGCGTGATCCGGCGCAGGCATACGCCCTTGACGAGGATCCGTCCAATGGTCGATTCCGACAGGAGGATTCCTTCGCGATCCAGCATCACCTTAAGGCGCCGCTTGCCCATGAACGGATAGTGCTTGCGCATCCGCCATACGGCCCATTCCTGGGCCCGCGTCCAGCGCGCGGGATGGGTGCGTCTCGGGCGGCGGCTTTTGGCTGCCAGCCCCTTCACGCCTTGAGAACGGTAGCGCGCCTGCCAGCGGTAATAGGTGGATCGGGACCAGCCGACCGCGCGCAGAGCCGCGGCCTCGCTGCACCCCTCTGCGCGTAACTCCCGATAGGTCTCGATCTTGCGTAAGCGCTCAAATGCATCGCCCGGCGTGGTATCGTCCATGCGCACACGTTTCATCCCCAGGGACTTGATTTGCATGGTTCGGCTCCTTTTTGTTTGTTGGAAAAACAAAGGCTAACCGAACCCGCGCCCCGGCGAGCGCCGGGGCGCACCTCTTTTCCTTGCGTCGCTACGCTCCCTGCGGAAAAGAGCTGCGCCGTTCCCGCCCCATCAGAGCAGAAACCACCCCGCCATCACTTCGGCACCAGTCCCACATGTGTCTGAACCCGGACAGGATCCTCGACCGCGCTGATGTTGCGCTCCAGCACATTCAGGCGCGACAGCGCCGCGTAGAGCGTTACGGTCTTGCCGCTGCCGGTCGGGCCGGTCACCAATATCATGCCCTGCGGCTGCGCCAGCGCCGCCTCGAAATCGCGCTGCTGCCGCTGGTTCATGCCGAGTTCGTCGAGTGGGGGCAGCGCGGCGCCTGAATCAAGGATGCGCACCACCACTTTCTCCCCGTGCAGCGTCGGTAGCGTGCTCATGCGCAAGTCGGCGCCGCGGCCATCGGTGAGCCGCATCCGCATCCGGCCGTCCTGAGGAGCACGCCTTTCGGCGATGTCCAGGCGCGCCAGGACCTTGAGTCGGGCGCAAACCTTTGCTGCCAGCCCAGCCGGCGGCTGGGCCGCGAGCCGCAGCAGGCCGTCAATGCGCAAGCGCACCCGGTAACTGCTCTCGTGGGGTTCGAAGTGAATGTCGGACGCGCCCTGCCGAATGGCGCCAAGCAAAACCCCGTTCACGAAACGCGCAACCGGCCCTTCGTCGGCCGGGGAAACGGTAGCCGGGTCCTCGTCATCAGCAGCTTCGCCAGCCAATTCCAGCACCGGCAGCTCAGTGGCCAGCGGTCCGGTCTCCGCCATCCCAGCAACCGGCGCCTTGAGACGCGCGGTCAGCTTGTGATACTCGACCACCACGGCTTGCGGCTCGAGTCCGGTGCGCTGCCGCGCTTCGTCCAGACTCGTGATCCGCGCGGGGTCGGCAAGTCCCAGCACAAGACGGCGGGCATCGGCCGCCAGTGGTATCAGGTGCCGGGACGCAAAAAATTCCGTGTCGAGTTGCGTCGGCGCGGGCGGCAGTTCGGCGAGCCGGTCAAGGTCCAGCAGGGGCAGCCCGAATTCGTGGGCCACCGCCCCGGCAAGGCGCCCCGGATCAGCGTCCTTGCGTTCGGCCAGCTTGGCGACCAGGCTGCCGCCGGAACGCTCGAGCTCCTGCTCTGCGGCCTGCATCGTGCTTTCGCTTACGATGCCTTGCGCCACCAGCCGCCGCGCTAGCCCGCTGGCTGGCTGACGGGAATCCATTGCCGGGCCAGTTTCGTTCTCGGCGGCGGTCAGGACCGGCAGGTTTGCGGCAGGTAGGCGTTTTCCAAGTCGGTTGCGGCTTCTTCCGCGCCGAGCGCTTCGCCGTCCGGTGCGGGCGCATTGCCGCAACGCCAGACCAGACTGGAGCCGTCCTCGCCGATGTATGGGGTCAGGAAGAGTCTGGCGTCGGCGATCAGGCGGTTGGCTTCGTTGCCGAAGGTGACTACTACTTCGCTATCGATGATGTCCACCGAGGTCACGTAGCGCCCCTGTGTGTCTGTGCTGTCGGCGCTCAGCCCTGCCGCGGTACGATTGGCCGGACCGGCGCCCGTTGTCATGAATGCTTCCGTGACCGCATTGCGCGTTTGCAAGGACAGCGAGACGCCTTCCTGAACCTGGGCGCGTATGGTGTAGTCCTGGTAGGCCGGTATCGCCAGCGCCGCGAGGATGCCGATGATCGCAATCACGATCATCAACTCGACCAGTGTGAATCCTTTTGTCCGGTTGTGCATGGCGTCCAGCCTCCCTTGCGCAGAACGCGGCCAGAATAAGTGAGCGTCGCAGCGCTGCGCAAGCTGGAAACTGTCCGCATTTGCCCGCAAATCCGCAGCCGTTCCAAATGTTGCGGGTTTTGCTGTCTTGCGCCGCAGAGACTGCGCAGGTAGCACCCGCTTGCGCGCCTTGGCGCTATTGATTCTAAAATGCGCCCCGTGAACCTGCACGAGTATCAGGCCAAGGAGTTGCTGCGCCGCTACCAGGTGCCGGCCGGCTCCGGCTTGGACGCGGACTCCCCGGATGCCGCGCAGCAGTGCGCCCGCGACTTGGGCGGAGAGCGCTGGGTAGTCAAAGCGCAGGTGCATGCGGGCGGACGCGGCAAGGGCGGCGGAGTGGTGGTCTGCGATTCTCCCGAGGCGGTGCGCTCGGCGGCCGAGGGCCTTCTCGGCAACCGGCTGGTAACGCCGCAAACCGGTCCGGAGGGTCTGCCGGTAGAGAGGGTCTATGTCGAAAAGGCTTGCCGCATCGCCCGAGAGCTGTACCTGGCGGTGCTGATCGACCGGGCCGCCGAATGCGCTTGTTTTGTAGGTTCCGCGGCGGGCGGAATGGATATCGAGGAAGTAGCCCGCGTGACGCCGGAGAAAGTCGCGCGGATCAAGGTGCATCCGGCAGTGGGGGTAATGCCTTACGTCGGACGTCAGTTGTGCAGAGTGTTCGCGCTTGAAGGCCAACTCGCCCGCCGGATGGAGGAGCTTTCCGCCACCTTGTACCGCATTTTCGTCGATTGCGACGCAAGTCTCCTGGAAATCAATCCGCTGGTCGTTACGCCGGAGGACGAGTTGCTGGCCCTCGACGCCAAGATCGGTCTGGACGACAACGCCCTTTTTCGTCATCCCGAGCTTGCCGCCCTGCGCGATCCCGGCCAGGAGGACGAACTCGAGCGGCGCGCCGCCGAGGCGGGATTGAGTTATGTGTCGCTGGAAGGATCGATTGCCTGCATGGTGAACGGCGCGGGACTGGCGATGGCGACCATGGACCTGATCAAGCTGGAAGGCGGCGAGCCGGCCAACTTTCTGGATGTGGGCGGGGCTGCCGATGCCGAGCGGGTCGCTGCCGGGTTCCGCCTGATACTCTCCAATCCCAAGGTGCGCGCCATTCTGGTGAATATATTCGGCGGCATCGTGCGCTGCGACGTGATTGCCGAGGGCATTCTGCAGGCAGTGCAGGAGGCTGGCGTGGAGGTGCCGGTCGTGGCCCGCCTCGAAGGAACCAATGCCGAGAAGGCGCGCGCCATGCTGGACGCGAGCGGTCTGAAGATAAACGCCGCCTCCGACTTGGCCGAGGCGGCGCGTATCGCGGTTGAGGCGGCGGTATGAGCATACTCGTGGACGCTTCCACCCGGGCAATCTGCCAGGGTTTGACCGGTCGGCAAGGACGCTTTCACGCCGAGCAATGCCTGCGCTACGGCACCCGGATTCTGGCCGGGGTTACCCCTGGGCGAGGTGGTCAGGAATGTCTCGGTTTACCGGTTTACGACACCGTTCCGGAGGCGGTGCGGGCCACGGGAGCCGACGTCAGTCTGGTGTTCGTGCCGGCTGCCGCTGCCGCCGACGCCATCATGGCCGCTGCCGCCGCCGGTATTCGCTTGGTGATCTGCATCACTGAGGGTGTTCCGGTGCTCGACATGGTGCGCGTCAGGGCAGCGTTGCGTTCCTTCGATTGCCGGCTGGTTGGCCCGAATTGCCCGGGCGTCATCACGCCCGGTGAATGCAAGTTGGGGATCATGCCCGGTTTCATCCACCAGCCGGGGCGAGTGGGCGTGATCTCGCGCTCCGGAACGCTCACCTACGAGGTGGTGCACCAGACCACTGCCTGCGGCTTGGGGCAATCGAGCTGCGTGGGCATCGGCGGCGACCCGGTGCGCGGGCTTGATTTCATCGACTGCCTGGAAATGTTCGAACGCGATCCCGGCACGGAAGGCATCGTGATGGTTGGAGAAATCGGCGGCACCGACGAAGAACAGGCGGCGGATTTCATTCGCCACGAAGTCACGAAGCCGGTGGTGGCCTATATCGCCGGAGTCACGGCGCCACCGGGGAAACGCATGGGACACGCCGGAGCCATCGTGGCCGGAGGGCAGGGCTCCGCCGAAGCCAAGTACGAAGCCTTGCAGGCCGCCGGCGTTGCGGTGACCCGCTCGCCCGCCCAGATCGGGCGCAGCATGGCAAAAGCGCTCGCCTAGTGTGTCAGCGCGCGCCATGAGGATCGCCCTGGCGCAACTCGACTTGCTGGTAGGCGACGTGCCGGGCAATGTGGCCCGCATCCTCGACGCCATCGAAAAAGCCCGCGCCGGCAAGGCCGCGTTGGTGGCGTTTCCGGAACTGGCCCTGTGTGGCTATCCTCCGGAAGACCTGCTGTTTCATGCCGGTTTGCGCGAGGACTTGAGCGCCGGGCTGCAGCGGGTCCGGGAGGCCTGCGGGGCAATGGCCGTGGTTCTCGGTTATCCGCACTGGGAGGATGGGCGCTGCTACAACGCCGCGGCGCTGCTGCATGACGGGCGCTCGCTGCTCGTGCATCGCAAGAACGCGTTGCCCAACTATCGTGTGTTCGACGAACGCCGCTACTTTGCGCCGGGCGAGGAAGCGCGCTGCGCCGAATTGGGTGGATTGCGTCTGGGCCTGGCAGTCTGCGAAGACGTTTGGGAGGCCGACGTGCCCAGGCGGCTGGCGGCAGCGGGCGCACAGCTCGTTGTGGCAATCAACGGCTCGCCTTACGAGCTGGGCAAGCAAGCGCAGCGCGAGGCGCTGCTTGCAGAGCGGGCGCGGGAGATCAGGTTGCCGCTGGCCTACGTCAACCTGGTGGGCGGTCAGGACGAACTGGTTTTCGATGGCGGCTCCTGCGTAGTCGATGCGTCCGGGCAGGTCTGCCTGCGTGCGGCCGCGTTTGCCGATGGGCTTTTTTTCTGCGATTTCGAGGCACGTACGGACGCGCCGGCAGTGCCTCGCAAGGGCAAGGTGGCGCCCTTGATGTCCGAGGAAGGCGAGGTCTATGCCGCGCTCGTGACCGGGGTGCGGGACTACGTGCGCAAGAGCGGTTTCTCGCACGTGGTGCTCGGTCTTTCAGGCGGCGTGGATTCCGCCCTGACTCTCGCCGTGGCGGTGGATGCGCTGGGCGCGGACAGGGTGCTGGCCGTGATGATGCCTTACCGCTACACGGCATCGATCAGTCGCGAAGACGCGGAATGCCAGGCGCGCACCTTGGGCGTGCAATACGAAGAGCTGCCCATTACCGGCATGGTGAACGCGATGCGGGAAACGCTGGCCGAGCAGTTTGCGGGGCTGCCGGAAGATGTGACCGAGGAGAACATCCAGTCGCGCTGCCGCGGAATGTTGCTGATGGCGATTTCCAACAAACAGCGTCGCCTGGTGCTGGCCACCGGCAACAAGAGCGAATATGCGGTCGGCTACGCGACGCTCTACGGCGACATGGCGGGCGGTTTCGCGCCGCTCAAGGACTGCACCAAGACCCGCGTCTATCGCCTGGCCCGTTATCGCAACACGCTCTCGCCGGCGATTCCCGAACGGGTGATCGAGCGCCCACCCACGGCGGAGCTCCGGCCGGGCCAGCTCGACAGCGATTCGCTGCCGCCTTACGAGGTGCTTGACGGCGTGCTGGATGCGTTGATGATGGAAGATCTATCCGTAGGCCGGATTGCCGAGCGCGGTTTTGATCCGCAGGTTGTTCGGCAGGTTGCGGACCGGGTCCGCATCAGCGAATACAAGCGGCGGCAAGCGCCGCCGGGCGTGCGCGTAACGCAACGTGCTTTCGGGCGCGACTGGCGCTATCCCATAGTGTCCGGTTACCGCCCGTCGCGCAACGCCGAGTGACGGGCGGCAGGCGACGGGTCAGGCTGCGTCAAGCGGCAGAACCGACGCCAGCCACATCAACGGAAGCCCGATGATTGCGGTGGTGTCGGATGTTTCCAAGGCATCCAGAAGCATTGGCGCGGCGCCCTCGGCGCGAAAGGCCGCGGTGCAGTCGTAGGGCTCGTCCAGTTGGAGGTAGCGCTCCACCCGCGCATGATCCAGCTCCCGGAAGCGCGCCACCGTGAGGTCGCAGTGGGTCAACGTTTCGCCATCGGGCGTCAACACGCATATCGCCGTGTGAAAATCCAGCCGCTTGCCCGAGAAGGCCAGCAGAGTTTCCCGCGCCAATTCCGGCGTTTGCTGCTTGCCTACCGGCCGTCCTTCAAATTCGGCCAGCTGATCGGCTCCGATCAGCCATGCGCCAGGGTGGCGAGGCGCCACTTTGCGCGCCTTTTCTTGCGCCAGCCGCAGGGCCTGGTCGCGCGGGCGTTCGTCGTTCAGCGCGCTTTCGTCTATGCTCGCAGGGTCGGTCCGGAAATCTCCGAGCAGCCGCGCAAGCAGCTTGCGCTTGTATGGAGATTGTGACGCCAGAACGAACGTGGCAGGCATGAAATACGACGGCGGATGCGCGGAATTGACAGCTTTTGTGCAGCTTCCTATGATAGCTGCCGCATAGTCCCTGTCCGCATCGTTTTGCGGACTTTTCGACCGCGGAAGGAGGGAGTGTGGTTCAGCTCGGCGCGGTATCGATGCGCAAGTTGCGCGAATGGGCCGTTCGCAATCACCTGGTGGAAGCATCGTTTGCGGTGAGCGCGTTGCCGCGCTTGGCGGAAATGTGCGAGGGCGCCGGGCTGGGGCGCAAGATTGATGCGCGCTGGTCCTTTCGTCCGGGGTTGGAGGGTTTTCCGCAGATCCACTTGTGGGCATGCGGCTCCTTGCAACTGCCGTGCCGACGCTGCCTGGGGCCGGTCGTCTGGCCGGTGGAGGTGGACTGCCGGCTGACCGTGGTGGGGGGCGAGAGCGAAATCAGGGACGTTGCTTCTCCGTACGACACTGTTGTGGCTGGCCCGTCCGGCTTGGTGCTGGGTACAATATTGGAAGATGAGATCCTGACCAGCCTGCCGATGGCGCCGGCGCATTCCGAGTGCGCGGTGATGCGGGAGGTACGGTCGCAAGCCGCGTCCGGCTCCTGCCGTCCGCTGGCGGGTCTTGGCGCCTTGATGCGGCAAGGCCGGGATTCAGTGCCGATGGCCAGTTCCGAGGGGGACAATCATGGCAGTTCAACAGAATCGTAAATCACGTTCGCGCCGCAACATGCGCCGTTCGCATCATGCCCTGGGGCGTCCGACGCTGTCGATGGATCCGGAAACCGGGGAGCTGCACCGTCGGCACCACGTGGCGCCCGACGGCTACTATCGCGGCCGCGAGATTACTCCGCCGCCCCCCGAGGTGGACGAGGAGGAAGCGCAGGACTGAGTCCCGCGCGCCAGACTCGGGATCCCCTTGTTGGGCATGAAGCCGGCCCGGCCGGTGAGCTATGCGGACTAGCCCATGAGCAAATTCGTCACGATAGCGGTGGACGCCATGAGTGGCGATCTAGGTCCAGACGTCGCAGTTCCCGCGTCGCTGGAGATGCTGCGCAGCCGCGACGAGTTGCGGCTGATACTGGTGGGTGACGCCGACACTGTGCGCCGCCATTGCGGGCGCCTGGGGAAGGAGTCCAACCGGGTGGAAATTCATCATGCCGACCAGGTGGTTTCAATGGAAGACACGCCGTCGGAGGCCTTGCGCCGCAAGAAGCGGTCCTCAATGCGGGTGGCTGTTGAGTTGGTGCGTTCGGGGGAAGCTCAGGCCTGTGTCAGCGCCGGCAATACCGGAGCCCTCATGGCCACCGGCCGCCTGCTGCTGAGGATGCTTCCCGGCATCGACCGCCCGGCGATCCTGGTGGCGCTGCCCACGATGCAAGGCGTTTGCTACATGCTGGATCTCGGGGCCAATCCGGTTTGCACGCCCACGCATCTGTTGCAGTTTGCCGTGATGGGTTCGGTGATTGCTTCGATCAATGGCGTGGAGAACCCTGCTATCCGGCTGCTCAATAACGGCGAGGAGGAGATCAAGGGGATCGAAACGGTGCAGGCAGCGAATGCGCTGCTCAGCGAAAGCCACCTGAACTATCAGGGCTTTGTGGAGCCCAACGACGTGTTCAAACACCGTGCCGATGTGGTGGTTTGCGATGGCTTCACCGGCAATATTGCGCTGAAGACCATGGAAGGATCGGCGCAATTCGCGTATCGCCAGATGGTCTCCTATCTGCGCAGCAGTTGGCTGACCCGCGCCTACGGACTGGCGTGCTGGCCTTTCCTCTATGCCATCAAGAAACGCCTCGATCCCAATCGCCACAACGGCGCCACGCTGGTCGGGCTGAACGGAATCGTGGTCAAGAGCCACGGATCGAGCAATGAGATCGGTTGGCAGCAGGCCATCCACCTGGCGATGCGCGAAGCGGAAAAAGGCATGAACGAGCGCATTCAGGGACTATGGAGCAACATGGCCGCCTGATGGAAACGGTCAGCGGTTTACGGTACTCGCGAATTGCCGGCACGGGGCGCTATCTGCCCGAGCGCATACTGACCAATGCGGACCTGGAGCGGATGGTGGACACCACCGACGAGTGGATCCGGACTCGCACCGGCATGGAACGCCGGCACCTGGCGGCCGATGAGCAGGCAAGTTCCGACCTGGCGATTCCGGCGGCGCGCGCTGCGCTGCAGGCCGCAAATTGCCGGCCGCAGGACATCGACCTGGTGGTGGTGGGCACCACGACTCCCGACCTGGTGTTTCCGAACGTGGGCTGCATGGTGCAGGACGCGTTGGGCATCCCGCCGTGCGGCGCTTTCAGTTGCGAGGCCGCCTGCACTGGCTGGCTCTATGCACTGAGCATTGCGGACGGAATGATTCGTTTGGGGCGCGCCAACAAGGCCCTGGTGGTGGGGGTGGAGGTGCTTTCGCGCATAACCGACTGGAACGACCGAGGGACCTGCGTGTTGTTTGGCGACGGCGCTGGAGCGGTTGTCCTGGAACCGGCCACGGAGCCGGGCATGATGAGCTTTATCCTTGGCGCCGACGGGTCCTATGTGGATATTCTGAGAAGCCGCTCCGGTGTGTCGCGCAATCCCGGGCAATTCAGCGATGGCGGCGCGGCGGTGCGCATGAAAGGCAGCGAAGTGTTCAAGATCGCGGTGCGCACCATGGGCGGCACGGTGGATCAGCTACTGGAGCGGCATGGCCTCGCCCGCGGCGACATCGACTGGCTGATTCCCCATCAGGCGAATATCCGCATCATCCAGGCGATCGGCAAGCGGCTTGGTCTGCCCGGCGAGCGCGTGATCCTGACGGTGCAGGACCATGGCAATACAGGCGCCGCGTCAATACCTCTGGCGCTGGATGTGGCGGTGCGGGATGGGCGCATCCGGCGCGGCCAGCGCATAATGATGGTCTCTTTCGGCGGCGGACTTACCTGGGCCGCCGGCTTGATGCAATTCTGATGCAAGGCGTTCCGCGTAGCATCCGGCCTGTCAGGCAGCGAATGCTGTTCGTCCTGCTTGCCGGGATTCTGGCCGGTCCCGTGGCTCAGGCCGAGAACTTTCTGCTCACCGGCGCCAATGTCACGATTGTGGGGCAGGCGCACTGGATTGCCGCCGACCGGCGGGAATCGCTGCTGGACGTGGCGCGCCGCAACGGGCTTGGATTCGCCGACATGCAGCAGGCCAATCCGGACGTCGATCTTTGGGTGCCCAGAAACGGCGAGCAGGTGTTGTTGCCCACCGCATTCGTCTTACCCAATGCGCCGCGTCAGGGTGTGGTCGTGAATATTGCCGAGTATCGGCTCTATATGTACTACCGGGAAGAGGGGCAGGACATGGTCGCCACATTCCCGATCAGTATCGGCCGCATGGACTGGAAGACGCCGCTAGGCAACTGGCGAGTCACGCGCAAGCGTTCAAAGCCGACCTGGCGGCCGCCGGAGTCCATCATTGCAGAGTACGCGGCCGACGGGGAAGTGTTGCCGCGCGTCGTTCCTCCAGGCCCCGATAATCCGCTGGGCGATTACGCCATCAACCTCTCGGCTCCCGGATACCTGATTCACGGCACGAACAGGCCGCGCGGGGTGGGCATGCAGGTTACCCACGGCTGTTTGCGCATGTTGCCGGAAGACATCGAATGGCTGTTTCCGCAGGTCTCTGTGGGGGTTCCTGTCGCGATCGTGGATCAGCCCGTCAAGGTGGGCTGGCGCGACGGGCAGCTCTACGTGGAGGTACACAGGCCGCTCGAAGAGTATTCGCCGCAGGCTATAGATGCGCTGATAAACCGTATGCGCCTGTCTGCTTATGCGGCACGCGTGGAACTGGATATTCCGGCCATGCAGCGCGCGCTGATCGAACGCAAGGGCGTACCGGAGCGAATTTCGGCGTCCCTACCCGAAGCAAGGGCTGCGTCGCGATGAGCTCGCGGGGCGAGTGCATAGCAAAGCCGATTTGGACGTGCAAAAAAACATGCAGCGCTTGCATTTTGTTCGGTGGTTTGCGAAGATTCGCGCAGTGCGCCAAAACAGGCGCCTTTGACTAGCTGGGGAGCCAGGGAACCTAATGAAGAAGATCAGACCTTTTGTCATGCTGCTTGCGGCGCCTGCCACTGCCGTTGCTTTGTCGGGCTGCTGCACTGGGGGGATGTCCGCCCAGAGCAATGCTGATGCTGCCTCCATTGGCAGCCGTCTTTCCGCGATAGAGGGCAGAATCGGCGATATGGAAGCCGCCCAGCGGGAGACTGCGGCCGCAGTCGACCGCGCTGTTGCAACGGCGGAACGCGCGGCTGAAGCAGCGGAAGATGCGAAGGCTACGGCGGACGCGGTCAGCGAACGCATGGATCGCATGTTCCAGCAAACACAGCAGAAATAGACAGACTCACCTGACAGAGCCGCCGCGATACTCTCATCGCGGCGGCTCTGGCTTATGTTCCAGAGCGGTGGCATTGTTTGCCGCTCAAGCATGGCTCGTCCGAGCAGCTCTCCTCTATTAGCCGATGAGCCGGTTCATTTCGAATATCGGCATCAGAACGGCCAGCACTATCAGCAGTACGAAGCCCCCCACCACCATGATCAGCAGGGGCTGGAGCAGGGAGGTCATGGCGTCGATGCGCGACGATAGCTCCCGCTCCTGGGTTTCCGCAGCGCGCCCCAGCAACTGATGCAGTTCGCCGCTGGCCTCGCCGCTGGCTATCAATTGAATACATAGCGGCGGGAAAAGGCCGCTGCGGCTTAGCGCATCGGCTGCCGCCGCCCCTTCGCTGACTTCTCCGGCAGCGGTCATGGCGGCTTCGCGCATCGGCAGACTAGTCAACATGCGCGCAGCCACCCTTAGCGATTCCCAGACCGATACGCCGGCGCCGGTGAGCGTGGCCAATGATTGCATCAGCCGCGCCGAATTCAGTTCCCGGGAGAAGGCCCCGAACAGTGGTGCGGCGAGCAGCAGGCGGTGGAGGCGCAAGCGCGCGGCCGGCAGGCGCATGGCCCGGGCAAGCAGCACGCCGCCGCCGGCCGCGGCCAGCAGCGCAAGCCAGCCGTATGTGTTTGCGAAAGCGCTTACTGACAGCAGCGCTTGCGTAAGAATAGGCAATGCCACACCACTGTCCACGAACACGGGCGTGACCTGGGGGACAACATAGATCAGCATCAGGCTCACGATGCCCAAGCTCAGCGCGGCGAGCACCATCGGATAGGCCAGCGCTGCCCGTACCTGCTGCCGCAAGGCCTGACGCTTTTCGAAGTGTTCGGCCAGCCGCTCCATTACTTCCTCCAGGCGCCCGATGCGCTCGCCCGCGCCCACGGTTGCGACCAGCAGTTCCGGAAACACGCGGCCCCCTGCGTCCAAAGACTCGGAGAAGCTGTAGCCCTCCTGGACTCGGGCGCGAACTTCCGTGAGCACCGCGCTGTGGCGCAAACCTTGCTCCGCCAGCGCCTTCAAGGCTGTGTCCAGGGGCAGGCCGCCCCGCAGCAGCGTAGCAAGCTGGCGGCAGACTTGCGCCAGCGCATCGCTGTTCATCGCGCGTTTTTTCCTGCCGGGCCATAAGCGGATTGCGGCGCGCTGGGTGGCAGGGCGCAACTGCAGCGGCTGCAGGCCCTGCTCCCGCAATAGATCGCGCGCGTGCTTCGGGTTGTCGCCTTCAACCGCGCCCCGCCTGCGGCGGCCTTGGCGGTCCAGGGCGGAGTAGGTCCACCGAGGCATTGACGCCTCAGTCCTTGCTGGTCACGCGCAACGCTTCCTCAAGCGACGTGACGCCGGCCCTAACCTTCTCCAGCCCGTTGCTGCGCAAGGGCGGGGTGCTGCGCCGTGCTTCCTCTTCGAGCTGTTGTTCCGGCGCGCCCTCGTGTATCAGCTTGCGCAGACGCTCATTGATGCTAATCAGTTCATAGATTCCCGTACGTCCGCGGTAGCCTCCGCCGTCCACCGCGGCCACATCGCCTGGACGGTAGAGCGTAGGCGCATCTCCCGCGCCCAGCTCCAGTAGCGCGCATTCGCGCGTATTTGGCGAATGGGGCTCCCGCGTCGCAGGATCCAGCACACGCACCAGGCGCTGCGACAAGATGCCCTGCAGGCTGGAGGAAATCAGGAACGGCTCCAGACCCATGTCGCGCAGCCGAGTCACGGCTCCCACCGCGGTATTGGTGTGCATGGTGCTGAACACGAGGTGGCCGGTAAGGCTGGCGCGCACGGCGATTTCCGCGGTTTCGATGTCGCGGATTTCGCCCACCATCACCACGTCCGGGTCCTGTCTCAAGATGGCCCGCAGGCCGCGTGCGAAGCTCAGGCCAACGCGGCCGTTTACTTGGGTCTGTCCCACGCCTTCCAGGTAGTATTCCACCGGATCTTCGACGGTCATGATGTTGCGCGTGCTGTCGTTGATTCGGTCGAGCGCCGCATACAGCGTGGTCGTCTTGCCGGAGCCGGTAGGCCCGGTGACCAGCACGATGCCGTGCGGGCGCTGGATCAGCCGCTCGATGCCGGCCAGCGTGTCCGCGTCCATGCCGAGCGATTCCAGGTCCAGCCGTCCGGACTGCTTGTCCAGCAATCGCATGACCACGCGCTCTCCGTGGATTCCCGGCAGAGTGGAAATGCGCACATCCACCGCGCGCCCGGCGATTCGCAAGGATATGCGCCCATCCTGCGGCAGGCGCTTTTCGGCAATGTCCAGGTCGGCCATCACCTTGGCCCGCGAGATCACCAGGGGGCTCAAGCCCCGCCGCAGCTTCAGGGTTTCGCGCAGCACGCCATCGACGCGGAAGCGCACATTGAGATTGAATTCGCCCGGCTCCAGGTGTACATCGGAAGCGCCGGTGCGAATCGCGGAAGCCAGAACTGCGTTCAGCAGCCGGATGATCGGCGCGTCGTTATCGCTGTCCAGCAGGTCGGAAGGCGCCGGCAGTTCCCGCGCCAGTGCGCCGAGCTCCTGGTCTTCGTCCAGGTCTTCGGCAATCGACAGGGCGCTGTCCGCGCCGACTTCGTAGCGCGCCCTGAGGCGGCGTTCGAAGTCCTCGGCGTCGATCAGCTTGGGCTGCAGGCGGCGGCCTGCAAACCGGCTCGCTTCCGCCAGCCCTCCCAAGCTGGCGCCGGCGCGCACCAGGGCGACCACTTCGCCTTGCGGTCCCGAAGTGAGAAGCACCCCGTGCCGCTGCGCAAAACTGAAAGGCAGGGTGTTCAATCCGATTCCAGCGCTTCGTGTGGGTCCCGCGCTGCGCCCTCCGCCTCCTCCGCGTCAGCCGCCTTGTCCTGCAAGTCGAAGGCGCCGGGCAGTGTCTCGGGCAGCCGCGTGGCTTCGTCCGAAAGGGTGTGCATCAACTGCTGGCGGCGGAGGTAGTCGTACTTGGCGTCGGTCGCAGCGTCCGCGCGCGATGAGTCGCGCAGGATGCTGGGCCGTATGAAAAGCATCAAGTTGGTTTTCTCCCGGGTCAGGCTGCTGGCGCGGAACAGTGCTCCGATAAAGGGAATACGGCCCAGCAACGGCGCCTGCTGGCGTTTTTCGCGCACCTTGTCCTGAATCAGACCGCCCAGCACCAGGGTGCCCCCGTCCTCCACGATCACCGCCGTTGTCAGCTCGCGTGTGTTGGTGACAAGGTCCACCGCTCCTGCCACCGTCGGCGCCAATTCGGAGAGACTTTGTTTGATCTCCAGACGCACCGCATCGCCTTGGTTGATCCGTGGGGTGATCGTGAGCGTCAGGCCGACATCGGAACGATTCACAGTCGTGAACGGCCGGATCTGGCCGTCGGCGGCGCTGGGATTGATACCCGAACTGGCATAGCTGCCGGACAAGAAAGGCACCTCCTGGCCTACGCTGATGGTCGCTTCCTCGTTGTCCAGCGTCACCAGCATGGGAGTGCCCAGAATGTTCGCGCCGGCGGTGTTTTCCACCGCGTTGATCAGCGCCGCGAAGCTCAGCCCATCATCGCGCACCCGGCCCAAGGCAAACCCCGCGCCCGGCCCCAGCGCCTGGCCCGCTGCAGCGCGGCCCTGGTCCGTGTTCGACAGGGAACCGGCCACCAGTTCCCGCAAACTGCTGCCGGAATCCGGGAAATCCGTGCCGCCCAACACCCGCTGCGGGTCGTAGGCGGCCCAGTTCACGCCCAGTTGGCTTGCTTGCTCGGCGTTCACCTCGGCAATCAATGCTTCCACCAGCACCTGGGCGCGGCGGATGTCGAGCTGGTCCACCACCGCCATCATGTTGCGCAGCGTTTCGGGCGGCGCGTCGATGATCAGCGCGTTGGTGTCCTCGTCAGCGGAAATCAGCACCCTGTCTTCGCCTTCGGCGCCGCCGGCGAACTGCGCGCTCAGCTTCTCCGCCAGATTGACGGCGCTGGCGTAGCGGATATAACGCACCCGCGTGTTGCCGCCTTCGGCGAGCGGCGTATCCAGGTGTGCAATCAGCGCCCGCAACTGCAGGCGCCGGCTGCGCTCGCCGCCAAGCAGTATGCTGTTGGTGCGGCTGTCGGCTACCGCCGCGCTGCCGCTCACGCCGGCGCCTTCGGCAATCTCGGTCAGAACGCGCACCAGGTCCCCGGCGCTTGCGTATTCCAGCGGAATGACCTCGATCGGCTGCTCGTTGCGAATATCGATGCGCTGGACCACGCGCGCGATTCGCTCAATGCTCGAGCCGCGATCGGAAAGGATCAGGACGTTGGTTGGCGCATGGGCGGCCAGATGGGCGCCAGGCGGCATCATCGGGCGCAGTATTGGCACCAGGCTTTGCGCTTCCACGTTGGCCACGTTCAACACGCGCGTTTGAAGTTCGTCGAGAGTGGCCTGGTCTTGCGGCACTTCCGGGAATATCCGCAGCGTTCGGTCAGGCGCGAGCCGCACCACGGGGCCCGAAGGCACTGCCACGATTCCATGCGCACTGAGCATGGACAAGAACGCCTGGTAGAAGGCCTCCGTGGTCATTGGCTGCGACGCGATCAGTGTGAACCGCTGGTCCAGTCCCACCGCCGGGTCGATCACGAATGTCTTGCCAATGGCCTGGCCCACAGCTTCCACGACTTCCTCGAGGTCCGCACCGCGATAGTTCGGCGTGACGCTGTCCTCTTGGGCCCAGGCAGCATGCGCGAGCGCCAGCAATGCCGGCAAGCTGCACCATGCCTTCGAAATCATGAACCTTCGCTTTGGTGTCATGCGCGCCACCTCACATCGTCAGGGGGCCGAAATTCTCGCCGCCTATGGAAATTTCAAGCTGCTCGCCGCCGCGTTCCACGCTGAGCATCATATCTCCCCCTGCGCTCATCTGCTGCCTGACCTCCGGTAGATTGCCGCTGTCGATGGGAATGCCATTGATTGCAACAACCAGATCGCCGGCCACCAGGCCCAGTGCATCGAAGAAGCCCTGCTGGCCGCGCGGGAAAACGCGGTAACCGAGCATGGCGCCGTCGGCCTCCATGACCGGCTCCATGCGCAGAATCTGCGATAGCGACATGCGCGCTGGAACTGCGGCAATCGAAAAATCAACATCCTCTGCAGCCGGCTGCGGGGGCAGACCCCGTGGTGTCGTTCGGGCCATCCCCGGCGTCAGGCCGCTAAGCGGCAGACGCAGAATTTCGGCGCCCCGCATCAGACGCACCTCATTCGCGTCCACCTCGTGCAGCGTAAGCCCGGCCGCCAGCGCGTCGCCTGGGAAATATGCGCGCGACACTCCGCCGGACTCAATGATGGCGTGCGCCATGTTTGGGCTTGTGGAAGCCATCACGCCGCGCAGCCGATAGTCGCCGCCGCTCAGCAAACCGGGTTCGCCGCCGCGCCGGCTCTCTGCCGGCTCGCCAAAGAGCCGGGCTCCGGGGGCCTCTGCGCCGCCGCCGGCTGAGGCCACCGCAGGCGCAGCGGACGGTGCGGGCGGTGGTTCAGAACGTGCCCATTCCCATGCCGACAGCACGATGCGTACCAGAAGCCACACGGTGACCGCCAACAGAGCAAACGCGGGCACACGCTTAAGCAGCATATTGCACCATCAGACCAGCGCGCTCCCATTTCCGAAAATCATGCCGAATGTCCACATTTGCGATGCAATGTTGCAAGCAGATTGTGATAATTTAAGGCATCATCACGCAGGCGCGAAATGAACGAGCAAAAGAATAACGATTTTCCGCGTCACTTGGGCGACTCTCCCGCGGTCGAAACAGCTCCGCCGAAGGTCGAGCGCCCGTCGCTGTATCGCGTCGTGCTTCTCAATGATGACTACACGCCGATGGAGTTTGTGGTGCAGATGTTACAGAAACTTTTCGGCTACGGGCGCGAAAAAGCGACGCGCATCATGCTTGAAGTGCATATGAAGGGGCGCGGTGTATGCGGCGTCTTCGCCTTCGAAATCGCCGAGACCCGCGCGGCCCAGGTGCTCGAATATGCGCGCCGCCACGAACACCCGCTTGCCTGCGTGGTGGAGAAAGCCTGAACGCCATGTTGAGCCGCGAACTGGAAATCTGCCTGTCCAACGCGCTGGTGCGCGCCCGTGAGCGCCGCCACGAATTTCTTACCGCCGAACACTTGTTGCTGGCGCTCACCAGCAGCCCGGTGGTGGCCGAAATTCTGGCCGCCTGCGAGGCCGATGTGGACGGCCTGGCCAGGACACTGGAGCAGCATCTTGATGAGACCATGCCGACCGTGGGGCTGGAGGACGGCCGCCAGACCCGGCCCACCCGCGCATTCGACCGGATTCTCAAGCGCGCCATGGCGCATGTGCAGAACAGCGGGGTGAAGGAAGTGAGTTCGGCGAATGTACTGGTTGCGCTGTTTGCCGAGAACCAGACGTTTGCGGTAAGCGAACTCGGCCGGCAGGGCGTCACCCGCCTGGATGTGGTGAACTATATTTCGCACGGCATTTCCCGTGCCAAACCGGTTCCGGCCGGCGATGCGCCGGGAGAGGACGCCTCCGGTCAGCCCGCGCCGCGCGCGCTGGAGGTTTACGCCGCAAATCTCAATGAGCGGGCCCGTGCCGGGCGAATCGACCCCTTGGTCGGACGCGCGAAGGAAATAGAGCGCGCTTTGCAGGTGTTGAGCCGCAGGCGCAAGAACAATCCCCTGTTCGTGGGCGATGCGGGCGTTGGCAAGACCGCGCTGGCCGAGGGCCTGGCGCTGCTCATGGCCGGCGACGACGCGCCTGCCGTGCTGGAGGGCTGCACGTTGTATGCGCTGGATATGGGCGCTCTGCTGGCCGGCACCCGCTACAGGGGCGATTTCGAGAAGCGCCTCAAGGCGCTGGTCGCGGAATTGGCGGCAGAAGAGGGCGCCATCCTGTTTATCGATGAAATCCATACCGTGATCGGGGCAGGCGCTGCCTCCGGCGGCATGCTCGACGCCTCCAACATCATCAAGCCGGTCCTGGCCAACGGCGAATTGCGCTGTATCGGATCGACTACCTACAAGGAATACCGGGGCGTTTTCGAGCGCGACCGTGCTCTTGCCCGGCGCTTTCAGAAGATCGAAGTGCCGGAACCCAGCGTGAACGAAACGTACGAAATCCTGCGTGGTTTGCGCAGCCGTTTCGAGGAGCACCACAAGCTCGTCTATAGCGATGAAGCCTTGCAGGCGGCGGCCGAGCTTGCCGCCCGGCACATCGGTGACCGCTGTCTGCCGGACAAGGCCATCGATGTGGTGGACGAGGCCGGCGCGCGCCTCAATCTCAGCGCTGGCGGCAAGACCGAACAGCAGGGCGTGGAAGTTTCCCACGTCGAAGCGGTGGTCGCCCAGATGGCCGGCATTCCGCCGCGCAGCGTTTCGGCCTCCGACCGGGAGATCCTGGAACAGTTGGAGAGCAATCTCAAGCGGGTGATTTTTGGCCAGCACCCTGCGATAGAGGCGCTGGCTTCGGCCATTCGCATGGCTCGCTCGGGCCTGCGGGAGCCGGAAAAACCGGTCGGTAATTTCCTTTTCTCGGGGCCCACGGGGGTAGGCAAGACCGAGGTCACCCGGCAATTGGCCTATTGCCTGGGCTTGGAGCTGCTGCGCTTCGATATGTCCGAATACATGGAGCGGCACACGGCTTCGCGGCTGATCGGCGCGCCTCCCGGCTACGTCGGCTTTGACCAGGGTGGTCAGCTCACCGAGGCTGTCACCCGGCACCCGCACTCGGTGCTGTTGCTTGACGAGATCGAGAAGGCGCACCCGGATGTCTTCAACCTGCTGCTGCAGGTCATGGATCATGGAACCTTGACGGACAACAACGGGCGCAAGGCCAACTTCAACCACGTGATCGTGGTGATGACCACCAACGCCGGCGCGCGCGAGGCGGCGCGCGGTTCGATGGGCTTTACGCCGCAGGATCACTCCAGCGACGCCTTGTCCGCAATCGAGAAGGGTTTTTCACCGGAATTTCGCAACCGGCTCGACGCCGTTATCCAGTTTGCGCCGCTGGAGCACGACTCGGTGCTGCGGGTGGTGGAGAAATTGGTGCTTGAGCTGGAGGCGCAATTGCAGGGGCGCAATGTGACGCTGGTGCTCGAAGACGCCGCCCGCGACTGGATTGCCAGGCGCGGCTATGACCGTACAATGGGCGCCAGACCCATGGCGCGCGTGATTCAGGAGCACATCAAGAAGCCTCTCGCGGAGCGGATGCTGTTCGGCGACCTGCAGTCGGGCGGGCGCCTGCGAGTAACGCTCGATGAGTCCGGCGAGGGCCTAGGGCTGAAGGTGGAAGAAAGCCAGTTGGCCGAGGAAGACCAGTGATCACTGCCGCAGCGAACGGCATTCCGGCGCGGTAGATCGCGGATGGCGAAGCAGGAACCGATTCAATTTCAGGGAAAAGTCACCGAGACTTTGCCTAACACGACCTTTCGAGTGACCCTGGACAACGGACACGTTGTGATGGCCCATATTTCCGGCAAGATGCGCAAGCACTACATACGCATTCTGACTGGTGACCGGGTTACCGTGGAACTGACTCCCTACGATTTGAGCAAAGGGCGTATCGTCTATCGGGAGAGGTAAGCGGCTTTCCCGGCCTCCGGCAATACGCACCGCGCGGGCTGGCGGAGCCCCGGAACTAGCGCAGGCGGAGACACGCTGATGGGACGATACACGCATGGCCGATAGAATTCAGCGAAATTTTTTCACCGGGCTGGCCTTTCTTGCCTTGTTTATGAGCTTGGGCGGAAATCCGGCTACCGCGCAACAGCCCGACGCCGAGCAGGCGCTGGATGAATTGTTTGCCGACGAGTGGGCTACCCGGCTGGAGGAGAATCCGCTGCTCGCCACCATGATGGGAGCCAAGGGATACAACGCCAGGCTGCCGGGCGCGTCTTTCGACGACATCGAGCGCCGCAAGCGTCAGGCCAGCGCCTTCCTGCAAAGGCTCAACCGGCTCGACATCGACGCGCTTCCGGCGCAGCGCCGGCTGGATTACGAACTCTTCGCCTGGATGCTGCGAACGCGCATTGAGTCCGCCGCGCATTATCCGGAGCGCATTCCGTTCATTGCCGACAGCGGTTTCCACTCCGGCTTGCTGCGCTCGGCAGACGGCGTGGCTTTCCGCGATGTTCAGGCCTACGACGACTATCTTCAGCGTCTGCAGGCCATTCCGGAGCACGTCGAGCAGCACATCGAGAATATGCGCGCCGGCATCAACGACGGTTTCGTGGCGCCGTTGGTCGTCCTCGACAGCGTATTGCCCACTGTGACGACCCCGGCTTCGGCTGCGGTGGAACAAAGCGCCTTCTATGCGCCTTTCCTGCGCATGCCGGCCACGCTGAGCGCGTCGGAGCGCTCCAGACTGGAAACCGATGCGAGAGAAATCATCGGCGTTCAGGCGCTCGGAGCGCTGCAAAGGCTGGCGGCCTTCCTGGACGGCGAATACCGCTTGCAAGCACGCGAAAGCATCGGCGCGTCGGAACTTCCGGGGGGCGCCGACTACTACCGTCAGCGCGTCCGGGCGATGACCACGCTGGACCTTGCGCCGGAAGAAATTCATGCCGTCGGGCTCGCCGAAGTGGCCCGCATCCGACAGGAAATGCTGGCGCTTGTCGAAGCGCTTGAGTTCGAGGGCGGCATCGATGCCTTTGTCGAGTTCCTGCGCACGGATCCGCGCTTCTATGCAAAATCGGCGGAAGAACTCATGATTCGCGCCTCGCGCATCGCCAAGCGGGCGGACGGTCTGCTGCCGGGCTGGTTCGGCCTGCTGCCGAGGATGCCCTACGGGATCGTGCCCATGCCCGCGGAAATGGCGCCGACAGGTACCACGGCGCGTTACCGGCCGGCGCCGCGCGGCGGCAATCGCGGCGGGTCCTACTGGCTCAACACCTACGCACTGGATCAGCGGCCGCTGTATGAACTTCCTGCGCTCACGGTCCACGAGGCGGTGCCCGGTCATCACCTGCAAATCGCCCTGGCCCAGGAGCTGGAGGGCGTGCCGGAATTCCGCCGCGCGCTCGGATTTACGGCCTTTGTCGAGGGTTGGGCGCTTTATACCGAGTGGCTGGGCATCGAAATGGGAATCTACACTACCCCTTACGAGCATTTCGGGCGTTTGAGCTATGAGATGTGGCGCGCCTGCCGGCTGGTAATCGATACCGGCATACACGCCTTGGGCTGGACCCGCGGCCAGGCATTGGCCTACCTTGCAGACAATACTTCGCTCAGCCTTGCGAACGTCGAAAACGAGATCAATCGCTATATTGCCTGGCCGGGGCAGGCCCTGGCCTACAAGCTCGGAGAACTCAAGATCAAGGAATTGCGCCGCCGCGCCGAGGACACTCTGGGCGAAAGTTTCGATGTGCGCGCCTTTCACGATGCCGTGCTGGCCAATGGCGCTCTGCCGCTGCCCCTGCTGGAACGCGAGATAGCCGCCTTTATTTCACGTTCCGCCGATGGCGGCGGCTAGCCGCCCCACACTGTGGGACGCGCATCGTGCGCTGGGCGCGCGGATGGTGCATTTTGGCGGTTGGGAGCTTCCCCTGCACTACGGCTCGCAGCTTGCCGAGCACCATGCGGTGCGCACTGCCGCCGGCGTATTCGACGTGTCTCACCTGGCCGTCACCCTGGTATCGGGGAGAGGCGCGAAAGCGTATCTGCGGCGCTTGCTGGCCAACGATATCGAGCGCCTGAACGGGCGAGTAGCGGGCCTTTACGGCTGCCTGCTCAATGAGTCCGGCTGTGTGCTGGACGATCTGATCGCCTACCGGCTGGCTGACGACCGCTATCGGCTGGTAAGCAACGCCGCGCCGGCAGCTTCGGTGCGGGCGCATATTGCAAAAGTGGCCCGGGCCTTCCCCGTGCGGCTTGCACCCGCGGAAGGCGGAGTGGTACTGGCGGTTCAAGGGCCGCAAGCCATGGCCTCGGGCGCGGGCGTGGCCGGTGCGCTGTTCGGTTCTGAATTCGCGGCCGCCCTGTCTGCGCTGAAGCCATTCGGCGCCGTTGAACAGGACGGAATCCTGGCCGCGAGAACCGGATACACGGGCGAAGACGGGTTCGAGATTTACCTGGACGCCGGCCCCGGCCGCGCGTTCTGGCAGGCGCTGCTCGAGGCCGGCGTGGACCCCTGCGGTCTGGGCGCCCGCGACACGCTGCGTATGGAGGCCGGATTGTGCCTGTATGGCCAGGATATGGACGCAACCCTCACTCCGCTGCACTGCGGACTGCGGTGGACCGTTCAGATGAATCCGCCGCAGCGCAATTTCGTTGGCCGGCGCGCGCTGGAGGCGCTCTGGGAGGATGTCGAACTGCCTTCGTTCAGGGGTTTGACGCTGACCCAAAGAGGTATCCTGCGCGCCGGCCAGAAGGTGTTTACGCCCAAGGGCGAGGGTGTAGTGACTAGCGGTGGCTATTCCCCTACCATGAGCGAGTCCATTGGGCTTGCGCGTATGCCGAGTGGCAGCTACGCACAGTGCAAGGTGGAAATCCGCGGTGAGGCAGTAGCCTGCGCCGTTGTCGAGCCGCCGTTCGTGCGCCGCGGCCGCATACTCGTCAATGCCGCACCTGTGAATGCATGAGGGAAAAGCCGTGCCGGATATTCCGACTGATCTGAAGTACACCAGCGAACACGAGTGGGTGCGCATGGACGATGGGGGGGAGCTGGTGGTCGGCCTGACCGACTATGCGCAGGAGCAGCTTGGCGACCTGGTCTATGTGGAAACTCCCGAAATGGGCGCCCCACTGCTGGGTGGCGATGTCTGTGCGGTCGTGGAATCCGTCAAGGCCGCCAGCGATGTCTATGCACCGGTGAGCGGCGAGGTCGTTGCGGTAAACGAGGCCCTGCAGGATTCGCCGGAATTGATTTCCGAGGATCCATACGGCGCGGGTTGGCTGTTTCGGATCGCTCCGGAGGATCCCGCCGACTGTGATGAACTGCTTGATGCGGACCAGTACGAGGAACTGCTGGAATCCTGATTCACCATGCCCTTTATTCCGCACACATCCTCCCAGGTTCAAGACATGTTGCGGCGCTTGGACGCCGGCGCCATCGACGATCTGTTCGACGAGATTCCACAGACCTTGCTGCGCGCTTCGCCGCCCGGCATTTTCGCCGGGCTGGACGAAGCCGGGATAGGCCGGGTCGCGAGAACGCGGGCGGCGCGCAACCAGCCGCTGCTCTGCTTTGCCGGGGGCGGCGCCTACGAGCATCACATACCGGCGGCGATATGGGACATCGCGTCGCGTGGCGAGTTCTATAGCAACTACACACCGTACCAGGCCGAAGCCGCCCAGGGCTCCTTGCAGCTCACCTATGAGTATCAGACCATGATTGCCGGCCTGACCGGCATGGATGTGGCCAATGCCTCGCTCTACGACGGCGCAACCGCGTTTGCGGAAGCGTGCCTGATGGCGGTGCGCTGCAATCGGCGTTCGCGTTCGCGGCGCATCGCGGTAGCCCGTTCGCTGCCTCCGTCCTGGCGTGCCGTGGCCGGAACATTGCTCACGGGGCAGGGGATAGAGCTTGTCGAAATACCGCTGGATGCCCTGGGGCGGGATGATTGTGCGCTGCTTGAGGCAGACGCCGACGAAGGATTCGCAGCCATCGCGCTGGCTTCGCCCAGTTACCTGGGCGGGATTTCCGACATAGAAGTCTGGCGAGCGCTGGCCGACCGGCAGCGGGCGCTGCTGGTGGTGGGCGTAAATCCCATGGCGCTGGCCATGCTGAAGCCTCCAGGCGCTTGTGGAGCGGATATCGTTTGCGGGGAAGGACAACCGCTGGGCATTCCGTTGGCCGGGGGCGGCCCCTACCTGGGTCTGCTGGCCTGCAAGTCTGCCTATCTTCGTCAGTTGCCCGGACGGCTTGCGGGCCGCACGGTCGATGCTTCCGGCAAGCCGGCCTATGTGCTGACGCTGCAGGCCCGCGAGCAGCACATTCGCCGCAGCCGTGCTACCTCCAACATCTGTACCAACCAGGGGCTGATGGTCACTGCAGCCACGCTCTACATGGCTCTGTTGGGCGGGGCTGGGATGCGCCGAGTGGCGGAAGTCTGTCATGCCAGGACGGTGCAGTTGGTGGAGGCACTCACGGCCATCGGGGGAGTGCGGCGCGCCTGGGATGCGCCTTTCTTCCACGAGGCAGTACTGTGCCTGGACCGGTCCGTAGCGCCGGTGCTGTCCGCGCTGGCCGGCAAAGGTATTCTCGGTGGAATCGATATTTCGGCAGACTACCCGGAACTTGGTCATGCGCTGTTGGTATGCGCCACCGAGGTGCGCACTACCGAGGACATCGAGGCCTACGCAGCGGCGCTGCGCGACATCATGCAGGATGCGGCACCGAACCGCATGGTCCGCAATGCCGCCTGAATTGATATTCGAGCGGGGCCGTCCGGGCCGTCGGGCTTATGCGCAGGCGCCCAAGGCCGGGGGGCGCGCCACGCAGGACCTGCCCGCCGAACTGCTCCGGGAGCGCGACGCCCCCCTGCCGGAAGTCTCCGAATTGGACGTGGTGCGGCACTACACACGCCTTTCTCAGCTCAACTTCGCGATCGATACTCACAGCTACCCGTTGGGCTCCTGCACGATGAAATACAACCCACGGGCCTGCCATCGCGTGGCCTCGCTGCCGGGTTTCCTGGATGTGCATCCGGCCGCCCCGGCTTCCGCGATGCAGGGGCTTCTGGAGTGCCTCTACGAGCTGCAGGAAATGCTTGCCCAGGTGACCGGCATGCAGGCCATCTCGCTGGCGCCGATGGCCGGCGCTCAAGGCGAGTTTGCCGGCGTCGCGATGTTCAATGCCTATCATCGGTCTCGCGGCGACTACGAACGTGACGAGATCATAGTTCCCGACGCTGCCCACGGCACCAACCCGGCAACCGCAGCCATGTGCGGTCTGAAGGTACGCGAAATCGCTACCGGCAAGGATGGCGACATCGAACTTGAAGCGCTTGACGCGGCGCTCGGGCCACGAACTGCCGGCATCATGCTTACCAATCCTTCCACCCTGGGCGTGTTCGAGCGCCGTATTCTCGAGATTTCCAATCGCGTCCACGCCGCCGGCGGTCTGCTCTATTACGATGGCGCCAACCTCAACGCCCTCCTGGGCCGCGTGCTGCCGGGGGACATGGGATTCGATGCTGTGCATCTGAACCTGCACAAGACATTCTCCACTCCGCATGGCGGCGGTGGCCCTGGCGCCGGCGCGGTGGGCGTGTCGGCTTCTCTCGAACCTTTCCTGCCGGTTCCGGTAGTGGAAAAATCGGCAGCCGGATATCGCTGGCGCGCGGACGGGGCGCAGAGCATTGGCCGACTGGCCGCCAATGGCGGCAACATCGGCGTGCTGATGCGCGCCTGGGTGTACTTGAGGATGCTGGGGCGCGAAGGCTTGCAGCGGGTTTCCGGGCACGCGGTTCTCAATGCCAATTACCTGGCCGCGAGACTTGCGGCGGAAGGCTTCGACCTCGCGTTTCCCAAACGCCGCGCCGGCCACGAATTCGTTATCAGCCTCAAGCGGCTGCGCGACGAAACCGGCGTGAGCGCAGCCGATTTCGCCAAGGCCATGCTCGACGAGGGCTTCCATGCACCCACGGTGTACTTCCCGCTGCTGATCCCGGAGTGCCTGCTCATCGAGCCCACGGAGACCGAATCGCCGGAGGCGCTGGAGGCCTTGATCGGCGCCATGGTGCGGATTCGCGACACAGCCTTGCGCGATCCGCAGGCGGTTATGGCGGCGCCCCACCGCATGCCGATACGCCGTCCCGACGAAGTGATGGCGGCGCGCAAGCCCGATTTGGCTTACGCGCTAGCGCTGGGCCACGATCAGCGAGACGAGAACCTGCCGGGTTGATTACAGCGGGACGATTGCATGTCAGACCCTGATAGAGCCGTGGAAGCGGGCGAAACCTCCGTAATGCGGCGCAGGTACGCGGATACGCAGTTCGGCCAGATGCATCTCCGCTTGCTGGCCTGTAGCAAGGCGCGGCCCGCACCGGCGCTGGTGTGCTTGCATCCGCTGCCCTATGGCGGCAGCTATTTCGAGACCGTTGCGCCGCTTATGTCCGGCTCGCGGGCGATCTGCGCCCCGGATTGTCCCGGGTATGGCGGTTCGGACGCCCCGTCCCGGATGCTGTCGATGGAGGAAATCGCTACGGTCCTGCACGAGGCCTTGGCGGCCTGCGGCGATGCGGTTCCGCAACCGTTCGATCTTCTGGGGTTTCATAGCGGCTGCTTGCTGGCGGTGGAGATGGCGCGACTGCAGCCGGACCGGGTGCGCAGGATGGCGCTGATCGATGTCCCTTATTTCACCCGCGAGGAGCAGGCTGAGCGTTACCCGAAGTCCACCGCCGCAAGGCGCTATACCCCGGAATTGAGCAGCCTGGCTGCGGCATGGGAATTCGCGGTGGCCAAGCGCCTCGAAGGCATGCCGTTCCAGCGCGCGTTTGGCAATTTCGTGGAACTCCTTCGGGCGGGCGAACGCGCCAACTGGGGCTACCACGCCACGCTCACCTACGACTGCGAGACGCGGCTTAAGAAAGTGCGGCATCCCACGCTGGTGGTGGCCACCGATTCGATGCTCGAATCAGCCACGCGCAAAGCGGCCAGTGCAATTCCCGGCACGGTCTTTGTCGAGCGCAAGGATGTGACCCGCGCCGTCATGGAAGAGGGCGCCCACGCGATCGCCGAGGAGACGCTCGCCTTCCTGGACTGATACGGGGGATCGGCTCGCTTCGGAGGTTTTGGAACTGAAGCAACTAACGGTGCCAAATACGTTGCCGAGTCCGACGGACCGGGGTGAATGTCACTCTATTGCCGCGGATACCAGCGGAATTAGGTGGGGCTCGAGGCGATAAAGAAGTGATATGACTGCACGTCGATGCGGAGACGGGCAACGAGTTATCCCTGCTGTCAACGGGTTAACGCTGCTACGGGATCAAGTCCGGCCGCCCGGTATGCAGGCACAAGTCCGGCAACGAGGCCCGTTATGGTCGCGCAACCAAGAGCAGCGAAAACAAACCATGCTGACAGCGACACCGGTATCCCAAAGGTGGACAGTGCGGGGCCGCTCGCGAATCCCAGCAAAGTTCCTAAGGCGCCGCCGGCGACCGTAATGGCCACGGCCTCCCCAAGAAACTGGCGCAGCACATCGCGCCGGCGCGCGCCAACCGCCATTCGTATTCCTATTTCTCGGGCGCGTTCGCTCACCGACAACAGCATGATCGACATAACCCCCATGCCGCCGACAAACAACGCGATCGCGCCGACCGAGCCGACAAGCGTCGAAAATAACCGCTCCGTTTCCGAGAAGCCGACCCGCATCTCGAAATTTGTGGATAACTCGAAGCCACCCAAACGATGCCGCTTGGAGAAAAGTTCTTCGATGCCACGGACGGTTTCGTCCATGAGCCGCGGGTCTTCAACGAAAACGTCTATCGAATCGAGGGATTCGCCGCCAAACAGGAGCGCTTGGCCGGTGGACAAGGGAATAAGCGCCAGTTTGGAAGCAAAGTTGCGCTGACCTCCCTCGCGTGACAGTACGCCCTTGACCAGAAATGGCGTTTCGCCAATCAGAATATATTTCCCAACCGGATTTGCGTTCGGGAAAAGCACATCGCCGGTGTCGGCGCCGATCACTGCAGTCTGCCTCAGTTCTGCGGCGTCGGCCTGTGTCAGAAAAACCCCTTGGCTCAATGTCCATCTCCTGACTGCCAGGATTCGCGGTTCGGTTGCAAGCACAAGCGCAGATTGGTGGTGGGCGCCATGCCGCAATACGTAGCGCCGGCTTACATTCGGCAGGGCCGCGCGTACGTTCGCTGCGTTCTCCTGTATAGCCCGTACATCCTCTATGACGAGCTCGGCAGGCTGGGGGTCGCGGTTCGACATTCTTCGCTCCGGCAAGATGGTGATTGCATTGGCGCCGGCTTGCGACAGAGTTTTCATGGTCTGTTGATAACCCCCTTGTACGACGCTCAGCAACGCGACCACTGACCACACACCAACAGCGATACCAAGAGCCGTCAAAGCTGTCCGCATGCCGCCCCCGCGCAGCAAGTTCGCGCGTAGAGAAACCAGACCGGCGCGCAGCCGTTCGATACTGTCAGCCATCGCTGCTCGCGCTCTGTCCGATCTTTCAAGTTCGCCCGGGTTCTGCGCATGCCCCCTGGACTTGCCTCGCGATGCCTTGTCCGTTTTCACATCTGCGACAAGGCGCCCGTCCAGCAGATCGATACGCCGCTCGGCCCAAGCCGCCACCTCCGGGTCGTGGGTAATCAGGACGACAGTGTGGCCGTCCCTAGCCAAGTCAGTCAAAGCACGGAGAACTTGCTCGGTATTTTCGGAATCAAGCGCTCCAGTTGGCTCGTCTGCAAGGATCACACTACCGCCATTCATCAGCGCCCGGGCGATTGCCACGCGCTGCTGCTCACCCCCAGAGAGCGTCCTGGGGCGATGTCCGAGGCGTTTTCCGAGTCCGAAGCGCCTTAGCAGGTTTCGCGCCCGCTCAATGCTCTGCCCGCGATTCAAGCGGGCATAGGCGGCGGGCAATTCAACGTTTTCGCGAGCCGTTGCCGAATCGATGAGGTTGTACGACTGAAAAATGAACCCGAATGCCCGTTGGCGCACCAAGGCAAGGCCGTCAGCGTTCAGGCGACCGGTGTTGTGCCCGCGAAAGTAGTACTCGCCCTCAGTCGGCCGGTCCAGGCAACCGAGGATATTCATGAGTGTTGACTTGCCGGAGCCGGACGGCCCCATGATTGCTATGAACTCGCCAGGTTCGATCCGCAACGAGACGCCAGACAATGCGCGCACTTGAGCCGCACCCCGACCGGGTTTGACAGCGCGACTATAGACGCGACTTATGCCGCGCAGTTCAATCAGCGGCGTGGTTGTTGAACACACAAATCCCGCGCAGCTTGGGCGAGGCGGTTAACTTGAGCTATCACCGGATTCCAGGAAGTTCTAGAAAGCAACCCAGTAAAGAACATCATATCGAAGGCCGAAAGACCACCGGCTCCTTCAACTTTACTGCTCAGGGGCAGCTGACGTTATGCGGCGCCGTTCGACCTCTACGTAGCTCTTGATCGTGGCAGAGAAAAGCGTTGGATTATGAGCGCTGATTACAGCGAGATAGCCGGAGCATGTTGCATTGGGGAAGCCGTGGTACCGAAACGCTGCCTGGCCTGGCGCCTCTAGGACGGCAACCGCCCATTTCGAGTGTTGGGCAATCTTTGTATCTGCGGTCTCAATTTCTTTGGCTTCAGCCCCCTCGGCTTCAACTTCCTCGACCGCAAATTCTGTGCGGACACATTTGCCGACCTGAAAGGAATAATCCTTGTCATCCAGTTCACTTGCCTTGCCGCGCCCTTTTTCAGGTACCGAGGCGCTCAACCGCATCTCCAACGGTTCTGAGCCACGTGAAATGTCCAGAACCAAATCAGGGCCTGTGCGTCGCCCTTCGGCCCTCACGGGGACGCTGCCCTTTGCACTCAGGCACTCAACCAGTCCTGCAATTTCTTCAAGGCACTGCGCGCTACCCTCGCTGCAACGCGCAATCCGGCTGCACACAGACACACATTCGTTTGGGGCCGCATCGCAGCCGCTGTTCACTTTGGCCGAAGCTGCTGGCCCGAGACCTGCCAACACTAAAGCAATCCCAGATAGAAAACGCACCACCCCAGTGCGAATACCGGATTGCGTCACATGCCCACAACCAACATCGCGCCAACTAGCAACCTGCCTAAACTCACCGAACACAGACAATCTTGGCCCCCGCAAACGAAGCTTCACAAGGGCCGCGCTGGGCTTAAACGGAATCCGCAACTAGGGGTTCATCAATTGGCAGCCGTGTTGGGGATTATGCGAATCGATATAGGACAGAATGCTTGGACCAAAGTGCTGCAGGTCGCTGGCAGTCACTACATAAGCGCCACGGCAATTTGTGTTGGCCCAGCCGATGTATTGCAATCCGTTGTAATGAGCATTCAAACTGGGCGCAAGCGCGAAAGCAAGCAACACGAGAACACCAGCACAAACCTTATACGTACGCTTACTGGATTTTGTTTTCATGATTAGGAACCCCCAAGTTTTCAAGTGCCGAGTATTCATTATAGGCGAACGAGAGTGCTACCATTTGACGCAGTAACGCCCCGTTCTTGCGATGAGCTCCGACCAGTCTTCAATTCCGCTGATTGCGCTTCAGGGAGTAGGGCGGGTATTCGAAACGGATGCAGGCGCTTTGCCCGTCTTGGAAGGCGTTTCCATTTCCATACACGCGGGCGAGTTCGTGTGCATCACAGGCCCGTCCGGGTCAGGCAAGTCCACTTTGCTTAATATCCTGGGCTGTTTGGACCGGCCCACCGAGGGAGCTTGCCGGATCGCGGGGCGAGAAACCCGTGTGTTGGATGATGCCGCGCTTGCGTTGCTGAGACGGGAGACGTTTGGCTTCGTTTTTCAGGACTACGGTCTGCTGGACTTGATGACGGCGCAGCGGAACGTCGAGTTGCCTGCGGTCTATGCAGGCATCGGTCGGGAGGAACGATCTGCACAAGCGCAAGATTTCTTGCGCTTGTTCGGTCTGGAGAGGCGGATGACGCATTTTCCGGCCGAGCTGTCGGGTGGAGAGCGGCAAAGGGTGGCAGTCGCCCGCGCCGTGATGAACGGCCGTCAGGCGATTCTTGCGGATGAGCCGACCGGCGCGCTGGACAGCAAGCAGGGCGAGGAGATTCTGTCATTGCTGCGGCAACTGGCGTCTCACGGCTACGCGGTAGTTGTTGCTTCGCATGACAAGGCGGTTGCTGCCGCCGCTGGGCGGCAGATTGAGTTGCGTGACGGGGTCATTGAGCGCGATTCAGGGAGGGTGTCGAACGCAGCCGGACAAAGCGCGCGGTTAGCGGTCGGGCGTGCGCCTCGCGCGCGCCTCTCTTCTCTTGCTGCTGGCGCTTTGCGCGAAGGATTCGGCTCGTTGTTCGCAGCTCGCTTGCGTACTGGCTTGCTGTTGGCTGTCAGCATGTTGGGGGTCTCGTCCACAATCGCGCTACTGGGTCTCGCGGACGGGGCCCACCGCGCTAGTCTGCAGGTGATGGGCAACTTGGGGGCCGACCGGATATCCATGGGGCAAGTTCCAACGCCTGGAATGGCCCAATTTGACGAGCAGGAAGCCCAAGCAATCGAGCAGCTCCCCAACGTGCATCGTGCTGTGCTGAGTCAGTCTCTCGGCGAGAGAGTTGTTAGGCGCGGCGAGAAGATTGTCGGTAACGTGCAAGTGATGGCAATCGAGCAGCCGGAGGAGTTCATGTGGATGCAGTGGCCACTGGCAAGCGGGGGCTACATTACAAAGCTGGACTCCACGGAGCGGCGGCAAGTGGCGGTACTTGGACCGCGCTTGCGGGACTTCCTGTTTCTTCCCGGCCAGGATCCTTTGGGGGAGTGGGTTGAGGTGGCCGGGGTCCCGCTGCAGGTCAAGGGTGTGCTTGATTGGCATCCGATCATGGAGGGCGAAAACTACCGCGAGCGATCATTTCCACCGACATTGTCTGTGCCGTTCGCGACTGCCAGGGATTTTATTCCCAGCAACGAGACGAGCCCGGGCATCTCTGCCTATGTAAAAGACTTGGAGCGACTGGAGGAAACGAAAGCGAGTATTCGTGACCTGCTCATCCAGCGCCTCGGACATGAGGACTTTGTGATCGGAGCCATTCAGAATATCCTTGGTCCCTATCGCGCTGGGGTCAAGCTGCGCATTCGGGTGCTGGCCGGCATTGCTGTTGGCGCGCTGCTCGCCGGCGGGATGGTCACAACGATGTTGATGCTCGGCGCAGTACGGCAGCGGAGACGTGAGATTGCTATCCGCATGGCAGTGGGCGGGCGTAAGGCAGACATCCTATGGCAATTCATCACCGAGGCCGGGGCAATATCGTTGGCCGGCACCGCGGTCGGTGTGCCTTTGGGCTTTCTTGCGGGTTACGCGATTGAGCTTGTTGTGGGTGCGCCTACGGCCTGGCAACCATGGTTCACTTGGGCAGCGGCTAGCGCTGCTCTGGTATCGGGTCTGGCAGCAGGTGTCGTGCCGGCTTACCGTGCGTCCCGGCTTGACCCCGCTGCCGCGCTCGCAGCGTAAAACCGCATGCCGACTGCAGTGTCCCGGGAATGGTGGACACCAGCGGGACACGTCCCTTGCTGTTTGAGTCGCTCAAGCCCGTGCAAACCCTTTCACTAATGGCAAATTGACCCCGTCAACACAATCGGTGACGAATGTCGGCTAGAAAACGTCGTCGCCGGCCACCGAAGCGCGCTGCATCTTGCGGTGCTGTGGGAAGTAGTCGGCCACCGCGTAGTGCGAGGTGCAACGGTTGTCCCAGATGGCGAGCGTGCCCACCCGCCAGCGCAGCCGCACGCAGAATTCAGGCGTTTCGATGTGCTGGTAGAGGAATTCCAGCAGACTCGCGCTTTCCTTGGGGGTGAAGCCGTTGACATGATCGGTGAAGAAGCGGTTCACAAAGAGGGATTTGCGTCCGGTTTGCGGATGCGTTCTGACCAGCGGATGAGACACTGGCGGGAAGATGACCTTGAACTCTCGCAGCATTTCCTCGCTGTTCTCCCAATTTCTGACTATGGGGTCGTAGTAGCGCAATATGCTGTGCGTGCAACTGAGTTCGGAGAGTATCTTTTGCATGCTTTCCGAGAGCGTTTCGTAGGCCCTGTAGTTGCAGGCCCACATGGTGTCGCCGCCGCCGTCCGGCACCACCAGCGCGTGAAGCATGTGCAGCGCCGGCGGCTGCTTGAGGCCGGTCATATCCTGGTGAAAGGTGTTGAGCGTGGGCGGTTTCTTCTTGTCGTTTTCGAGGAACAGCAATTCCTGGTACTTGTGCGCCAACGCCGGCTGAATAAAGCTCTCGCCGAATCGGCGCGAAAACTCCACCAACTCTTCGCCGTTCAGGTCCTGGTCGCGAAAGAACAGCACCCGGTGTTCCAGCAGCCCCTGCTCGATCTCGTCGATCACGGCCTGCGGCAGCTTGGGGGAGAGTTCGACTCCCGATACCTCGGCGCCGAGCGCCGCGACTCTCTCGAATTTCATGCCTTACGAATCCAGGAATTGGCGCGACACGGCGGCCAGCTCGTTCACGCCCACATCGAAAACACCGTGCGTTAAGCTCGGCAGTTCCACCACGCGCACATCCGACATAAGTTGTGCCGCCTGCCGGGAATTTTCCTGCAGATTGCCGTGCGTGTTGGGCACCAGCACCGGTTGCCGCACCAAAGGCAGGCGCTTTTCGGCCGGATAGCTGAACACGCTGTGATACGCCCACCAGGAATAGGGCCCCGATTGCAGGTGATCGACGAAGTGCGAGGCGCCGCGCTGCAGTGAAACTTCGGGGTGCCGGTCGTTTACCCAAAAGCGCCAGATTTCCATGGCGCTCGAGCCGTCTTCAGTCAGCGCCTTGGGACGCGCGTATTCTGCGTACATTTCCTCGCGTTCCTTGCCTGCGCGGTAGGGAATGCCAGGCAACACCAGCCGGCGCACGAGGTCCGGGCGAACCACGGCCAGTTCCGCGGCGATGAAGGTGCCGGTGTGATAGCCGATCACATCCACCGGGCCTTCACCACCGGCTCCGTATCCCAGCGCATCCAGCGCATCGGCCGCGGCGCCGGCTAGTTCCCCCATGGGTTGGGGCTCGGGAGGCGGGTCCGAGCGGCCATAGCCAGGCGTGTCCATCGCCATCACCCGCCGGTCCCTGCTCATTTCCAGCATGAAGTCCTGAAAGAAGTTCCCCGACAAGGCGGTGGGGTGGAAACACATCAGCGGCGTGTTTCCGGCCGAGTCGTCAAGCGCCTTGGCAATATGCACGTGCAGTTGCCCGAACCGTCCGTCCACGTAACGCCGCCGAATCCGCCCGCGCGCCGAGGCGTGGCCTGCGGCGTCGGCCCGCGCCAAGGGCCAGGCAAGAACGGCAGGCGCGCCGAGCAGCCCCAGCAAAACTCTCCGGCGTTCCCGGCCGAAAGATTTCCAACTCAACATTTTCGCTGCACCCCCAACGCCGCGTTCACGTATGGTCGAACACGCATCTTATCAGGCTGGCGCAGCCGGATATTCTCGCCCCTGCTCCCTGTCCGACGCATTGTTTGTTACCCTGAGCCGCTACCGGTAAAACATGCGATGCGTTTCTGGGCCCCCATAGTTGCTGTACTGGCCACGCAGTTGGCTTACGCACCGGCATGTCCGGCGCAAGCCCCCGACATGCCGGCCGAAGAAGCGGGCGTGACTGTATTTCCCGCAGCTTTCTATGCGCCCGGCGAGCCTGTCAGCGCGCTGGATGTCGTCAACCGCACGCCCGGATTTGCCTTTGACCGCGGCAACCAGCGGCTGCGCGGCCTGGAAAGCGCCGCCGGCAATGTGCTGGTTGATGGGCGCTGGCCCACGATCAAGGCAAACACGCTCTCCGAGGTGCTGGAGGCAATTCCGTTTGCGGTTATCGAGCGCGTGGAGCTGATTCGCGCCGCGGCGGCCGATTTCGACACGATGGGCCGTCAGGTTGTGCTCAATGTGGTGCGCGCAAGAGGCGGCGAGGCGACGCTGGTGGGTGAGGCCGGGGTGCGGAAATACACGGACAACGACCGCGACATCGGCGCTGCCGCCCGTCTGGAGTATGCGCGGCCTGTGGGACCGGTCAACCTGGACGGCGGACTGCTCTACAAGTCGGAGCAGGTCGAGTTCGGGGTGGGCGAGGGGCCCTACACGCTCCGCACGGCGGACTCGGAAACGCTGCGCAGTGGGCGGTTCGACCGCGAGGATTGGGAAAAGACACTGCAGGCCACGGCCGGTGGTAGCTATGCCACGGAGGGCATCGACTTGGGCGTGAATCTCACTGCCAAGAGCGTAAACCTGATCCTTGATCAGTTTGGCGACTACGCTACCCCGGCGGGCGCGCCGCGTACAGAAGTCGTGGATATATTACGTCGCAGCAAGGTATTCGAGATCGGCTCCGACGTGACTTTCACGTTTGCCGCGACCAGACGGCTCAATGTCAAGCTACTCCGGCGCAGCGGGTCGCAGAGCCGCGATTCGTCGCTTGAGGTGGAGGAGCGCAAGACGCAAGCGGTTAGCGACTTCGCTGGCTCGGAGACGATCGCGCGCGCCATTTTCGGCTGGGACCCGCTGGCGCTCCTGGACCTGGAATTCGGCGCCGAAGCCGCTTTCAATGAACTGGACAGCTCTACGGAGCTTGAAGTTGGGGGCGCCAGGTTGGAGCTGCCCAACGACAATATCGCAGTGGAGGAGAACCGCTACGAGGCGTTTGCCAAGACCACGGTCCGCGTCAGCTCCAAGCTGTACTTCGAAGGCAGCCTGGCGTTCGAAAACTCCACCCTCACGCAAAGCGGCGACGCTAATCTCGTCAAGCGCTTCGACTTCGTCAAGCCGCGCATTGCCGCGGCCTGGACGCTGGACGATGCTACCGACATTCGGCTGCGCGTGGAAAAAGTGGTGGGACAACTCGATTTTTTCACGTTCGCGGCCTCGCCCTCGCTGGACTCCGGTATTTTCTCTGCCGGTAACGCCGACCTGGAACCGGAAGAGTCCACGGAATACGAGTTGCAGTTGGAACGCCGGTTTTGGGACGAAGCGTCGATGATCCTGACCTACACGCAGTACCGGCGCAAGAACTCGCTCGACTACGTTCCGGTCGGAGTGGGTTTCGATGCGCAGGGCAACGCGGGCAAGGCGATCCGCCATCGGTGGGCATTGGATGTCAATATGCCCTTGGAGTGCATCGGTTGGTCCGGGGCGAATTTCCGCATGCGAGCCGTACAGTTCGATTCCGAAATCGCGGATCCCTTCACCGGCGCCGACCGGAGCATGACGGGCCGGCACTCGCTGGTCGGCTTTTTCGGGCTGACATGGGAATTGCCGAAGTGGAATTCGGTATTGGGGATTGACGGTTTTCTCGGCTACGAAGACCGCGAATACCGGATTTCCGAAGTGCGCCGGGAATGGGAACGGCCGTTGCCGATGAGCGTCTGGTGGGATCGCAAGCTGCCCAACGAGCTTACCGTTCGCATCGCCGTAGAGAGCGCGAGAAGCCCGCGCCGAACACGGGTGAGGTACATCTACGAGCCCGACCGCGCCAGCGGTGTGCTATCCGCCGTGGAATGGCGCGAAACCCAGCAAACGCCACACCTCCTGCTGCGGGTGCGCAAGCGCTTCTGATCTTGCGCCCCGCTGGCGCGCGAACTCAGCCGGTCAGTTCGAGAAGTTCCTCGTTGGGGCCGAGCAGCAGCGCTACGCGCTTGTCGCCCACCGGAGTTGGGCCGCGGAGTAGTGTGCCGCCCGCCGCGCAGGCTTTGGCCAAGGTTGCGTCCAGGTCGCTTGCTGCATAGCTGAACAGGTTTACTCCCAGCTTGCCTGGTCTCATGCGCCCCGCAAGGCGCTTGGCCGGGACGTTCTGGAAATGCACGAACAGCAGTTTGCCGCTCGGTTCCCCCGCCGCCGCCACCAGCAGAAAGTGCATGCCTGAAGCGTCTGCCACGCCCGTTAGCCGTCGCGCCAGGTCCAGGTGTTCTTCCGGCACCCAAGCATCCGTGCCGGCCTCCATTCCCAGCGCGTCGCAATAGAGGCGCCGCGCCGCGTCCGGGTCGGCGCAGACTACTGATGTGGTGGCGATCTCGGAGAAGCGAACGCCTGCGGGCAAATCACGCATCGATTCGGGCGGATG
Source organism: Candidatus Foliamicus sp. (assembly GCF_965221325.1). Classification (GTDB taxonomy): domain Bacteria; phylum Pseudomonadota; class Gammaproteobacteria; order Steroidobacterales; family Foliamicaceae; genus Foliamicus. Next base: position 1,689,548 of record NZ_OZ244880.1, on the reverse strand, counting down.
CCGATGACCGATCATCAGCAACGCAGGCACGCCGTCCGGGCCGGAAAACAGGCATTCCTCGCTCTCGACATCGCCGACCTCGTAGCGTATCGGTTCCGAGCGGAAGGCATAGCCGGCGCCCGTGATGGCTGCAACGGCTTCGCTCATGGGCGCAGGCACGTAAAAATCGATGGCTTTGGGACCGATGTCGGTGGACGAATCGCTTGCCCCCGGGCCGTGGTCCAGCCGAACTGCTTCCGCTGGAAGGGGGGAGTATTGCGCCAGACGCAAGTGTCCGGCAGGGTAGCCTTCGCAGGACAGTTCGACCAGCCGGGCCTCGGTACCTGTCGGCAGCCCCCACGCATCGAGCAGCGCGCGTGGCGCCTGTGTGTCGCTCTCGACCTGCAGTCCCATCACCTCCCGAAACAGGCGCAGCGATTCGCTCATGCTGCTGACGCCAACGGTCACCGAAGTCATGCCGTAAACGCTCATGGGCGTTCCTCCAACAGTAGTTGCAAGGCGCCGCTGCCGGGAGTTCGCGCCAGCATGGCGGGCACTTGTCCGGCGCCAGGCCAGTCAATCTCCCGGGGAGGGCTTACCACCTCCACGCGCATTGCCTTGCAGCGCCGCGCGGCTTCATCCAGATCCGCCACCGAGAAGGCTTGGGCGAGGTAGCCGATATTGGGTGGCTTGGCCCTCTTGATCAGCGACTCGCATTCGTAGTTGAGCGGCTGCGCAAGCACGATCTTGCCGAACATGTGGGCGCCCTGCATGAATACGACCCGAGTCTTGGCGTCCTCGGGCAGGTTGAGCAGACGGTTCGATTCGGGCGTGCCCAGCTCTTCGTCGATGAGCGGGCCCATGCCCAGCACTTCGCCATACCAGGCCATGGCACGTTCGCTGGAATCCACGCCGTGCGAACTGGTGACGATGGGCGTGAAGCCCGCCGAGGTGTAGCCGCGCTGCTCGACATAGGCCCGCATCTGACCGACCCGGGTGGCAGTGTCTTCGGTGGCCAGTTCCACGAGGTTGATCGGCACCCTGTCGGGCCCCTCGAAGATGCCCTCGATCGGGTCTCCCACCTCGGGGCCGAAGTGATGCTGCACTGGCGCCGACCAGGCCACGAAACCGTCTCTCTTGAGCCCCTCGAAGACCGCGTGAATGTCGGCTGTGTAGAAGTTGAGGTTGAAGGCCCCGTAGGCGCGAACCACGCTGCGGTCGCGCACTTCCACCGGGTCTGGGCTGCCCTCGGGCATCTGAAATTTCAGCAGCAGAACCTGGCCGACGGTTTCATCGCCCTGGCCGAGCAGCACGGCGCGCGCCGTCGCGCCGGTGCTCAAGTTCCAGAAGCGGCACATATCCGGGCCGCTCCACATTTCGTCGGCCAGCACCGAAAGTCCGATTCGATCCCGGTAGAACGCTCTGGAGCGGTCCAGATCGCGGCATCCGATCACGGCTGCGCGCAACGGTGAACCATGCGGTGCAACGATTTCTTCGCCCACGCGGTTGATTCCTCCTCGCAACTGGCTTGCCTTACCCATTCTATGCTCCTTTGCAGCAGGCGCGGCGCGGGTGAGGATCGCAGGCTGCGCCGCCGCGCCCGGCCCGTAGTATGATTTTTCACCATGGAGGTAGCTGCCTTATGACCGACTATGTGCGCCACGGCCTGCGTATCGAACCAACCCGCGACGAGCTGTCGCGTCAGCGCTTCGTTTGCGAGATGCGCCGCCACATCCTGGGCGACCTGGCCCAGGAAATGCGCTCGGCTTACGACCGCAAGGTGGAGCCGGCTATTGCCCGCGAGACGGGCGCTCCTCCGCAGGACGGCGTACAGGTCCACAAGGCCATGCGCGCCGAACCGACCTACCGTTTCTATTCATCCATGCGCGTGAATTGCCAGAAGCTGGTGTGGCGTTCGGTCATACCCACCATTGAACGCAACTTGGGCGAAGTGAACCGGCGCGTGGGCGCGGCGCCCGCCGGCGGCAATCAGAGCGGCGGTACGCTGGAGCTCAGGCCGCAACTGCAAACGCCGCCTTATGTGGCCGATCACGATGTACACCTGATGCCCGGCTGTTATCACACCGAGTACGGCGCCGATGATGCGGCTGCGGGCGCGCTCTACGACAACGGCACGGCGGTGCATAGCATGGGCTTGTTCGGCAACGGGCGCGACGACATCGGCACCACCATAGCGAAGTTCATTTCCGTCAAATTTCCTGACTTTCGCCCGCGCCGCATCCTGGACATGGGCTGCTCCATCGGCTCCAACACGGTGCCTTGGGCGAGAACGTATCCCGAGGCGGAGACCTACGCCGTGGATGTGGCGGCGCCGCTGCTGCGCTATGCGCATGCGCGGGCGGAGACGCTGGGCGTGAAGGTCCACTTCAAGCAGATGGACGCTACGGACTGCGATTTCGATTTCGGCGGCGAGGAGAGCTTCGACGTGGTCTGGTCTTCCATGTTTCTGCACGAGCTCCCGCCCAAGACGGTGCGCGCCGTGTTCCGCGAAGCGCACCGCTTGCTGCGCCCCGGCGGATTGATGGTGCATATGGAACTGCCGCCCAATTGCCATACCGAGCCGTACGACAGCTTTTTCCTGGACTGGGACAGCTATTACAACCAGGAGCCCTATTACAAGGCGTTTCGCGACATGCGCCCCAAGGAGCTCTGCGTGGATGCGGGATTCGACCCCGCGGCATGCGTGGAATTCACCATTCCGAGTCTGGTGCGCAACGGCGAGAGCGATTTTCAGGACTATGTGGCCGGCAAGGGCTTCACGGTGGACGAGAACACCGGGCGGCTGGCGCCGTCGATAAGCTGGTACTGTTTCGGCGCCTGGAAATAGGGCTGCGGGTTTGTCCAGGGATCCTTCCAAGCCCAAGCTGCGCGACCTAACGCGCGGCAAGACGCATCGATTCTTCGACATCCAGGGCGTGGACGAGCTGGTGTCCATCACCATGGGACTGGCGCAGGAGTTGTGGGCGGTTAAGGAACGGCTGGCCGCGGTTGAAGCGCTCGGCGGTGATGACATCAGTGCTGCGGCTGTGGAGGCCTACGAGTTCAGTGAGGCCGAAAGAGCTGCCCTCGATCAGGAGCGGCGCGAGTTCATAGAACGTATCTACTTCGTGCTGCGAGAGGGCGACGGATAGAAACCTGCTCGGCGGCTCGCTCTCGCTTGCAAAGGCGGACTTGGGGTATATTTTGCCCCGCTTGGAGTTGGAGGACTTCGCATGAGAATTCGAATTGGTTTACTGGCTAGCGCGCTCGTACTGATCGCGCCCGCCGCGCTGGCGCAGCAGGGTGCCGGCGAGATCGAGGAAGTAGTGGTGACGGCGCGCAAGCAGGAGGAGCGGATTCAGGATGTGCCGCTCACGATTACTGCGTTTACGGCCACAGAGTTGGGCGAACGGGGCTTGGCCGACGTGATGGACATCAGCCAGTTCACGCCCGGATTTTCGTTCGAGAAGCTCAACCGCTATGGCGTGCAAGGCGGCGGCAGCCGGCCTGTAATCCGCGGTCAGTCGCAGATTCTGGGCGGCGCCAATGCATCGATTTTCGTGGACGGCGTGCAGTACAACGATTCCGTTCTTTCGTTCCCCTTCGATATCGTTGAACGCGTGGAAGTGATCAAGGGACCGCAGGCCGCCTTGTTCGGGCGCGCGACTTTTGCCGGCGCCATCAACCTGATCACCAAGAAGGGCACGAACGAGCCCGAAAACAAGCTGTCGATGCGGCTGGCGGAGCACGACGAGGGCGAGATCAACTTCTTGTCGCGCGGGCCTCTGACCGAAGACACGGCTTTCTACATGGCGCATGTGCGCTACTACACCTACGGTGGCTTCTACCGCAACACGCTGGACAACCAGTTGGTAGGGGATGAAGAGTCGGTCAATCTGAATCTGGCCCTGGAACTGCGTCCCTCGGACACCTTCATGGCCCGTTTCAACTTGGGCTATGGCAAGGACGACGACGGCGCTGCCGCGGTGACGCTGCAGGACCGCACCTATAACAACTGCTTCTTGGAAATCGCGCGTCAGTATTACTGCGGCGAGGTTGCGGAATTGGACAGCACCGAGCAGAACCTGGAGCTGTTCGGCGATGACATCGGCCTGGACAAGACCGCCTGGCGTGCCTCGGCACAACTGGAATGGGACTTGGGCGGCCTGACCGTTCGATCCAACACCGGCTATTTCGATGCCGACGTGCTGTACGGATACGATGTGGATATCACGTCCAATTCGACCGCACTGGGCGGAACCTTCAATCGAATCGCGGTCAGCGACCGCCGCGAGTGGTCCACGGAACTGCTGGTGAGCACCGACCTGGATTCAGCCATGCGCTTCCTTGGGGGTGTGTATCTATATCAAAGCCGCCGCGATTTTCGCGAAGACCGGCTTAACGGCGCTACCGTCGATCAGGGCGAGGCCCGAACCGACAACTGGGCCGTATTCGGATCGGTCGCGTCGGACTTTTCCGACACGCTTACAGGCACACTGGAACTGCGCTACGCTTCGGACAAGATCGGCAACGATAATCCGGGAGCCCGCGCCACGCTGCCGCTGATCGAGAACACCTTCAAGAGTTGGTCACCACGCGCTACTCTCGACTGGAAGTATGCGGACGGACGCATGATTTACGGGACGGTCGCCAAGGGTAACAAGCCCGGCTGGATTAACGCGAATCCCTTGCTGGCCGAGTCGCTGCGGTTTGCCGACGAAGAGGATTCCTGGAACCTGGAGGTAGGGACCAAGAACACACTGAATGATGGGCGCACGACGTTGAACGTGGCGGTGTACTTCATCGATTGGACCAACCAGCAACTGACCACCACGGGGTTGCTGAGCGATGGCCGTCCGGTGTCCTATGTAACCAACGCCGGTGAAACCGAAGCCAAGGGACTGGAGTTGGAAGTGGCGCATATCTTTACGGATCAGTTCATCGGCGGGTTTGGCTATGCGCTTAATGACGCCTCATTCGTGGAGTTCGACGAGTTCTCCGAACAAATTGTGTTCACCGGAGGTGACCCGTCCGTGGCGGGCAACCAGACACCCAATGCATCCAAACACCAAGCCAACCTTTTCGCCCGCTATGAGTGGCCCGTAGGCGCCAATACCGCCTATATCAGAGCCGATTACTCCTACGCCAGCCGCAAGTACGCGCAGATATTCAATTACGCGCACAGCGGCGATCAGAACCTGATCAACCTGAAGCTGGGTATGGACATGGAGCAATGGCAGTTGGGCCTGTTCGTGCGCAACCTGACCGACGACCGCACGCCGTCCACCGTCATCCGTTTCGTGGACTTCAAGAACGTCTTGCCGCGCGGCGATAGCGCACGCACTTCCGTCTTTGTTCGCGCCTTCCAGTACCCGCTGGCAGACCCGCGGCAGATCGGGTTCACCGCGACTTACGTCTTCTGATCAAGCACGGCAGGGGGCGCTCGCCCCCTGCCGTCGGAATTTAAGTTCAGGCAGGTATCGCATGTCTAGACAGCGGCCCAGCCTTACGTAGTAGTTCGCCTTAAGCCGGCGATATGGTGGCTCTGCCCCATTCGCCCGAATTCAATTGATCGCGGGGAGAGGCCGCTCGTGCGAGGCCGCCGACTCAGCGCCCCAACGAGCGCGAGCTGATCGTGAGCACGATGCCGCGCCCGGCCGGATTCAGCGGCGCCGCACCGAGCGCGCGCAGCGAATCGCCATAACGCCCCGGCTCGCTTGCATGTGGCCCGACTTCCGCCAGGCGCTCGTCTGCGAGCCCGGAAAGACCCGAAGCGGAAGCGCCGCCAAACAGCTCGCTTGAGAACACATCGCCGTTCATGCCGCCAGGCGCCGATGGCCCGCCGTCCGCCGCCGAACCGTCCCACTGCAACTCCAAACGCACATGCCAGCCTGAGGTTGCCTCAAAGCGACCGCCTACATGCAAACGGCCGCTCGAATTCGCCGCAGGATTCACACCTTCACCCGCCATTGCCGAACCGCCGCCATACAACTCCACAAGACCACGGTTCACCGGCCAGCCATAACCCAACTCCAGGTCCAAACGGCTCTGATAAGCCCCCGCATCCAGAAGACCACCTAGAGCCGGAGCAACGCTTCCGCTCATACCGTCCGACCACAACCGGTCCAATACACCGCTCATGCCCCCGGCAGGACCATAAGCCGGACTCAAGCGCATCCGGAAACCACCCGCACCCGCCGCAGGCTGCCTCGACAGCGTCGCCTGCAATTGCCACTCTCTACGGCTGCCCGAACCCAGCGCCAAGCTTCGTGCCTCACCCTCGAACTGCCAGCCCGAAGTACCCGAGTAGCGCACGCCGCCGCCCGCCTCCAGACCCGTGCCCGAACCGCCGGCGCCGCCGTCATGACGCAGACCCAGTTCCGCATAAGGCGACCATGCGCCCAGCTCCCAGTCCGCCTGCACCGACATACGCAAGCGCGATACACGCAGCGCTATGTCATCCGCAGAACCGTCGTCCGACACCGTCACATCCGATACCGAACCGTCCGCCTTGAACGCCAGGCCCCAGACACCACGCCGCGCCAAAGGACGCTCCACACCGCCGGATAGCGCATGCACACTCAGCGCATTGCGCACCGCATCCTGTTCTTCCAGCGCACGGTCCCACACCTGCACTTCACCGCGGCTGGCGCCGGCCGACAGCCACACACCAAGACCGCTGGCGTGCTGCCAATCCGCATACGGATGCACACCGGACAGCGTAAAGCCATACACGCCTTCGAGGACTTCGCCCCGATACGTTTCCGTGTAATCCATCTGCGCCGAGGAATGCGAGACCGCAACGCCTGCCAGCAGCGTATCGCTCAACCGCGTATCCGCGCCCAGGTGCAGCCCGGACAAGCCGCCGGAGAACGCGATGCCGTCCTGCTCTGCGCTCAAGCTCCGGTAGCCGCCCTGACCCCAGAGCGTATAGCGCCGGCCCATACCGTCCGCGCCGCCGCCCAAGTGCATACGGAACGATGCGCCCTCCAGCATCCGCTGCATCAAGGCCTCGCCCGCATCCTCGGTATTCAGTGTCGGACCCGTGCTTTGCAGGAGACTCGGCAAACTATCCAATGCCGAGGATTGCGGCGCCGAACTATTGTCCTTCACACCGAACGTGAATCGCTGTCCCAGAAGCTGTGCCTCCCCCGTGCCGGCGGCGGCAAGACCTTGCGTATCGCCCGTCCGCGCTTGCTGTGTGCGCGCCCCGACCGCATCCAGCGTCATATCCGTGGCGCCGCGCACCAGGTCCGGCAGAATCGCCTTGTGCGCCCATGCCGCGCGGCTCGCCACGCTGGGCTCGGCAACCACCGTCATCCTAAACTCCGCCACCGCCATATCACCGTCGCTGTCCACCGCCGTCCAGCGATACAGCGTCTCTTCCCGCACCGTTTCCGGCGTGCCCGAAATCGTGCGCGTGTCTTGGTCCAGATACAGTCCCGCCGGCAAGAAAGGCTCCAGCGCATAGCGCAACTCGCCCTCGCCGCCCGTGGCTAGCGGCAGCACCCGCGGCTCGATCGGCTGGTTGCGCTCGAACGCCATGTCCGCCACGGCCTGCGCGAAAACCGGCTTGGTGTCCGCCCCCACCTCCAGCAGGAACGACAGCGACGCGCTTTGCGGCGTGCCTTCTGCTGATGCTTCGGTCTCGGTGACAGTGAGCGTGTAGCGCGTCTCCGCAACCGGCGCCAAGGGCGTACCCGAGATCGTGCGCGTGGCCGCATCGAACTGCAGGCCCGCTGGCAACTCGGGCGACAGTGCGTAGGTCAATGCGCCTTCACCACCCTGTGCTTCGGGCAACTCCTCGCGCACCGCGCGGCCTTCGCGCAAACGCAACGCCTCCACCGACTGCCCCGCAAACGTCAGCAAGCCGGAAACACCCGAGCCGGGCAGCACCTGCCCCGGAGCAGACATGACGCCACCGTCCGCAACGGACGCATTGCTCACCGCCGGCAAGACACTGGTGCTTGCCACCACGCTGTAGGGACTGTTCGGCTCGTGCGGCGGTTGCTCGCATGGCCCACTGTAGGCCAAAACGCGAACATCGTACGCGACAGGATCAAGTGCAACTCCGGTCTGCGCTGCAAACAGCCCTGCGGCTCCTTCCTCAATTGTGAACTGCCTCAGGGCGCCGTTGCCTTTCAACTCGAACACGCCACGATCCGCGCTGTTCGGAAGCACTTCGTATGCTTGCAGCCAACTCGACTCCGTCGATTTCTTGTATTCCACCTCAAAAGCCGACCGGCTTCCCGTGAGCAGGCATATCCCGCCCGTGCCGTCAATCCAGTCCCAGGCCACCGTGAGTTGGGCAGCGCCACCTGTCAGGCGCACATTTGTCGGCGCCGTGGTCCTGAGGCTGTTGCTCACGGTAACTTCGAACGCGTCCGATACCGACGCGCCGCCCGGGTCTTCCGCTGTAACCGTCACCGCCGCCGTGCCCAGAGCGCCTCCGGTGACTGTCAACGTGGTTCCCGACAACGACACTCCCGCCACACCTGGCGCCTCCGATGTCGCCGTATACGTCAGCGTATCGCCGTCGACGTCCGCAAAAACTTCGCTGCCGCTTGCCTCAAGGTCCACTGTCAGCGTGGAGCCCACAACAACCGACTGATCCGTAATCGCACTGGCCACCGTCGGCGCATTATTCGCCGCCGGCGTGACGCTCAAGTTATCCGAGCGCGGCCCGGCAGCAGTTCCACGCAACGCGCGCACGCGGAACAGATACTCCGTGCCGTTGGTCAATCCGGTCATCGTGTGACTGGCGGTCGAGCCATTGCTGCCGGCGATGTCTGCCCAGTCCGTCCAGTCGGCGGCGCCCGCCTTGTAGCGCACCTGCCACTTGGTGGCGGTAGCAATTGCGTTCCAGGTGAGCAAGACCGAGCCATCGCCCGGAATGGCTACGGTATTCTGCGGTTTGCCGGGGGCTGGTCCCGGCGTTGCGCTCACGTTGTCCGAGCGTGGGCCGGCGGCAATTCCGCGAAACGCGCGCACGCGGAACAGATACTCCGTGCCGTTGGTCAATCCGGTCATCGTGTGACTGGCGGTCGAGCCATTGCTGCCGGCGATGTCCGCCCAGTCCGTCCAGTCGGCGGCGCCCGCCTTGTAGCGCACCTGCCATTTGGTGGCGGTAGCAATTGCGTTCCAAGTCAGCAGCACCGAGCCATCGCCCGGCACCGCCGAGACATTCTGCGGTTTGCCGGGGGCTGGTCCCGGCGTGACGCTCAAGTTATCCGAGCGCGGCCCGGCAGCAGTTCCACGCAACGCGCGCACACGGAACAGATACTCCGTGCCGTTGGTCAATCCCGTGATCGTGTGACTGGTGGTCGAGCCATTGCTGCCGGCGATGTCTGCCCAGTCTGTCCAGTCGGCGGCGCCCGCCTTGTAGCGCACCTGCCATTTGGTGGCGGTAGCAATCGCGTTCCAAGTCAGCAGCACCGAGCCATCGCCCGGCACCGCCGAGACATTCTGCGGTTTGCCGGGGGCTGGTCCCGGCGTTGCGCTCACGTTGTCCGAGCGTGGGCCGGCGGCAATTCCGCGAAACGCGCGCAAGCGGAACAGATACGCTGTGCCGTTGGTCAATCCCGTCACCGTGTGCCTGGCCGTTGAACCGCCGCTGCCGGTGATGTCTGCCCAACCGCCCCATGCCGCATTGCCTGCCTTGTAGCGCACCTGCCACTTGGTGGCGGAAGCAATTGCGTTCCAAGTCAGCAGCACCGAGCCATCGCCGGGCACGGCGGCAACATTCTGCGGTTTGCCGGGCGCGGGCGCCGGCGTTGCGCTCACGTTGTCCGAGGTTGGGCCGGCAGCAATTCCGCGAAACGCGCGCACGCGGAACAGATACGCTGTGCCGTTGGTCAATCCCGTGACCGTATGCCTGGCCGTTGAGCCGCCGCTGCCGGCGATGTCTGCCCAACCGACCCATGCCGCATTGCCTGCCTTGTAGCGCACCTGCCATTTGGTGGCGGTAGCAATTGCGTTCCAAGTCAGCAGCACCGAGGCATCACCGGGCACGGCGGCAACATTCTGCGGTTTGCCGGGCGCTGGCGCCGGCGTTGCGCTCACGTTGTCCGAGGTTGGGCCGGCAGCAATTCCGCGAAACGCGCGCACGCGGAACAGATACGCTGTGCCGTTGGTTAATCCCGTGACCGTGTGCCTGGCCGTTGAGCCGCCGCTGCCGGCGATGTCTGTCCAACCGCCCCATGCCGCATTGCCCGCCTTGTAGCGCACCTGCCATTTGGTGGCGGTAGCAATTGCGTTCCAAGTCAGCAGCACCGAGCCATCGCCCGGCACCGCCGAGACATTCTGCGGCTTGCCGGGTGCGGGCGCCGGCGTTGCGCTCACGTTGTCCGAGGTTGGGCCGGCAGCGATTCCGCGAAACGCGCGCACGCGGAACAGATACGCTGTGCCGTTGGTTAATCCCGTGACCGTGTGCCTGGCCGTTGAACCGCCGCTGCCGGTGATGTCTGCCCAACCGCCCCATGCCGCATTGCCTGCCTTGTAGCGCACCTGCCACTTGGTGGCGGTAGCAATTGCGTTCCAAGTCAGCAGCACCGAGCCATCGCCCGGCACCGCCGAGACATTCTGCGGTTTGCCGGGCGCGGGCGCCGGCGTTGCGCTCACGTTGTCCGAGCGTGGGCCGGCGGCAATTCCGCGAAACGCGCGCACACGGAACAGATACGCTGTGCCGTTGGTCAATCCCGTGACCGTGTGCCTGGCCGTTGAGCCGCCGCTGCCGGCGATGTCTGCCCAACCGCCCCATGCCGCATTGCCCGCTTTGTAGCGCACCTGCCATTTGGTGGCGGAAGCAATTGCGTTCCAAGTCAGCAGCACCGAGCCATCGCCCGGCACCGCCGAGACATTCTGCGGTTTGCCGGGCGCGGGCGCCGGCGTTGCGCTCACGTTGTCCGAGGTTGGGCCGGCAGCAATTCCGCGAAACGCGCGCACGCGGAACAGATACGCTGTGCCGTTGGTCAATCCCGTGACCGTGTGCCTGGCCGTTGAGCCGCTGCTGCCGGCGATGTCTGCCCAACCGCCCCATGCCGCATTGCCTGCCTTGTAGCGCACCTGCCACTTGGTGGCGGAAGCAATTGCGTTCCAAGTCAGCAGCACCGAGCCATCGCCGGGCACGGCGGCAACATTCTGCGGTTTGCCGGGCGCGGGCGCCGGCGTTGCGCTCACGTTGTCCGAGGTTGGGCCGGCAGCAATTCCGCGAAACGCGCGCACGCGGAACAGATACGCTGTGCCGTTGGTCAATCCCGTGACCGTGTGCCTGGCCGTTGAGCCGCTGCTGCCGGCGATGTCTGCCCAGACGCCCCATGCCGCATTGCCTGCCTTGTAGCGCACCTGCCACTTGGTGGCGGAAGCAATTGCGTTCCAAGTCAGCAGCACCGAGGCATCACCGGGCACGGCGGCAACATTCTGCGGTTTGCCGGGCGCTGGCGCCGGCGTTGCGCTCACGTTGTCCGAGGTTGGGCCGGCAGCAATTCCGCGAAACGCGCGTACGCGGAACAGATACGCTGTGCCGTTGGTTAATCCCGTGACCGTGTGCCTGGCCGTTGAGCCGCCGCTGCCGGCGATGTCTGCCCAACCGCCCCATGCCGCATTGCCTGCCTTGTAGCGCACCTGCCACTTGGTGGCGGAAGCAATTGCGTTCCAAGTCAGCAGCACCGAGGCATCACCCGAAACCGCTGCAACATTCTGCGGCTTGCCCGGCGCCGAGCTCTGCGCTTGGACTGGCTGAAGGGCAGTTACCAAGACCAGCGCAAGCGCCAAACACCAGCCGAAAAACCGGGCCAGGGAGCACCGCGTCATCGGCAGGGGCCGGGACTTATGTTCTTGCAAGGGACCGCGCACTGCAGCGCCTGGATGGCTCGCGATCGACCAGTCCCCAATTGTCCGGCATGCCCGCAAAACACTCTGCCCAGGAACGTGTGTCATCAAATCCCCCTTTTGCCGCGCCAGCGAGTCCTTCACTCAGACGGGCGGAAATGTGGTACTTGTGTGCCTTATGTGCCGTTCTCAGCAGCTAAAGGCGAAAGCCAGACTAACACACAAGGGGAACTTCAGACGGGTAGCGTCATTCCTAGCCAGCGGCCCAGCGAAAGTGCGGGTGTGAGCATCATGCCTGGCGCGAAGGTGGACCCCAGGGTGGAGCCGGAACCGAGTACTTCGCCCGTTGCGTAAAGGCCGGGAATCGGCTCCGAGTCGCCACGCAATACCTGCATTTCGGCGTTGACCGCAACGCCGGCCGATGAGGTGGCGGAACTGCCGAGGTGTGTAATGCCATAGTATGGCGGCCGGCTGATGGGGGCAGGAAGGTGTTGCCTGCCAAACGAGTCGCCGCCGCTTGCCACCGCGGCGTTGTAGGCGCGCACCGTTTCTTCGAGTCCTGCTAAGTCCACTTCGGCCTTTTCCGCCAATTCCGCCAGGCTGTCCGCACGGGTGAACATGGGGTGGTTGTCGCAGTGTTCCAGGAACTGTTCTCGGGTGAAATCCGGTAAACCGGGCGGCGCCGTGTCCAGTATGTGCTGGTCAAAAACGATCACGTAGCGCAGGCGCGGGAGCCTTAGCACGGCCTGGGCTCGCGGTCGCACCAGGGGCTCATCCTCGCGGATGAAACGCTGGCCTCGGTCGTTCACCCAGATTTCCCACGGCAACCGTTGCTGCGGGACGGTGGAGAATCGCGCATATACCTTGGCGGGAAATTCGCCGACGGTGAGGATGGACCCGGTTCCCGCCCGGTGCAACCGCTGGCCGCGCAGCCAGCCGCCCACGGAAACCGCCAGTTCCAGTCCGTCGCCCAGCGAATGCGGCCAGGCGCCGGCGGCGTAGGGCGGATGTCCGGTCAGCAATTCGAACATATCCGGGTTCATGGCGTAACCGCCGCTGGTGAGCAGCACGTGACGGCCACGAAACGCGAATTCCTCGCCCCCGCTTTCTGCCCGAACACCTTCCACAGTTCCCGCATCGGTCATCAACAGGCCGTTAACGCGAGTATTCAGCCGCGTGGCGATACGGCCATGCGGCAATTCGCGATTGAACTCCTCCAGCACCACCTTGAGTATCGCGCGACCCGCCTCTGCGGCCCAGAAGTATCGGCGCACGCTGTAAGCTGGCCGGCCCGGCGCATCGCCGGTGACCGGGTGACCCGGCAGAGGCACCAGGCCCTGATCCAGAATCCAGTTCAGCGTGTCCGGGGCCAGGTCCACCGTGCGCCGGACAATTGTCGGATCGGCCTCGCCGAAGGTGATATCCATGATGTCTTCGTAGTGCCGGTCCGGCGAGTCGGCAATGCCTAAGGCTTCCTGCAGGCGCGTGCCGCCCGCGCTGATTTGCCCTTGCGCCATGTTGAGCGTACCGCCCAGCTTGTCGGCCGCTTCCAGCAGCAGCACACTTGCGCCGCGTCTTGATGCGTGGATGGCGGCCGGCAAGCCAGCCGTGCCTGCGCCCACGATGATGAAGTCCCACCGATTGTCGAGCAGCGCGGCAGCCCGTGCTGGCGGCAATGTCAATGCCAAGGCGCCGGCGGCGCCGCGCAATAGGTCGCGTCGTTTCACAAGCAGGAAGTTTACATGCCGAATACCGCTTGCTGCGGATTGGCAGTCTCGCTAATCGCGCGTGCTGGGTCGGCGCCGGTGTCAGGGGTCTCGCGGATCGGGTGCTGCCGGTGCCGTCTCGGGATGGGGGTCAAGCCCCCAGCGCGCCTGCGCAGCCAGCAGTTCGCGGGTGTATTCGTGCTTGGGTCTGCTCATGACTTCCGGCGTGAGCCCCTGCTCCACTATTTTTCCGCGCCGTAGCACGATGACCCGGTCGCTTACTTGTGCGGCCAGCACCAGGTTGTGGGTGATCAGCAGCAGCGCCATGCTCCGCTCTGCGCGGATTTCCGCCAGCAGCTTCAGGATGCGTGCCTGAGTGCGCATGTCCAGCGCGGACAACGCTTCGTCGGCGAGCAGCAAGCGCGGATTCAGCGCCAGCGCCCGCGCCAGGGCGATGCGCTGACGCTGGCCGCCCGAGTATGCGGTCGGCCGTCGGCCCATCTGCCGAGGATCAAGGCCGACCCGGTCCAGAAGCGCCGCCACGCGGGCCTTCTGTTCCTTGCGGCGGCAGAGCCGATGTATCCGCATTGGTTCCGCGACAATGCGTTCCACCGGCCATCGCGGGTTGAGGCTGGAGTAGGGGTCCTGGAACACCATCTGCATGTGTCGCGCGCGCCTCTTGGCGCTGGGCAGCTTCGCATCAAGGGCCGGGAAGCGCAGTTGCTCCGGATTCACCTCGATTACGCCTGCAAGCGCCCGCGCAATCGTGGTTTTGCCTGATCCGGACTCTCCGACCAGGCACACCGTTTCGTTGGCGTAAATCGAAAAGGCCACGTCATCGACAGCCGGCTGCGGCGCGCCCCGATATCGGACTGTGAGGCCGCGCAAAGCAGCTACCGCCTCTCGCGCCTTGCTGCGGCGGCGGCGCGCAGGAGCGGCCGCGCGCCTGCCCGGCAGCGCCTGCAGCAGCGAGCGGGTGTAGTCGTGGCGAGGCTTGGAGAACAGCTCGCGGGCCGGCCCGTGCTCCACCACCTGCCCGCGGTGCATGACGTAGAGGCGGTCGCAGAAGCGGGCCGCGAGCGCCAGGTCGTGGGTAATCATCAATAAGGTATGGCGCTTCGCGCGGCGCTTCAGCAGCTCAAGAATGCGCGACTGCACTGCTGTATCCAGCGCCGTTGTAGGTTCATCGGCAATCAGCAGCGGCGGTCGGTTGATGAGCGCCAGAGCGATCATGATGCGCTGGCGCTGGCCACCCGAAAACTGGTGCGGGTAGGCGCGCATTGCCGATTGGGGCTCCGGCAGTTCGACCGAGCGCAAGGCTTCCGCCGCTCTTTCGCGCGCCTGCTTTCGAGTCAGCCCGGAGTGGCGCATGGCGCTCTCGGTGAGTACGGAACCGATGCGGCGCACCGGGTTGAGCGAGGTCAAGGGATCTTGAAACACGAACCCGGCGATCCTGCCGCGCAATGGCCGCAAGGCCGTTTCGCCGAGCTGCGTCAGCTCTTGACCGCGCACGAACACCTGGCCTCCGCCGATGCGTCCCGGCGCCGGGACCAGGCCCAGGATCGCCAGCGCGGCCAGCGATTTTCCGGCCCCCGATTCGCCTACCAGGCCAACGATTTCACCCTCGTCCGCGTTCAGGGAAACCTCGTTCACAACTCGGCCCCCGCGCGGGAAATCCACGCACAAGCCGCGGATCTGCAGCAGGGAATCCGCGCTGTTCATCGCTGGGCGCGGTCGAGCGCGCTCAAGCCGTCGCCCAACAGGTGAATGGACACGACCAGCAGGGCAATGGCTGTGGCCGGCACGACCATGAGCCAGGGCGCAACGATCAGGAAGTCGCGCGATTCCTGCAGCAGCGCCCCCCAGGTGGGAACACCCAGCGGTGCGCCCAGCCCCAGGAACGAGAGTGCGCTCTCCGCGACCAGCATGTCGGCGAAGTGAAACGTGAAGACTACCGCCAGCACCGGCCGCAGTCCCGGCAGCAAGTGGCCGAGGAGGATGCGTGGCGCGCTTGCCGCCATGATGCGAGCCGCAGTTACGTAGTCCTGGGCCAGCAAACGCAAGCTCTCGGCATAGACCACGCGGGCGAAAACCGGCCAGCTAAGCAGGCCCAGCGTGATGCTGAGCGGCCAGAACCCGCGGCCCGCCACGGCCACAATGATGATCGCCGCAACCAGTCCCGGAAACGAAAGCGTTGCGTCAACCAGTTGGTTGATCATGACGCGCGGATAGCCTTGGTAAAGCGCCGCGCACATGCCCAGCGAGCCGCCCAGCAGCAGCGCCAGCAAGCAGGAGACGGTCGCCACGCCCACCGACCAGGGAAGACCCGACAGTACGCGCGACCAGACGTCGCGCCCCAGGTTGTCGGTGCCCAGCCAATGCTCCGCCGTGCCGGCTGGCGCGAAGCGCTGGCTCAAGTCCCCTAATTGCGGGTCGTGGGTCTGCAGCAGGCCGCTCAGCGCCAGAAGCAGCGCCCAACCGAGCAGCGTCGCGGCGCCCAGGATCAGTTGCGGTGATGCCCTGAGGGTCTTCAGCAGCCGGCGCCAGGCATGGTTTGCGCTCATTGCGTTGCCGGTCTCAGCCTTGCATCTACCAGGCGCAGCAGGGCGTCCGCAAGGCTATTGACAGCAAAAACCAATGCCGCGACCACGAAACAGATCGCCTGGAGCACCGGGAAATCCAGGGTCTGAGCCGAGCGCAGCAGCAACAGGCCGATGCCCGGCCACAGGAACAGGCTTTCGATAAGCACCACGCCGGACACCAGGAAAGCGAACTGCGCGCCAATCAGCGCCACCGCCGCCGGCATAGCGGCAGGCAAGGCCTCTCTCCAGAGTATGAATCGCATCGAAGCGCCGTTGGCGCGGGCGGTGCGTATGTAGTCCTGCTGCATCGCCTCGGCCACGCCGGCACTGACCACGCGGCACAGCTTTGGCGCCAGGAAAAAGCCCAGTGAAACACTCGGCAGTATCCAGGCAGCCGGCTGACCGTAGCCGAGCGAGGGCAGCCAGCCCAGGTGCACTACGAATATCTGGATCAGCACCAGCGCCATAACGAAGCCAGGGATGCCCTGTGCCACGGCGGTAAGCGCAGCCCCGAAGCGACGTGAAGCGGCTTCGGGGCGCTGGCCTATCCAGGCGCCCGCGGGAATCGCCGTGATCAGAGTCAAGGCCATGCTCAAGACTGCCATGAGCAGCGTGCCTGGCAGTTGTTCCAGCGCCATGGCCAGTGCCGGCTGTCCGGTATAGAGCGAGACGCCGAAGTCGAGCTGCACCATGCGCCCGAGCTGCACCAGGTAGCGCTGCCAGGCCGGGAGGTTGAGGCCGTATTCTGTGCGGATCCGTTCGAGCAGCTCTGGCGTCGCCTCTTCGCCGGCCAGGATCAGGGCTGGATCCCCGGCCAGGCCAAGCGCAACGAAAAGCAGCGCGTTTACGCCCAGCAACAGGAACAGCAGCCGCGCGAGGCGCTGCGCAAGACCCGAGAGCATCACCTAGTTCTTTCCGCCCGGTAGAGCTGCGGCGTGCGGGTACGGAGATTGAAACCACGGATATCGGGAGCAACCACCCACATGTGGCCGTATTCCAGTAGCTGGAGGCTGGGGGCGCGCCGGCGATATTCGACGGCCAGTTGCTGCAACTGAGCTTCCCTGCGTCCGGCGTCCATTTCGCGGCTCGCGGCGATGATTCTCTCCCTGAGTGCCTCGTCGCAGAAGAACGGCCGAATCTTGAGGCAGGAATACTGTTCCATGGGGCGCAAGGCGTCGTTGAATGGGGCCGTGTTCCATGCCAGCGAGAAGGCTTCGGTGCGCCAGACATTTTGGAAGAACTGGCGGATCCAGTCGGAGAACAGCGTTGAGCGGAACGCCATGTCCACGCCCACGGCCGCCAGGTCCTGCTGCACCTTGGCGAAGATTTCCAGGTCGTTGGGATAGGTGCCGGTCACAACCTGCACTTCCATCGAGAAACCGCTCGGGTAGCCTGCTTCGGCGAGCAGCGCCCGAGCCTTGCGCGGGTCGTGGGGATAGGGCTTGATGCGCGGATTGTGGCCGAATACGCCGGGCGCCGATCCCTGGCTGGCCGGTGGCGCAAAGCCCTGCAGTATGTCTTCCGAGATCGTCCTTCGGTCCACGGCGTAGTTGAGTGCGTGGCGAACGCGCGCGTCGGCAATCGGCGAGTCGGGGTGTCCCAGCACGTCAAAGGCGAAGGCGACGATCTGCCGCAGGTTATCGACATAAACCCTGAAGCCGCGCGAGCGAAAAGTGTCCAGTTGCTCAGGGCGCAGGGACATGGTGATATCCAGTTGGCCGGATAGCGCCGCCTGGAAACGCGAAGCATGGTCGCGTAGCGGGTAGATTTCCACCTTCTGGATCTTGGGCGGGCGCCAAGCATGAGGATTGGCCGTGAGCACCACTGCGCCGTTGCGGTTCTGCCAGTCTCGCAGTTGGTACGAGCCCGTGCCCACGGGAGTGCGCGAAAAGCGCTGCCGGCCCATTTCGCGCCAAGCTTGCGGATCGATCATCATCGCCATCGTCAGCCGGTTGGGCAGGATCGGGTCGGGCTCCCTGGTGGTGAAGATCAGCGTACGCGCGTCCTTTGCTTCTACCTTGCTTATGCCGCGCAGTTCCCAACCCGCCGCCGTGGCCCGGCCCTCGCTGCTTAGCAGCCAGTCGAACACTTCGATTGCCGAGGAGGCGGTAAAGGGCCGGCCGTTTGCATAACGTACGCCTTCGCGCAATACGAAGCGCCAGGCATGAGGGTTGAGGTTTTCGTAACTTTCGGCCAGCAGGGGGACGATGCGGCCTTGCTCGTCGCTCTCGGTCAGCGAGTCGAATATCTGGCGCCAGACGAAGTCCCCGGGAACTCCCAAAGTTCGGAACGGATCGCCGAAGCTGGCCGGCATCAGCGTCACCGCCATGCGCAGCGGCGTTTGCTCGGTCGCCATACACGGCGCCAGGCCACCAACGGCCAGCACGACAGCGGCCACAATTGCGCCGCCGGCGTGGCGCATGAGCGGCTTCACCGGGTTGTTCCTCGCAAGCAAGTGATCATGGGCCTGACCAGGCGGCCCCAGTATGTTCGGAAATGGTTTGTGGTTTCCCCAGGAAAGGCTTTCCGCGCCGGTAGCGTAGTCTATTATGATGCCTTGCCTCTTGTGCAGGAAAGCGCAGGCACAGGCTGTCTTCATGCTGGAGAACGCGAACCGTATCATGCAGGAGTCCGGAACCGCCGCGGGCGTGTCCCGCCGGCTGTTCCTGGGCGCAGCCGTGGCGGGCGCTACGCTGCCCGCATCCGCGGCGCTTGGCGCAGGGCTCGATTCGGCACGCACAATTCGCGACGCTGCCGCTGCCGGTATGTCGGAGGACGATTTCTGGGCCTGTGTGCGCGGTGAGTTTCTGATTTCCGACGAGCTCGCGTACATGAACAGCGGTACTTTGGGGCCCATGCCCAAAGCCGCCTACTACGCAGTGGTGGAGGGTTACCGGGGGCTGGCCGCCGATCCGGGGCGAACCAACCGAAGGCACAAGGATGTCCAGGAGGAACTGCGGCAGGCACTGGCGGACTTTGCACATTCTGATGCCGGCGAGGTTGCGCTTACCCGCAATACCACCGAGGGCATGAGTTTCATCGCCAACGGCCTTGATCTGAAGGCGGGCGACGAGGTGCTGTGCTCGTTTCACGAGCATCCTGGCGGGCTGGAGCCCTGGAAGATCAAGGCCAAGCGGCATGGCGTGGTGGTGAAGGAGTTGCCGTTTCCCATTCCCACTCCCAGCCCCGCCGACATCCTCAACCGCTTCGAGGACGCCATCACGCCGCGTACGCGTGTAATCAGCGTGAGCCACATAACCTTCCCTACCGGCTGCATGTTGCCGGTGAAGGAGCTGGCGGCCCTGGCCCGCCCGCGTGGGATTCTCACGGTAGTGGACGGCGCCCATGCGCTGGGCATGCTGGCGCTGGACCTGGATGCGCTGGGCGCCGACTTCTATGCCTCAAGCCCATACAAATGGCTGGGCGCTCCGGTGGGCACAGGTTTCCTCTACCTGCGGCGCGAATCGCAGGATAAGCTCTGGCCGACCGTGGCTTCCATGGACTGGGACGATACGGAAAGCGGCGCCCGGCGTTATGACCGGCTAAGCCAGCGGGCAGGCCCTCTGTTGGAAGCCACGCTCGCGGCAGTCGAGTTTCAGAACGCTGTCGGCCGTCAACGCATCGAACGGCGCATTCGCGCGCTGGCCGCGCGGTTGCGGGAAAGGCTGGAGGCGATACCGCAAGCCCATGTACATACCTCCGCGCACCCGCAACTCAGCGGCGGCCTGATCGGATTCACGCTGCAGGGATTCGAGCGGCAAGCGGTGGTCGATGCCCTATGGGACAGGCACCGGGTTTGGGTGCGCGAAACCGACATGGGCCTGAACACGGTGCGGGCCTCCACCCATCACTACAACACGGAAGCCCAGGTTGACCGGCTGGCCGAGGGTTTGCAAGACATCATCAGGAGGGGGGCGGCATGAGCAAGAACACTACCCACGATATCGAACGGCGCGATTTCTTTGCCGGAATCGCGGGAGGCGCCTCTTTTGCATTGGCCGGCGCGACGCTGGGCGCCCGCGAGGCGCAGGCCAACTGGGGCCTGATTGCACCGGGGCCGTCGCCTGCGGTCGATTTCGATGGGCGCAGCCTCGTGAACAAGCCGCGCGCCTACGAAGTGATGGAGCAGGAAGGCGTTGACGGAATCGTTGCGCTGAACCCGGTCAATGTGTTCTATCTGGGCAACTATTTTTCCTACGAAGTGCAGAAGTTGCGCGCCATTCCGAGCTTCGCAGTGATGCCGCGGGATCCCGCCAAGCCCTCTTTCCTGGTCGTGGCTTCAACGGATCTCTGGTTTATCGCGAATGCGCAGCGGGAATATCCGGAGGTCATTCCCTATAGCGCGCCGACAGCCTGGGAGCAGTACCGCGACCCCGATACCTGGAATCGGGAACCTGCCGCGGCTGGCGGATTTCGCCGTCCGGTCCGCGAAGACAGCCTCACGGACATTGAGCGAGGCTGGGTGGAGATGGAGCGGCGTTTCGAGAACCGCAAGGCGGCGACCCCGGAATGGGCGCTGGTGCGCGCGCTTGAGGAAGCGGGGCTGGCCAAGGGGCGCGTGGCAGTGGACGACATGCGCATTGCCCACGTGCTCGGCAGCCTGGGGCAGCACTCGGTGACCTGCGTGCCGGGCGACAATACCTTTCGCAAGATTCGCATGATCAAGTCCGACGTCGAGTTGGCGCACATGCGCGTTGCGGCGCGGGCCAACCAGGATGCCTGCATGGCGATGCTGCGCAAGGTGGAAGCGGGGATGACCAAGGCCGACGTCGATCAGCTTTTCCTGGAGGAGTCCGCCACGCGCGGCGCCAAGGCGATCTGGATTGCGGTGGGCACGATTGGCGGGTTCGCCGACGGCGAGGTGGTGCCGGGGCGGCCTATGATGGTGGACGCGGTTAGCCAGATCAACTACTACCATGGGGATTTCGGCCGCACCTGGTGCCTGGGCGAGCCGCGCAAGGATGTTCTGGATCGAGTGGCCATACTCCGGACCGGATACGAAGCCGCGCTGGAAGCCCTGCGGCCCGGCCTGAAATACTCCGAAATTCGCGCCCATGCGGCAGACGCCATGGCCAAGGCCAACAAGGCGCTGACGCGAGCAGTGTTCGGCGCTTCACCGCACTCCGTGGGCCTCCAGCACACCGACCAGCCGTACCGGGACGGGTTGCCGTTCATGGTTTCCGACGACCTTGTTTTTCAGGAGAACATGACACTGACGGTGGATATGCCGTCGCTGGAAATCGGCTGGGGCGGCGCGCATCTCGAAGACCTGATTGTCGTAACCAAAAACGGGTTCGAGCCGCTGGCCACGATGGACGATCCGCTGGTAGTCCTGTAGCGAACCTTAACGGCGCAAAGCGGCTTGGCGTGGGCAGCGCAAAGTCGGAAAAATCTTGCCCACTTCTCGTGCAGCAGGGGGTGTAAGCGTCTATAATTCCGCGCCGTTCAGGATTGGAGCTGATCTTGTCGATTTCGGTGCTAGACGCCGCACGGCCCGTGTTCACGGGGTTGCTTGTGGCCGTAATGGTAATAGTTGGTGCATTTGCCGGCCATTGGGCGCACGGCGCCTGGCTCAACGACCACACCCCGATTCAGCCGATCGAATTCAGCCACGTGATTCACGCGGACGAAAACGAGATTCCTTGCCAGTATTGCCATGCTTGGGCGGATCGCTCGGCGAGCGCGGGAGTGCCCAGTGTGGAGACCTGCGTAGGGTGCCACAAGGGGCTGACCGAGGTGCGCAACACACCGGAGGTCGAGAAATTGTTCGACTACTGGGAGCGCGGCGAGGGCATTCCCTGGGTCAAGATTCACGACACGCCCGATTTTGTGCATTTCCGCCACAAGCCGCATATTCGCGGCGGCGTGGAATGTCAGACCTGCCACGGGCCGGTGGAAGAAATGGAGCGCGTCACGCGGCGCGTTGATCTCAACCAGGACCTGCGGATGCCCTGGTGCATTGATTGCCACACCGAAGAGCAGGTGACCAACGGCCAGGACTGCCTGACTTGCCACTATTGATGTCATGGTAAGCCGCAGGGATATTTTCAAATTTGCCGGCGCCGGTGGTGTCGGCGTTGGCGTGGGTTTGCTGCTGGGCGAGGTGAACCAGCGCCCCCTGGAAACGCTGCTTTCCACGCATATTCCACCGGAGGACTTTTCGCCGGGGATGGACACCTGGTACAACACCCTGTGCCGCATGTGTCCGGCCGGCTGTGGTATTTCCGTGAAGGTGCGCGAGGGACGGGCCAAGAAGATTGAAGGTAATGCGGGGCACCCGCTCAACCGCGGCGGTTCCTGCGCGCTCGGACAAGCGTCGTTGAATGCCCTCTACAACCCCGACCGGCTTCGTTCGCCAATGCGCGCGGACGGGCAGGGCGGCTTTGTTCCGGCAACTTGGGATGAAGCCCTTGGAGAGGTTGCCGCGCGTCTGAGCGCTCTGGATTCGGCGGGCATGGGCGGTCGGGTTTGGGTGCTGACCGGCGGCGCCCTGAGTTCCGGCGAAGAGGCGCTGAGCCGCTTTTCCGACGCTCTGAACGCCAATGTGCTGCGCCTCGCATTGGACACAACCGCTACCGAACTGGCGGCCGCCAAGGCGATGTACGGCTTCGGGGGTCTGCCGCATTACGACCTCGCCAAGGCCGATCTGGTCGTTTCCTTCGGCGCTGATTTCCTGGGTTCCTGGCGTTCGCCGGTCGCCTACGCCAAGGCCTACGGCGAGTTTCGCCAAGGCTCTGGGGAACATCGCGGCTATTTGGTGCAGATCGAACCCAGGCTGTCGCTTACCGGCGCCAATGCCGACGAGTGGCTGCCGGCGCGGCCGGGCAGCGAGGGCCAACTGGCGTTGGCACTGGTTGCCGAGATGCTGCGCCGCGGGCGGGGAGGCGAGGAGACCGCTACCTGGGACGGCTTGGGCGAAGCGATGAGCCTCGCTGAGGCAGCGCAGCATGCGGACCTGTCGCTCGCTAGCGTGACGGCTCTTGCGGATCGTCTTGATGCGGCCAAGGCGCCTCTCGTTCTGGGTGGCGGTGCAGCCGGGGCGGGAATGAACGCGACGGCGGCATTGACCGCGGTTGCCGGACTGAATCGCGTTCTGGGCGCGTTAGGCAATACCGTGCGGCCCAACCTGGCGCATGCGACGGCCTACTCCGGTCTTGCAGACATTGAGGCGTTTACTTCCGCAGCCGCCGACGGCGACGTGTCGCTGGTCGTTCTGGCCGGCGTTGATCCTGTCCACGACCTGCCGGAATCGCTGGGCATTGCTCGAGCGCTTGAGCAGGCCGAACTGGTTGTGAGCCTGGACAGTTTCCTGCACGACTCCGCCGCTGCCGCGAATTGGGTCCTGGCCACAGACAGCTTCCTGGAAACCTGGGGAGACGATATATCTTCGCCGGGCGCCGGCGATCTCACGGTTACGCTGCAGCAGCCGGTGCAGAAACGCTTATACGACACTTTGTCGATCACCGACATCGTTCTTCGGCTGGCTGGCCGCATCGGCGGCGCTGCGGCAGAAGCGCTGCCCTTCAAAGATGCGGCTGCGTACACGCGCTCGGAGTGGGCCAAGGCATGGGAGTCCCTTGGTTTGACCGGCGATTTCGAGGCACGCTTTCGGCTTGCCCAGCAAAACGGGATGTGGGCGGCGCCGCTGGCGGAAGGCATGGCGGATGAGATCGCGACCGAGACGGCTGCTCCCGATGCGGTGCCGGACGCGGAGTTCGCGGGCGCCGAATCCGACTTCCCGTTTTTCTTCCATCCTTATGTCACGCAGGGCTTCCGCGAAGGCGTGGGCGCCAACCTGCCATGGATACAGGAAATGCCGGATCCGCTCACCAGCGTTGTGTATGGGAGCTGGGCGGAAGTGAATCCCACCACCGCCGAAAGCTTGGGGCTGAGCAACGGCGACCTGGTGGAACTGGAATCTCCGGCCGGCAAGGTGAGTGTGCCCGTATTCGTGTATCGCGGCGTGCGCCCGGACGTTATCGCCATGCCGCTGGGGCACGGCCACAGCGCCAACGGCCGTTATGCGCAGGGCCGCGGAGCGAACGCAGCCTCGCTGCTGGCGGCGAAAGGCGATGCAGCCACCGGGGCGCTGGCCTGGGCGGCCACTCGGGTTGCTCTGCGGGCATTGGGCAAGCGCGGGCGCCTGACCAGGACCAGTGGCCTGAGCCGCACCTTGGGCAGACAAATTCTCGGACCGGACGAGGGACACTAGGGCGATGAGCTCCATAAGGGACAAATTGCGCGAATACCGCGTGGACGGGTACTACACGGAGTTCGATTACCACTGGACCATGGCCGTGGACCTGGACCGCTGCACGGGCTGCGAAGCCTGCGTGGTGGCTTGCCAAGCGGAGAACAACCTGCCCATCGTGGGCGAGAAGCGCATGCGGCAGGGCCGCGAAATGAAGTGGCTTCGGGTGGAACGCTACTGGGACGGCGATTACCCCGATGCGCGGCTGAATTTCATTCCCATGCTCTGCCAGCAGTGCGACAAGGCGCCTTGCGAGATCGCCTGCCCGGTGTTTGCTACCTACCACAACCAGGACGGACTCAACGCCCAGGTGTACAACCGCTGCATAGGCACACGCACCTGCGCGGTCTATTGCCCTTACGAAGTGCGTTTCTTCAACTGGTTTACCTATACCTGGGACGAGCCGCTTGAACAGCAGCTCAATCCGGACGTGACGGTGCGCGAGAAGGGCGTGATGGAGAAATGCACCTTCTGCGTACAGCGCATCAACCGCGCCAAGGACCTGGCCCGTGATGAGGACCGCCGGGTGGCTGACGGCGAGGCGCAGCCCGCTTGCGCCCAGGCCTGTCCCACCGACGCGATCGTGTTTGGCGACCGCAACGACCCCGAAAGCGCGGTTTCCAGGAAGATGCAGGATCCCAGGGCCTACGAAGTGCTGAAAGAACTCAACACAGCGCCCAGCGTGATTTATCTGAAGAACGCGCGCGAACCGTTGCATGCGGAGACGGATGAAGAGCACCACGGAGACGCTGCAGATGGCCATGCCGCAGCCGGTGAACCGCGTATGGCCGAATTCGTCGAGCCGGTCGTTTAGACATGTCCTCTGCGCTGCGCCAACAGATGTTCGATCACGGCCAGCCGGCTTACGCCGAGGTCAACCGCGACGTCATCAGCGCGCTTACCACCACCACCTGGCGCTACTGGGTGACGTTAGGCATATCGGTCGGGGTAGCGCTGCTGTTCTTCCTGGCGCCCTGGATCTACCAGATCGTGGTTGGCGTGGGCGTTGCCGGCATGAACCGCAACGCCATGTGGGGCACCTACCTGTCGAATTTCATTTTCTGGATCGGCCTCAGTCACTCCGGGACACTGCTGTCGGCAGTGCTGCACATTACCCAGTCGGACTGGCGAAAGTCCATCTATCGCAGCGCCGAGGCGATGACGCTGTTCTCGTTGATGACCGCTGCGATGTTCGTCATGGTGCATGTGGGGCGAGTCTGGTTCCTGCACTGGACTTTCCCGGCCCCCAATCCCATGGAGTTGTGGCCCAACTTCCGTTCGCCGTTGATGTTCGACGTGATGGCGGTTTTGACTTATCTCACGGCCAGCACGGTGTTCATCTACATGGGATCGCTGCCGGACTTTGCCGCGGTGCGGGATGCCTCCACGGGCTTGCGGCGCCGGATATACACCATCCTCTGCTTCGGCTGGCGCGGCACCGCTCAGGAATGGCACACGCTGGGCTGGTCGTACACCTTCTTCGCGGTGCTGGTCATTCCCCTGGCGGTATCGGTCCATTCCATCGTGTCGTGGGACTTCGCCTTGTCCACGGTGCCCGGGCTGCACCAGACCATATTCGCGCCGTATTTCGTTTGCGGGGCGATTTACTCGGGCACCGCGGGCATCGTGACCGTGATGTGGATGCTGCGGCGGTTCATGGGTTTCGGGCGCTACATCGGCAAGCTCCATATCGACAATCTTTCCAAGCTGCTGCTGGTGCTGTCGCTGATCTGGACCTATATCAATATCTGCGAGATGTTCACCGGGTGGTATGCGGACACATCGTTTGAAAACGAAGCCATCTTGTACCGCATATGGGAAGGCCCGTTCTGGTGGCTGTACTGGGAAATGATCGCATTTTGCGCATTTGTTCCGCTGCTTCTGTTTTCAAAGCGAATTCGTCAGAACTGGAATACGATGCTGGTGATTTCGATCCTCATCAATATCGGCATGCTCACGGAACGCTTCGTGATTGTGGCCAGTTCGCTGCCGCGCAAGTTCCTGCCGGATGTGTTCGGTACCTATTTCCCGAGCCTGGTGGAGATTTCGATTACCGTGGGATCATTCGCGATCTTCACTACCCTGTTCCTGCTGTTCATCAAGGTGTTCCCTGCCGTGTCGATCTACGAGGTCAAGGAAACGCTCAATCCGCTCCGCAAGCAAAAGGCGAGCACATGACGCTGCTGGCCACCTTCGCTCACGAGGACGCTGCGCTGGGCGCAGCAAAGGCCTTGCGGGAGCAGGGTGTGGGTGAATTTGAACTGTTCTCGCCGGTTCCGCTGCACGGCGCCGAAGAGGCGGTGGGGCTGGGCAAGAGCCCGGTGCGTGTGTTTACCTTGTTGGGAGCCGTGCTTGGCGCCGTGGGCGGCTTTTCGCTGTGCGTTTGGACGGCCACTCGATTCCTGCTGCCCACCGGAGGGCGTC
Source organism: Candidatus Foliamicus sp. (assembly GCF_965221325.1). Classification (GTDB taxonomy): domain Bacteria; phylum Pseudomonadota; class Gammaproteobacteria; order Steroidobacterales; family Foliamicaceae; genus Foliamicus. The sequence continues at coordinate 1,662,777 of NZ_OZ244880.1, read as the reverse complement.
CCATTATTGCGCTGCCGCCCTACCTGCTCATTACCTACGAGATGACTATTCTTCTTGGCGTACTGGCCACGCTGCTGGGGTTCTTCGTGGTGGGCCGCTTCCCGGCGTGGAAGGACCGCGTCTATCGTCCCGCCAGCAACGTGGACCGCTTCGTGATTGCGGTGTCCGATGCGGGCGCGGCGCCGGCGGAGAAAATACTTCGTTCTTCGGGCGCCGAATCCATTGAGCGGGAGGACGCGGAATGAGGCTTCCCGCAAAGTTGTTGCTGGTAGCTGCG